>NZ_CP134050.1:3347000-3693500 GCF_031583145.1 Brevibacillus brevis | reverse complement strand
TGGACAGAAGTCCGCTGCGAAAATTGCAGGAGGTCCAGTTTGCGCTCGTGGAGCTCCAGCTGTATTTGGACCTGAACCCGGATGACCAGCGCGCTGTGAAGCAGTACAAGGAATTGACAGAGCAGCTGACAGAGGCAAAAAGGCAGTACGAGAAGGAACGGGGACCTCTTCGGCAATACGGCAATTCCTCGTCTCCCGATCGCTGGGTATGGCACAAGACACCGTGGCCGTGGGAAATCGAGTACTGAGGATAGGGGACCAAAACGTATGTGGATCTATGAAAAAACATTGGAAATTCCCGTGCGGGTGAGCAAGCCGGACCTGCGGATGGCCAAATTTCTCACGACAGTGTACGGCGGACCGGACGGGGAGTTGTCCGCTGCGCTTCGCTATTTGAACCAGCGCTACACGATGCCGAACAAAAGGATAAAAGCGCTGCTGACTGATATCGGGACAGAAGAGCTGGGGCATATGGAAGTGGTTGCGACCCTCATCTACAAGCTGATCAAGGATGCCACCCCCGCTCAGATGAAGGAGGCGGGGCTTGGCGAGCATTACGCCGACCACGACAAGGCTCTGTTTTATACGGATGCGCATGGCGTGCCATGGACCGCCGCCTATATCCAGACGAAGGGCGACCCGATCGCCGACCTGGCCGACAATATCGCGGCCGAGGAAAAATCGCGGGCGACCTATCAATGGCTGATCCACCTCACGGATGATCCGGAGCTGATCCAGGTGCTGAAATATTTGCGCGGGCGAGAGATCGTTCATTCCCAGCGCTTTCGGGAGGCCTTTTTCATCATGGAAGAGGAGCAGCGCGCAAGCAAGGCGAAAAAGGAGGACGACCTATGAACAGGCGGATGGAGAGCAAGCGGCCAGCGCCACGGCTGGACGGGCTTGCCGGCGGGCGGCAGGGGGTTGGCTACCCCTGGGGGCCGGGGCATGCTCCTCCCGGTTATATTGGGCAGTATGCTCAGCCCCCTGCGAGGAGGGAGAACGTCCCACAGCAGGCAAAACGTGACGTCCCCGATGAGCTCCAGCTGACACCGATCCCCCCTGTGAAGCCGTTCCCGCCGGATCCGTACATCAACCAGTTTCCGTTAAACGAAGTGCTCAAGACCGGGACGCTGTTTCAGTGGCTGCATGATCCCTACGAGCCGTTAATCGAGGCAGGGGATCCGGAGATACGCGATGAAGAGAACGATGAAAAGAACAAGGCGCCAAAGAATGAAGAAGCGTAAACGTGGACCGAAAAATACGGATGTAAAAATGTGGTATGATGGAAAGGGTGTCAAACAAAGGGAAGCAACGGGCAGAGCCTAGTCAAGCTGCGCAGATAGTGGAGGAGAGTGGCACAATGGAGCACCGAAACAGACTTACCATAAGACCGTACCAGGAAGACGCCGACGCGGCCATCGCCTCCTATGAGCTGCCGGAAGGGCAGGCGGTCTACACGTCCCTGCCAGCCGAAGTCATTCGAGAATACCGGGACGACTCGCATAACCAACCGTTCCTGATCTATGCCGGCGATCAACTGGCAGGCTGCTTTGCGCTGTATACGGATCCATCCGGCAATCGCTACACGAAGCATCCTCACGCGATCGTTTTCAAGTCGTTTTCCATCGATGCCCGACACCAAAAGAAAGGTTACGCCCTGGAAACGCTACAGTCGCTGCACGGGATCGCGGCAAAGCATGTTCCAGACGCAGACGAAATCATATTGACCGTCCACCATACCAACACGCCTGCGATCCGCTTGTACCGGAAAGCTGGATTCGAAGATCGCGGTCTCAGGTACGATGGGGAGCACGGAGAGGAACTCATTTTTCATCTGGATGTCAAAAGGGGATGAGCGGATTTCCGCATCGGCGAACTGGTGAACGGCCAACTGCAAGTCGTGATTCCCGGCACCATCGGGAAGTACGGAAGGATCTGAGTACGTGTACCGGACAAGTCATCCTCAAGTGGAGGACAGATCTACACGGTGCACCCCGCATGCTTAAACCGGCTCTCCACAAAGAAACAGACCATCACGAGATGGCCTGTTCCTGGAGTACTTGCTCCCAATGTCTGATCGATTTTTGCACCTGGTTGATTTCGTTCACGATCGCTCGTTGAACAATGGGCGGATAGTCCTTCTTTCGCTCGAGAAACAGCTCGTCCAGATCGCGGATATAGCCGTCCAGTCTTTGCTGTGCTAATTCTGCCCTCGTCAATTTTCGCACATCCTTTCTAGTCTTTGAAAACCATCGTACCAATTTTGAAAATAATATGCCATATGCGCCACGGGAATATTCCGCGCTATGCAAGTCATGCCCCACACCGAAACGAGACAAATCAAAAGGACGGCTGCCTGTCCAAAAGGAAGGCAGCCGTCCTATTTCCCGAGCCGTTTATGAAAGGTCGTCAAGACGCCTCTTCTTGCGCCTGCGGAGAGCGGAAGTGGAGATAGACTCCGGCTGCCAGCGCGAGGACGATGACAGAGACGGATGTCCATTGGGCCGCCGTCCAGTGAAACAGGTAGCGCGGCGAGTCGCCCCGCAAGAGCTCCAGGAGAAAGCGGCCGATGTTGTACAAGATGTTGTATGCCAAAAACAGATACCCGCGCTTCAGTTGCTTGCGCATGAGGATCAGCAGCAGCGCGAAGATGATCACATCCATCTGCCCTTCCCATACCTCCGCCGGCCAAAGCGGCTGATCGCCGAATGTCAAACGGGCGTTTGTGCCTTCCGGGTACAGGATCCCGAAGTTGCTGCCGGTCGGATCACCGAAGGCATCCCCGTTCATCAGGTTGGCATCGCGTCCGATGCTCTGCCCCAGGATCAGCCCGGGAGCGCAAAGGTCAGCCAGCTCCCAAAAAGACAGCTTGTGCTTGCGGACGTACCAGATGCCGACCAGAATAGCGCCCACGATCCCCCCCTGGATGGAGAGTCCGCCATGCCAGATCGCGATGATTTCTTCGGGATGTTTGGAGTAGAAGTCCCAGTCGAAGAAAAAGACCGCCCAAAACCGCGAGCCAATGATGGCGCCGATGATCATGGGGACGAGGAGGTTCATCAGGTGATTGCCCAATTCCTCCTTTTTTTGCAGCTTGGCAAGGGTAAGCGTGACTCCTACGCCCAAAGCGATTGCCAGCACGAACAATAAGCTGTACGAGCGAATGGGAAAAGAGCCGATGTGTGCGATGTATTGGTGCAACGAATATCCCTTCTTTCTCTATGATGCCGCGGCCGGCAGAATCAGGAAGCCTTGTCGCGCGCGGGCTCCGGATTTTTCTTCGGAATCCAGAAGGTGATGACCAGAGAGACGATAGCGAGAACGGCAATGATCAAGAAAATGCGGTGAATCCCGGCAGCGAGGATTTCAGGCGGAACTTGTCCGCTCGCATCGGAATGGCTGCCGATCTGCGAGTTTAAAAACGTGCCCAGCACGGCGACGCCAAATGTCTGCCCGAGCGTCCGCAAAAACGTGTTGGAAGACGTCGCGACCCCTCTGAGGCTCCAGTCGACGGCGGATTGGACCACGATCGTAAACGTGGTGATGGAGAAGCCGAAGCCGAGGCCAAGCACGAACACGATCACCCAAATGACCCAGGAAGGGGTCGAAAGCGTGATCAAGGTCAGGCAAAACGTCCCGATGGCGAGCAGCAAGATGCCGAGCAGCGACAGCCGTTTGGGGCCGACGCGTACGAGCATCCTCCCGCCGACCGTGGAGCCGATTGGCCAACCGATGGACATGGGCATCAGGACCAGTCCTGAATAGATCGCCCCTTTTCCGAGCGCGCCCTGGATCCACAAGGGGAGGTAGGCGGTGATGCCGATGAGAATGGCGCTGGCCAAAAATGAGATCAGATTGGGCACAGAGACTTCCCGATAGTGGAACAGCTTCAGCGGGATCATCGGTTCCGGATGCCGCATCTGGATGACAAAAAACAGGATCAGAAATATCACGGTTGCGGCAAACAGCACGTAGATCGGAGCGGAATTCCACGGATAATCGTTGCCGCCGGTAAGCAGGGCATAGAGCAAAGCGCTGGTCCCGACGGTGAAGGTGATCGCTCCCCCGTAATCGATATGGCGCTTTCGCTTCTCCAGCTTTTCGTTCAGGTTTTTGCTGATGAGCCAAATGGAGATCAGGCCGAACGGAATATTGATGTAGAAAATCCAATGCCAGCTGACGTAATCGACAAAAAATCCGCCAAGCAGGGGCCCAAAGATTCCGGCGATTCCCCAGATGGAGGCGAAGAGGCCCTGCACTTTTGCCCGCTCTTCAAAGGTGAAAATATCCCCGATGATCGTAAAGGTGATCGGAACCACAGCTCCTGCCCCGATCCCTTGAACGGCGCGGAAAAAGATGAGCTGCTCCATGCTTTGGGAGAGCCCGCACAGCATGGATCCCAAAAGGAAGAGAGCCGCCCCGAACAAAAATACCTTCTTGCGTCCGAAAAGGTCGGCCGTCTTTCCGAAAATGGGGGTGGTCACGGCCGATGTAAGCAAATACACGGCGTACACCCAACTGATGAGCTCCAGGCCACCGAGTTTCTTGACGATCGTCGGCATGGCCGTGCTGACGATGGTGACCTCGATCGCCGACAAAAAGGTGGCGATCATCAGGGCGATGGTAATTTTTCGCTGATAGGCTGTCATTCTTGGTTCTGTTCCTCCCCGTCCAGTTGAATGCGCAAGGTCCGAGACAGCCGCTCAAGCATCTCGTCCAAACGCTCCAGTTCTTCGTTTTGAAAAGCGTGAAAGGTCTCCTCGTTGCTCTGCATCGATCGCGGGTGCAGGATTTCCAATGCTTCCTTTCCCTTTTCGGTGATGCGGACCCGAGTTATCCTCTTGTCGTGGGGATCGCTCCAGGTGTCGATCCATCCGCCCCTTTGCATCCGCTCCACGAGGCCGGTCATGTTTTGCTTGGTGACGAGGGCCGCCTCGCTCAGCTTGCCGAGGGTAATTCCTTCATTTCTTCGAATGATGCCGAGCAACTGCCACTGCTGGACGCTGGACAAGCCGGTTCCATCGATCAGGCGGAGCCCCATCCGGTTGATCAGGGAAGACAACCGCAGCAAGTGAAGAATAATGCTTACTTTTGCATCCACGACAGGCAAGTCTCCTTTGAAATAGTCAACATACGGACCATCTTATCGGGGAATCCTTCAAACGTCAATATATGGACGACCGCCAGAGTGCATAGGGTACCGAAATCGTTCGCCAAGGAAAAGAAGCGAGGCGTGCTCTCGATTGCTGCGAGCGGGCACGCCAGTTGTTGATAAGGTAACCAGATCAGGCAATGGCCATTCACTGGGCCAATGTTCCGAATATTTCTTTTTTGGTAGCACACCTATATCTTTTCCCTTATACTAAAAATCTAAGAAGCTACCGTCTACAGATAGCTGCCACCAGACGAAAAAGCAGACTTCAATTCCGGGTGGGATTGAAGGAGAAAGCGAGTGAGGGATCAGTGGGCACAGTGGGAAGACAGGAGCGGAAGAAACTGGCGACACGCCAAACGATCTACGATACCGCCATCCGTCTGTTTCGCGAAAAAGGATACCAGGCAACAACCGTGGGAGAAATTGCGACGGAGGCAGATGTGGCGAAGGCGACCTTTTTCAAACATTTTGCCAAGAAGTACGAGTTGATCGAAGAGATCATCAAGCAGCGGGGAAACATGATCAGGGAAGCTGCCGCTGACGAGCAAGTCGAGCAGCTATCGACGAGGGAACAGATCGATCACATGCTCCGCATTCTATGTCGGTCTATTGAGGGCGACCGCGAGCTGGCCGCCATTTCCTTGCGGGAGTACATGGGCTCAGGAGACGTGCTAAGTGAGGAGTCCCCACTCATCGAGATCTTATTTCAGACGCTGGAGCGGGGGAAAAAGCGGGGAGAACTGTCTGACCATGCGCCTAGCCGGGTCGTTGCACGCATGCTCTGGTCGTATTACCTGGAATCGTACATGGCCTGGCTCCGAAATGAAGAAGGAGCATCGCTTGAATCGATGCTCGCTCATGGCGTAGACGTCGTATTTCGGGGCATCGCTCCGGAAAAGCTGAATACGTCTCTTCCCTAGCGATTTCGCAACCGGCGTCATCGCTTTTTTGTTTTCAGCGGTGGCCCTGCCGGGGCAAAATTTATTTGACGACGATTTTGACCCGAGTCCCATCCGGGTAATCCTCGAGCCGGTTGGCAATCCACGCGCCGGCGCCGCGGTTGTCGGCGGGCGATATGTAGGCGATATCCGCGCCGCTTCCGCCTTCCCGGCACATCGCCATGGGCCACTCGTCGCGGTCGTAATTGGGCTTGGTGGGGACGCCCTTGAGTGATTTTTCACGGTTTTTGTCTGCGCCCCTCCGGTCGATGGTACAGACCGCCGATTGTCCCTTGGCGATCGCGGAGCGGATGTGCTCGGCTGTTTGCGGGTATTTGCTGCTCGGAAATTCCAGCACGTAATCCGCTTCGATGCTGCTAGTCTGCGTTTGCGGGCTGTGCCGCTCGAAAAAGTAAGAGCCCAGCGCCAGCAAAAAGGCGATGATCAATAGGATTCGTTTTTTCTGCACGATGCTTCTCCTTGGTACGCTAGTGGAAAGCGAGTAGATTTCTTAGCTAATTATACCAAGGGAAAGACGAGTTGCATCGGGCAAAATTCCCATTTCAGCTGGACCGGATGCCGGCCATAACAAGCGGGGGAGGCTTACCGGACTTTTTCTCCTTTCAAAAACAGCGGCCTCATGCAAAACCAGGCGATCAAAGGACCCGTGCCAACCACGAGAATCAGCCAGTTTAGCGTGACCGGCGACGTGCTGAAGGAAGTCACGATCAGGAAAATGACGATGCCCAGCAGCCGCCCCGCGTCCAAGCCAAATTCCCGGAGAATGACGTATTCGACCCGATTTCGGGCGCTCTCCTCGTTGGTGCCGATCAGATCAAAGACGGTAGAAATAATCGGTACGGAAAAAAACGGATAAAACAAACCGACGGCTACGCCGAACGCAAGCAAGGTCACGTAGCTCACTTTCCAAAAGAAGAGAGTGACGGCGGCGGTCATGACCAGCGCGCCGCTAAACATTCCCCACCTGCGATAGCGCGGCTTCAGCCATTTGCCTACGGCGAAGTAGCTGACAATGCCGACCGCCGACGTGATCAGCCAGTAGTTGCCCAGCGTCATTTCGCTTTTGGTGGCGATGTACACCATGAGTCCGATAATGAATCCAAAAAGTCCTTCGCGCAGGCCTTGTCCCGCCAAAGCGGCGAACGCCCAGCGCCAATCGGCGTCCCGGCGCAAGCTCCGAACGGCGAATGTCCAGTGGTAATCACCCTCGGACTGCCGTTTTTTCAGGAAAAAGCTGATGACGACTCCGATGACGAACAAGACGAGGGACAAGGTAAAAATGAGCGTATACCCTTTTGCATCGGTCATGCGGGAGATGAGAATACCGGAGATCCAGGGCGCGAGCATGCCGCCGCCGGAAGCGAGCAGGCCTGCCCAGCCGTTGAATAGGTCTCGATTGTCCGGACCGGTGATTTCAAAGTACACGACGTTGTACGATAGCCAAAAAAAGCCGTTTGCCATTCCTTGCACCACTCCGAGGAGGGCGGCATACGCCACGACCTTGGTGCCGAGCAGCAGCACGAGCAGGTAGAACAGGGCGGAGATGGCCATGCCCAGGCGCAGTGCGTTCATTTTGTTGTAGCGCTTCACCCAGGCACCAGCCAGCCAAAACGTGAGGGCGCTTGCGAGATAGGTGGCAAACGTAAACCAGGCGATGGGAGCGAACTGGCTTTTCACCTTCCACAGGTAGACGTTGACGAACGTGCCCGACAAGGCCCCGGCCGTAATGAAGAGGACGTTGACGATCAAGAGGAGTCTGGCTTGGGTGTCGAGCGTTCCGTGCCCTCGCTGGTGCTCCTGGTCCTCCCTTTGTCCGGATTGCGGCTGCCACTTGCCAAAGGCGGGGAAGCCGGTCTTTGTCTTTTGGTGCATGTGTCTGCCCCTCCCACAGGTCGTTGAATGATGGTCCTGATCATTAACGTGCCCGAATGGGACAGGGAATAGACAAAAAGCGGCGATTTTCCAGTTGACCGCCATTTCGTCAAAAATGTGTGCCTCCGGAAGGAAAACGAAGGGACTGTGCCCGAATAAGAAGCTAGGAAACACAAAGGGGGAGAGACATGACAACGACTATCTTTACCAATGGCCGGATCTACACGGGCGATCCGCAGCATTTGCTTGTGGAAGCGCTCGTTGCCAAGGATGGCATCGTACAGGATCTTGGTTCAAACGCGGAAATGATGCTGCAATGGGGCAGGAGCGATGCCCGGATCGTCGACCTGCAAGGGTGCACTGCGACGCCAGGATTGATAGACAGCCACCTTCACTTGGGCTGGCTGGGTTTGACATTTCTTCAGCTCGATTTGAGCAAGGCTGCCTCCAAGGACGAGCTGCTGGCGCAAATCAAGCGAAAGGCGGAGCAAACGCCGCACAACGAATGGATCGTGGGCCACAGCTGGGACGAGAACCTGTTTCCAGGAGGCGGAGGGATTCCGACGATCGCCGAGCTCGATCAGGTCGCGCCGCATTGTCCGATCATGCTTTCGCGCGTATGCGGCCATGCGCACCTCGTAAACAGCAAGGCGCTGGAGATCAGTGGCTATCATGCAGGAATCGAGGTGCCTGCAGGGGGAGTGGTCGAGCGGGATCCCGCGACGGGAAAACCGACGGGCATGCTGCTGGAGACGGCCTCCAACCTGATCACGCCGCATATCCCCAAGCCCGGGTACGATCATTTGAAGCAGGCGTTGCGCAGCTCCATCCGCTATGCGCTCGAGCATGGCCTTACCGGAGCCCACACGGAAGACTGCCGCGAACTGAGGGGCCCTGCGCAGACGTACCAGCTGTACAACGAGCTGGTGGCAGGGGAAGGGCTAGGGCTGCGCTGCAACCTCCTCATCTATTATCCGTACATGGACGAATTGCGCGAGAAGAACATGCGGGCGGGCTATGGGGACAGCCACGTACAGATCGGGGCGGTGAAAATATTCGCAGACGGAGCCCTGGGCCGTCGTACGGCGTATCTGTCGGCTCCGTATGCGGACGACCCGTCGACCAGCGGCTATCCGGTGCATGAGGAGGGGGCTATGACCGAGCTGGTGCGGCAGGCTCGCGATCTGGGCATGCCGATTGCCGTCCACACCATTGGCGACAAGGCGCTGGAGATGGTCTTGGACAGTCTGGACCAATTTGCCCCTGCGGCTTATCCGGACCGGCTCATCCATACGCAAATTTTGCGTCCGGATCTGCTGGACCGCTTGGCGCATCCACATCGCATCGCGGATATTCAGCCGCGGTTTTTGGCCGGTGACTTTCCGTGGGTGATCGACCGGGTGGGAGAAGAGCGTATCCGTTATTCGTACATCTGGAAGACGATGATGGAGCGAGGGATCATATGCGCAGCCGGTTCGGATACCCCCGTCGAACCGATCGACCCATTGCTCGGGATCCATGCAGCTGTCACGCGAAAGGCGCCGGGGGAGTCTCACGAAGGGTACCTCCCACAGGAGAAGCTGACGATGCAGGAGGCCATTCATTTGTTTACACAGGGAAGCGCGGCCGTGACCCGGGAAGGCCACGTGAAAGGCACACTGTCCCGTGGGAAATACGCGGATATGACGGTCTACTCGAATGACTTGTTCTCGATGGACCCTGATGAGCTGCTCACGACCAAGGTGTTGATGACGGTCATTGGCGGCAAGGTGCAGTATCAGCGGTAGTCAAAGCAAAACAAGCCCAATGGAGATCCCTCCGGTTTTGGGCTTGTTGCCGTTATTCGAGGGACTAGGACGGAGGGTTCTCCTCCACAGCCAGTACATACCCTTGCGTCCCGTCCAGGCGAATTCGTTGTCCGTCTTTGATCAGGCGGGTAACACCTTCGATCCCGGCGACAGCAGGAATCCCGTATTCCCGGGCCACGACGGCGCCGTGCGTCATCACCCCGCCGACCTCGGTGACAAGCCCTTTCGCCTGATGGAACAACGGCGTCCAGCCCGGATCGGTAAATGGTGCGAGGATGATCTCGTCCGGCTGTATGGACGCGGCTTCCGGTTTCAGAACGATTTTGGCATAGCCTTCCACCAAGCCGGGAGAGACTGGCGTACCGACGAGAGCACCCGGCGGAAAGGCGGAGAGGTCGCGTTTGCCGACCACGACCTCGCCTTCGCTGGTCATCACCCGGGGAGGGCTCAGCTTTTGATAGTGCTCGTAAGCCTTTTTCCTTGATTCGATCAGCGACGGCAGGTCACCGCTGAATCGATCCTCCAATACCGCTTGCAGCTCCGGCAGGCCTAGAAAAAACACATCGGATACATCCGAGATCCTGCCAGTTTGCACGAGCTTTTCCGCTTCTTCCAGAACCGCCTTTTTGTACAGGTCGAGATGCAGGACGATGACGAACTTGTGGTTCTCCCTGAGGCCTCCGATGCTGCGGTAGACGGTCAGCAGCCGAGAGAGAAACGAATGCTTGAACTCGCCGTCAGGAGTCTCTTTCAGCCGTTCCAAAATGCGCCCTGCCGTTTCGTCCGCCTGAGCCGCCCCTTGCCGGAACCGCTCCCGGTGCTCGCCGGGGCCTACTGTGCGCAAGTGCCCGAGGATCGAGGCGAGCAGCATGGACGGATCTTCCCGCCAGCGCGGTCTGGCGAGATCGATTTCACCGGGGCAGCGGGCGCCGAAGTGCAGGAGGAACGTCTCCAACTGCTCGCGAAAAGCGGCTCCTCCTTCCACACTGTCCAGCCCTTCCATGAATGAGCGGGTTTGATTTTCTTGGAGATAGCGGACCAGCTCGGGGAAAGGCCGGGCCGTATCCGCCAAATCCCCGATCCTCAATCCCATCTCGGCCGTGACGTTGTGCGGAAGCGACTTTTGCAAAGGGGAAAGGTCTTCCGGCTGCTGCAGCCACCAGGTGCAAAAGAGCTGAATCAGCTGGAAGGCGAGCATGCCGGAGACGAAGTAGTGGATGTCGTTGGCGAACAAATCCTGCAGAAGCTTGCCGGCATCTTGCCCGATGGCGGCGACCCGTTCTGCGCCGGAGAGTGACGAGAGTCGTTCCTTGGTCTGGCGGATCCGCGACCGCATAAAGTCGAGAATGCCTTTGTACACTTGCTCGCTGTCCACCGCGATCAGATCTTTGAGCAATATCGTCACGATCGGGCCCGCGGCTTGGAAGAGCTGCGTTTTCAACGGCTCGATCGGATTGGTCTTCTTGAATTCATCGCGCGCAAGCACCTCCGACAGCGCCAGGCTCATCAGTTCGTCCATCTTGCTCATCATCTTCGGATAGAGCTGCTGCACGTATTCATAGCGCAGCATGTCGGTAGGGTCCATGAACAGTCGGCCGCCCGCTTCCACGATCGACTGCTTGCGCGTGCCCGTCCTGGACGGAAAGAACGTTTTCCAGAGGGAGATCGCCATCGGGGACATGGGCTCTGTCATCATTTGCTGATGACCGAACGACAGGAAGACGTGGAATTGATCGTCGGACACATCCGGGAGGGGGAACAGGGAGGTAATGGGCCGTGCCTGGAGAATATAGAGCTTCCCGCCGGCCAAGGCCCATTCGATGTCTTGCTCCGACCCGTAGTGCTGCTCGATTTGCTTGCCGATTCCCGCCAGCTCGAGGATCCGTTCATCGGGCAAGGCCTGTTTGCTTCTTTCGGAAGCAGGGATTTCCGATTTGATCGTTCCCCCTTGGGCCAGCGCGTGAATCGCTATCCGTTTGGTCGAGATGTGCTTGTCTTCGATCGCATCGTCCTTGATCTGATAGCGGTCGGGAGAAACCAGCCCGGAAACCAGCGCTTCTCCCAGGCCGAGGCTGGCCTCGATGGTGACGATGCCCCTGTGGCCGCTGACGGGATCGGCGGTAAACATGATGCCGGACACCTCAGGAAAAACCATTTGCTGGACCACGATGGCGAGCTCGACGGCCCGATGGTCGAAGCCGTTTTTCATCCGGTAGACGATCGCCCGGTCGGAGAAGAGCGAGGCCCAGCACCCGCGGATCGCGGCGAGGAGCTGGAGCTCGCCCTTTACATTCAGGAACGTCTCCTGTTGGCCGGCAAATGAAGCCGTCGGCAAATCCTCCGCCGTCGCGCTCGAACGCACGGCGTACGAATGGAGCGAACCGAGCTCGGTCCACTGCGCCAGTACAGCGGTCAGGATCTCTTCAGGAATCGGGAGCGATTCGATATGCAGCCGAAGATCGCCGCCAACCCGATGAATTTTGTCCAGTTCGCCAGGCTCCAGCTCGTCCAAGGCGCGCAGGAGGCCAGCAAATTCGCCGCTCGTCTGTGTGAGTGCCGAAAAAGCTTCCGTCGTGATGCAAAAACCGGGAGGGACGGGGAACCCTGCCCGCGTCATTTCACCCAGATTGGCCCCTTTTCCTCCAACCAGGGAAAGCGACTCTTTATCTACAGCTTGAAAAGGCAAGACGTAACGATTCAAGGGAAATACCTCCGAAGTCCTAAGCGTAGAGGGGTGCATCTGGAGTATACCCTTTGTCTGCAAGATTATGAAGAAAGAGGGGATTGAACCATGAGTGAACGGATCGAGGTCGTGGCCTATCGGGATGAATGGCCCCGCATGTTCAGCGAAAGAGCAAAGAGACTGCGCGAGGCGCTGGGGGAGCTGGCTATCCGGATTGACCACATCGGCTCGACATCTGTACCTTGGCTTGACGCCAAGCCGGTCATTGACATCCAGGTTTCCGTTGCTTCCTTTGAGCCGATGGACGAGCTCACAGACCGGATGCGTGCAGCGGGATTTGCCTACCGGAAAGAGAATCCGGACCTCAGCAAACGGTATTTTCGCGAGCTCCCCGGTGAAGAACGGACGCACGTACACGTCAGGAGGAGCGGGAGCTGGTCGGAGCAAATGTCGCTGCTGTTCCGGGATTTTCTGCGGGCACACCCGGAGCGGTGCCAGGACTACGCCGCCCTCAAATACCGGCTGGCGGAGCAGTACCGCGATGAGAGGGCACTCTACGTCGACGCGAAGTCCCCGTTTATTTGGCGCAGGCTCCAGGAGGCGCATAAGTGGAGCCAGCTGACGGGCTGGCAAGCAGGGAAAACGGATCTGTAAACAGACGTAAAAAAGGCAGGCCTGCTCAAAGTGGCAGGTCCTGCTTGGCGATCGTTGCCGTATTTTGCTTTTTTCCCCGCCGCCACTGCTTGAAGTCGATTTCGGCGATCAGCACGCTGACAAGGACGAGAGCCGCTCCGATATAACCGCGAACCGACAGTGTCTCGCCCGTAAGCAAAAATGCGAAGACGGCAGCGAAGACAGGCTCCAGCGAAAAAATCAGTCCGGTGTGGGTAGGCGATGTGTACTGTTGGGCAATGGTCTGCACGACGAAGCCGATGGCGCTGCAGAGGATGCTGAGGACGAGCACCGCCAGCCAAGCCTTTGGAGAGTGCGGGAGTCGCGGCGTCTCGATGGCAAACGAAAAGAGGAGGCCGAACAAGGCGGCGAAGCCAAGCTGGTAGACTCCGAGCTGGATGGCGTCCGACTGCGGCGCCAGTTTCCCCGTGACGATAATGTGCGTGGCGTAGCACAAGGCGGCTGCGATGCACAGCAGATCGCCGCGGCTGATCTGGAGATGCTCGGTCAGCGTGAGCATGCCGATGCCGACCACAGCGAGCGCAGCCCCGAAAAATACGCGGTTCTCCGGCCTGTTTTTCAGCAGAATGGACAACAGGGGAACGAAAATGACCGTCAGACTCACGAGAAAGCCCGCCTGGGAAGCGGCCGTCGTCTTCACTCCGGCAGTGACGGTCGCAAAGACTCCGAACAGGATCGCCCCCAGGATCAAGGCGTGCCAGACAGTTTTTCGCGAAGGACGCAGGATGCGCTTGTGAAAAAACAAAGCGGCCAAGACAAAGGCGATGCCAAAACGGATGCCGATCAGATTGAACGTCGCGAGGTCGGTCAGTCCCATTTGCATGAACAAATAGGATGATCCCCAAAAGAGGGTGACGAGCAGCATGGCGAGATCCGCTTTTGTTTGAGCTTTCAACGGTTACCTTCCTCCTAGAGCCGGGAAACAGGATGATGATGGCTGGATATTGTGTCGATCCAAGTATAAACGTATCCTATCAATAAGGAAAATGAATGTTTGTCATTCTTTGCATGAGAGAAATTTATGGGAAAGGAGAGAAGGAAGCCGTGAGTCTCAGCAAGTTTGAAGTGTTCGTCACGGTGGTCGAGTCGGGGAGCTTGACGAAGGCCGGGGAGATTCTCGGACTGACCCAGTCGGCGATCAGCCACGCCATTGCCAGTCTGGAAAAAGAATACGGCTTCACGATCCTGACGAGAGGGCGTTCCGGAATCAGCTTGACCGACAATGGAGCGCGACTGCTCAAATACATGAGAGAAATGCTGCGCTGGCAGGAGCAGATGCTGCAGGAAGTGTCGGCGATCAACGGAATCGAGGTCGGAACGGTTCGCGTCGGCACGTTTACCAGCGTGTCGACCCAATGGCTGCCAGGTATCCTCAAGCGGTTCCAAGATCAATTTCCGGCAATTCAGGTAAAGATTTTCGAGGGCTACTACGATGACATTGAAAACTGGATCACCACAGGTACGGTAGACCTAGGGTTCGTCTCCTTGCCGACAGTCGAAGCGTTGGAGACCGAGCCGCTGCATCGGGATCGGATGATGGTGATCGTCACCGATGGCCATCCCTTCAGCCAGCGGGAGAGCGTGAGCGTGGATGAACTCGCGCAGGAGGACTTCATCATGCCGACGACGGGCTGCGACAACGACCTGCAGCGCATTTTCAAGCAGTATCGCTTTTCGCCGCAGGTGAAGTACGAGCTGGGGGACGACCATGCCATCATCGCCATGGTGCAAAACGGGCTGGGCATCAGCATCCTCCCGGAGATGATCCTGTTTCGCCTTCCCCCGAATATCCGCACGATTCCATTGGAAGGCGAGCATTACCGTTCGCTCGGCATCGCTGTCCCATCCCTCAAGCATATGTCTCCGGCTTCCACTCGTTTTTTTCAATGTGTGAAGGAATGGGTACGGGAGTGGGCGTGAGGGCAAGACTGCCCTTCCTCCTCACGCATCCAGCCGTTTCGGATGGGCGGCGCGCCTGCGGAGGCGAAAAGGCAAGTACAGCAAGGTAAACAGCACGAGTGCGACGGCCTCCAGCGAAAGGATATACCACGGGTGCGGTCCCAAAAAATCGATCAGGCTGGGGTTCTCGGGCTTTCGCGAAACAAACAGGTAATTCGCCCCCGTCCAATGGTTGACGGGCAAGGCAATCAGCAGCAAAAGATTGAGAACGGCCATCGATTTTAAGACGGAAGCGAACGTCGGTCGGTAGCCGCGTACCCAAGTCATGTACAGGCAGGCCAGGACAATGCCGGCGTGCGCCACAAAGAAGTGAATGAAGCGAAAATGCGGGAAGGGGTAAAACAGCTCAGGCGTGAGCAAGGCCTGGGTCGCTCCGCAGATGCCGGCGAAGAACGTCACTTCGTACAGGCGATAGCTGCCTGTCAGCAGCATGAACATCGACAGGAGGAGCATGACGCTGCACAGCTGCAGCGGCAAAGCTTCCCCGATCGACCACGTATTCGTCCAGACATGCCAAAGCTGGAAGCAAAGCTCGGACAGCGCAAGCACGCCGGCCAACAGGGATCGGGCGAGGACATCGGCGCTTGGCTTGCGCAGCATGCGGCGGCAGATGAAAAGTACGAAGGCGAGCAGCACGGTGAGAAGCAGGCTGATCAGATGGCTTGGCGAAAACAGTTGAAAAGGCTCTAGGGCCAGCGTATACGACAGGTAGGGAGAGTTCATGGCATCCTCCAATTATTTTGTGAGAGAATTCACGAAATTTTAACACAAATCCACTGGTTGCATATCATTCCTCGGTTATAATGAAACTAGACCAATGTACATCAATGAGAGGAGATATAGTCTTGAACTTGGTATTAACGGAGAGACAGTGCAAATCGTGCCAGGCTCGCTTGACAGAGTATGAGATCGAAAACAACAGTGCCCTCTGCATGGACTGCTTCAAAGAAGAGCAAGATGCGCAAAAGGAACAGCATGACTAGGAGCGAAAGCAGCTCTAGCACCATATAAGAAACGAATTTCAATGAAACCCTCTCTGCATGCGGAGAGGGTTTCGACTTTTCGGAAAAATGGTGACGGGAAGGCCTTTTCCAATATACCATCATTTTCCTGAGTTCGATCAAGAAATTCGATTTTTCTCTTCTTTTTTGGAGGAAAAGACAGAAAGGATTGAAATTTGGCTCTTGCTTCACTAAAGTAAAGCTATGTCGATTTACCAAAGCATCGCTTTACTATAGCAAAAGCCAGGGGGCACAGACGCATGAAACGGATCGTCATCATCGGAAGCAGTGGGGGAAATTTGTACAACCTGGGAGGAAAAGATCCGCAGAAGCTGCTCAGGGAGATACAGCTCCAGGCCGGATCGGCAGGGATCGAGATCGCAGGCGTTCAGTTTATTGCGGCGGAAGGCTCCATGGATACGGCAGGAGGGAAGACAGAAGCGGCCGTCTATTCCTGGAAGGCAGAAGCGGGCGGTATCGTGGTCGCGTTTACGGGCACGCTGGAGGAGTGCAACCAGTATGTGCAAAGCACGGACGCGGAACTGGCTCGGCAGCTGACAGACGGGCTGGTGGACGGCCTCATCAGCATGAGCGCCGATCCCAATGGTACCAATGCCCAAGTGGTGGCAGCGGCAGTGAAGAAACAAATTCCGATCGTGGGGACGGGTGGAACCTCGATGGCGCTCATCAGCGCAAAAGGGGCCAATGTGCTGCTGACGTCAGGAACGACGGGCACGACGAACCGCACTCGCGCCATCAGTTTTATGACGGCCTTTGCCAAGAAGTGGGGCCTTTCCTACCGGCCGGTAATCGGCGAGGGAAAGGGAACGGGAACGGATACGTCTGCGGGCAGCCCCTGGAAGAGGATCAACATCCGAGGGATCATGATGTCGTCGCTTCCCGGCTTTATCGCGCTGGCTCTGATCCTGGCCCTCAGCAAAATTCCCGGATTGGACATGCTCAGCGGCGTGTTCGACGTCTTGATCAAGGCCCTGCCGGTGGTCATTGCCGCCATCGCAGCAAAACAAGTGTCAGACATGGAGGAAGTATCGGTCGTGGCGGGTGTTTTGGCGGGGATCTTGTCCGTAGACGGCGGCATCATCGGCGGAATGATCGGCGGGATCGGAGCAGGCCTGCTTGTCAACGTGCTGTTTCGCACGTGTATTGAGTGGAAATTTCCGACCACGACCGTCAATATCATCGCCGGAGGGGTATCCGGTCTGATCGCGGGGCTGATCGTCTACTACCTGTTGGCTCCTGTCGCCCTGCAAGCCGGAGAATGGGTGAAAGTGCTGATCGAAGGAGCCGTCTCGTACAGTCCGATTTTGGCGGGCCTCATCGCCGGGCTGCTCATATGGCCCGCGATTATCGGCGGCGTCTATCACGCTGCCATCCTCCCCATCGTCCTGTTGGAAATGGAGAAAACGGGAAACAGCTTCCTTGGCGCCGTGGATATGGTTGGACTGGTCATGGTGTCGGCGGGCATTACGCTGGCGAATATGATCCTCCCGCGTGACAAGAGCGAGGCTACTGTCGCCGCTCCGGGCTTTCTCATCAATATGGGCTTCGGCACTTTCGTTGAGGCGGCCTATCCCTTTATGTTTTCCAACAAGCTGGTATTTGCGGGCGCGATCGCATCTGCAGGAATCGCGGGGATGATGGTAGGGGTATTTGACGTGCGAGGCACGGCTTACGTTCCCTCCGTTATGGCTCCGCTGCTGTCGAACAGCATGCTGGGCTTTATCGCCGCTATGGCCAGTGGCCTGATTTGCTCGCTACTCATCACGCTGATCGCCAATCAGATCGCCAAGAAAAAAGCCGTCCAGCAAGCGGACGGAAAAGCCAGCGCCTAATCGACGCCACATGAATCGTCCCCCTGACAGCGCTTCAGCAGCGTATCAGGGGGCTTTTTTGTCAGGACTCCCGGACAGTCGCAGAGTGCTTGACGGTCATTTTGTTTTTTGGCGTGCCCATTTTTGCAAGATTGCGTTGTGGCAGGCGATTATTCCGGAAGCGGGAGGATCAGCTCGCTTCGCCGGCTGCCGTCTTTTGCGCTCGTTTCAAACAGGATCAGCGTCAGGGTGGTGTTCGGATCGGCCTTCTTCACCGTAAGCGTGTGGGTAAAGTCGCCCCAGGCAGGAGCGCCGGCGGAGGTTTGGATGGAGCCTTTCACGAGCTCGTTGTGCCCGTCCTCGACGACGTAGCTGACGACACCCTCGAATACCTGTGCCTGGCCTTTTACCTCAAACGTATCGGTCCCGGTTTTTTTTACGGTCACTTGCCGGAAAAGATCGTTGGCGTACACATCTTGCTTCTCTGAGTCTTTTTTGCCCTCGCCGGTCGTGCTGTCAGGAGATTGCGGTTCTTGCGTGGAAGGCTGTTCGGACGGTTCCGCCGGTGTTTGCGGCTGCTCGGCCACGGGTGGTTTTTGCGGCTCGGCGTCGGTGCCGGGACTGGTCGCCTGATCGCTGGCACACCCTTGCAAAAGCAAGACGGCGAAGAGGAGGACCCCGATTTTTTTCATGAAAATCCCTCGTTTCTCTGGATAGTCAAGACGCTTCACACATACTAAGACGTAAAAAGAGGAGAGTGTGTTCCACTCGAAGCGTCCATAACGTCATTTCTATGGTAAAATAGTGGCGAAGATCGTTCCACTATTATCGCAGAAAGCTGGTCGAATCCAAAATGGCAGAACAAACCTACCGAATTGAAAAAGACTTCCTCGGTGAAAAAGAAATTCCTGTCCATGCCTATTACGGCGTGCAAACGATGCGGGCGACGGAAAACTTCCCGATTACGGGTTACCGTCTGCACTCGTCCCTGATCATCGCGATGGCCATGGTTAAAAAAGCGGCAGCGCTTGCCAATATGGAGGTTTCGCGCCTCAACCCGAAATTGGGCAATGCCATCGTTACCGCCGCTGAGGAAATCATCGAAGGAAAATGGCATGATCAGTTCATCGTTGACCCGATCCAGGGGGGAGCGGGTACATCCATCAACATGAACGCCAATGAAGTCATTGCGAACCGTGGCTTGGAACTGATGGGCGAGAAAAAGGGAGACTACTTCCACCTCAGCCCGAACACGCATGTCAATATGTCCCAATCTACCAATGACGCGTTTCCGACCGCGATCCATATCGCTACGCTGGACCTGTTGGAAAAACTGCTCGTGACGATGGAGAACATGCACGATGTCTTCGGTCAAAAAGCAAGAGAGTTCGACGACGTGATCAAAATGGGCCGGACTCACTTGCAAGACGCGGTTCCGATCCGTCTGGGACAGGAGTTCGAAGCTTACCGTCGCGTGCTTGAGCGCGATATGAAGCGGATCAAGCAGTCCCGTCAGCACCTGTACGAGGTAAACATGGGGGCGACGGCAGTAGGCACCGGGCTGAACGCCGATCCTCGCTACATCACTACTGTCGTGCAAAAGCTGGCGGAGATCACGGGCTTCCCTCTGACAGGAGCGGAGCATCTCGTGGATGCAACGCAAAATACAGACGCGTACACGGAGGTTTCCGCCGCGCTGAAAGTTTGCATGATGAACATGTCCAAGATGGCAAACGACCTTCGCCTGATGGCTTCGGGTCCTCGTGCAGGCCTTGGTGAAATTTCCTTGCCGGCTCGCCAGCCAGGATCCTCCATCATGCCGGGGAAAGTCAATCCGGTTATGGCAGAGGTCATCAACCAAGTGGCGTTCCAGGTCATTGGCAACGATCACACGATTTGCCTGGCTTCCGAAGCCGGACAGCTGGAGCTGAACGTCATGGAGCCTGTGCTGGTCTTCAACCTGCTGCAATCGATCAGCATCATGGACAATGCGTTCCGTGTATTTACGCAGCACTGCCTGGCCGGTATCGAAGCCAACCGCGAACGGATGAAAGAATACGTGGAGAAAAGTGTAGGGGTCATCACGGCGGTAAACCCGCACCTGGGTTACGAAACAGCTGCGCGGATCGCCCGCGAAGCCATTTTGACCGGAAAATCCGTCCGCGAACTGTGCCTGCATTACAACGTGCTGACTGAAGAAGAACTGGATCTGATCCTCGATCCGTTCGAAATGACGCATCCGGGTATTGCCGGAGCGTCTCTGCTCGACCGAGACTAATCGATTCCCGCAAAAAAACTCCCGCGGCCGAAGGTGGTTCGCGGGAGTTTTTCCTTTGACAGGAAAAGGTGGCGGGAGCCCTCAGCGGGGCGGCAGTTGATCCAGCGCCTTGAATTCGTACCCTTGCTTCCTGGCTGCGTCGATGATAGCGCCAAGGGCATCGGCGTTGTCCTTGGAGACGGAATGGAGCAGGATGACCGCCCCTGGATGCAGTTGTGCCATCACATTGTCGTAGGCGTATTTCCATCCGCGTTGCACCTTGGTGTCCCAATCGCGGTAGGCCACTGACCAAAAGACGTTGGTATAGCCCAGCTCTTTCGTGACGCCCAGCGTCCGGTCGCTAAAGATTCCCCGGGGAGGGCGCAAATACCGCATTTCCTTTTGCCCGGTCACCTGCGCCACGGCTTCTTTTACCTTCGCCAGCTCTTCCTTGACTTTTTCGTTTGAGATCGTGGTCATGTCCGGATGGCTCCAGGAGTGGTTCCCGATGAGGTGTCCTTCTGTCGCCATACGCTTCAGCAGCTCGGGCTGGTCTTTTACATAATGGCCGGTAACAAAGAAAATGGCAGGCACCTTTCGCGCGAGCAGCGTATCGAGAATCGAGGAGGTATAGCCGTTCTCATATCCGTTGTCGAACGTCAGATACAGTTCTTTTTTCGTTGTGTCTCCGAGAAAAACGGCTCCGTGGCGATCGACGACATGCTTAAATCCTTCTTCATTAATGGAAGGGAGCTGACCGTTTTTGCTTTTTTTGAATCCGAAGTGATACGGCTGGTCCTGATAGGCGAGAGCAGCGTGGATCGGGGAGAGCAACAACAGCAATAGGCACATGCAAACGAGCCGCCATTTCGACCAGACCGGACTCTTCTGGGCAGTCAGCCTCATACCCGCTTTGTCCATTTGCAAGCTTCACGTCCTTTCTGCAAACATCTTAGTTCACTGGCTTCGAAGAAAGTTTGTCCAGTCCCTTGCCGATTATGTACAGCTTCAGGAGAGCACAGATGGAAGACGGTGGAATGATTTGGCGAAAGAGGAGTGACAACCGCTCATACCATGCTGAAGCTCCTCTCATATAGTGTAAAGTCAACGGAGTTTACGCTGACGTTTCCGCTGTGAAATCATCCAGGACCAGGAGGTGGCGGCATGGGACTGAAATGGTTGAAGTATTTGAGAGAAAAGGTCGGCGACGATGATGAGATCGTGGAAATCAAAGTGAAGGTTGAATACAGGGACGGAAGGAAGAGAAAGTACATCTTCGCAGGGAATAATCCTCCAGTCGTAGAAGACGACATCGATGAAGAAGATGAAAATGAAAATGAAGGGTTCGTGCGGTAAGGAGATTCTCTCCGTATCGAAGCCAACAAAGGTGCGTCCCCGGCGCATCTTTTTCTTTTCCTCTGCTCGTGGGCAATCTGTTATCATGAGAATATCGGCAAAAAGAACGACAGATACGTGGAAGAGAACAGAAAGGATTTGCAGCTATGGACGTTCAGTTGACACACCGCTATATTCAGCAGCGATGCGGGCATATGTCGTATGAGCGCGGGAAGGCATACCATCGCGCAAATAAAGTGACGTTTACGGATTACGATCCGGAAGGTCCGCGCTACGAAGCGACGATCAAGGGAGCGGCGAGCGATCGGGTGACCGTTGTATTTGCGGATGGCGCTGTCCAGACGGATTGCACCTGCCCCAAGCTGCGCTCCTACGATCAGGACTGCCAGCACGTAGCGGCTGTTCTGCTGGCTATCCTGGATCTGCAGGCGGACGGCAGAACACCGGCCATCCCCGAGCGGTTCGGCACAGGACGGGAGTGGAGCCGCAACGCACATGCTCCAGACGCAGCCGATCTTGCCTACGACAGGCAGCTGACCGCAAAAATGCTCGGTCTGTTTGCCCATCCGGAACGAAAAGCCGGCAAGATGCGATTTGACGCACGGACCCCTCTGGAGATCGAGTACGTGTGCAAGCTCGTTTCGTACGGCTACCAAAAATACATGTTCGGTATCGAGCTGCGAGTCGGAACCAAGCGGCGATACATTGTGAAAAAAATAAAAGAGTTTTTGGAGCGGGTCGAGCAAGGCAAGCCCTACGAGTTTTCCAGCCATTTCACCTACGAGCCCGATTTGCACTGCTTTTTGCGGGAGGACGTGGCTGTCCTCGAACAGCTGATCGAGATCGAGGCAAATGAAAAGCTGTATCGCGAGTCGTCGCACCGCTCCGCGCTCCACAGCCGCGAGACGGATACGCGGACACTGCTCGTTCCGCCTCTGATGTGGGAAATGCTGCAGCGGGCGCTAGAACAGGTCCAGGCCGTTTCGTTTGAGGCGGGCGAGAAGACGTATGATGGGATCGCGTCGTCTGATGCACCGCTGCCGTTGTCTTTTTCATTTGACCAGGGATCGCCCGCCCATTATCAGTTCGCAGTAGATGGTTTGGAAAAGGTGACAGTCCTGGATTCGTATCGTTTGGCTGTCGCAGAGGGCAAGCTCTATGAGCTGACGCCAGCCATGTGCCGCCGCCTCCAGCAGTTGAAAGGGATGCTGGCTTCTACCGGAAGGCGGCAGCTGCAAATTGGACAGGAGCAAATGGAGCCTTTTCTCGCCCAAGTCGTCCCGGAGCTGAAAAAAATCGGGAGCGTTGCGATCTCTCCCTCCGTATCGCAGAGGATGGTGCGGACGCAGCTGTCGGCCAAGCTTTACCTGGACCGGATCCGGGACCGGCTCCTGGCGGGGTTGGAATTTCAGTACGGGGATATCGTGTTCAATCCGCTGGAGGATGCCGCACTCGCAAAAGTGACCGATCTGATCGTGCTCCGAGACGGAGAGAAGGAACGCCAAATCCTGGAGTTGATGGAGGAAAGCGCCTTTACCCGTACCGAGGCCGGGTACTATCTGGATGATGAAGAAGCTCAGTACGATTTCTTGTACCACATGGTTCCCCAGCTGGAAAAGCTGGTCAGGGTGTACGCCACCTCCGCAGTCAAAGTGAGGCTGCTCACGGGCTTTGCACCTCCAAAAGTGAGAGTGGATATGGACGAGCGGACCAACTGGCTCGAGTTCCAATTTGACATCGATGGAATACCGGAAGCGGAGATTCGCGGGCTATTGCGTTCGCTGGAAGAGAAGAGGAAGTATTATCGCCTGCCCAACGGAGCGCTGCTGCCTCTTGAGAGCGAAGACTTTCAAAACATTCACCGCCTGATGGGCGAGCTGGGGATCAGCGGCGAAGAGATCGAGGGACGGACCCTCCGGATTCCGGTCGTGCGCGGATTGGCCATGCTGGACTCGGACAGCAAGGGGAAGAATGTCTCGTTTGGCAAAGCGTTCCGACATCTGCTGGAGAACATGAAGCATCCGGACAGTCTGGACTTCCCGGTCCCAGGCAGTCTGAAGAGCATTTTGCGGGACTATCAGGTGTACGGATATCAGTGGTTGAAGACGCTTGCCCATTATCACTTCGGCGGCGTTCTGGCAGACGATATGGGACTCGGCAAAACGGTGCAAAGCATTGCGTTTCTCTTGTCGGTCCTACCGGAGATCCGGGAGCGCAGGCAGCCGGCCCTCATCGTCTCGCCTGCTTCGCTCTTGTACAACTGGCAGAGCGAGCTGAAAAAATTCGCGCCAGAAGTGCGCACCGTGATCGCGGACGGCACGAAAAGCGAGAGGGCGAAGGTGTGGGGAGAAGCCGATCAAGTCGACGTCATCATCACCTCGTATCCGCTCTTGCGCCGGGATGAAACGCTGTATGGAAGCCTCTCGTTTCATACGCTCATCCTGGATGAGGCCCAAGCGTTCAAAAATCACGCCACTCAGACGGCGCAGGCGGTCAAGAGCATTCAGGCTGCTCATCGCTTCGCACTGACAGGGACACCCGTGGAAAACGGGCTGGAAGAGCTGTGGTCGATTTATGACGCCGTCTTTCCAGGACTGTTCCCGGGAAGGAGAGCCTTCAACGAAATGACCCGGGAAGCGGTGGCAAAGCGCGTCCGTCCGTTTTTGCTCCGCAGAGTCAAGGCGGATGTCCTGCGCGAGCTGCCGGACAAGATCGAGACGCTGCAGCCTTCCGCTCTGTTGCCGGAGCAGAAAAAGCTGTACGCCGCCTATCTGGCCAAGCTGCGCCAGGAGACGCTGAAGCATCTGGACGAAGAGAGTTTCCAGAAAAACCGGATCAAAATCTTGGCCGGATTGACCAGGCTGCGGCAGCTGTGCTGCCATCCCGCCTTGTTCGTCGAAGACTACAAGGGCAGCTCTGCCAAGTTCGAGCAAGTGCTGGATATCGTAGAGGAATGCCGCAGCGCAGGCAGAAGGGTGCTGCTGTTTTCCCAATTCACCGAGATGCTCGGTCTGATTGGACGAGAGCTGGGCAGTGCGGGTGTTCCGTTCTTCTATTTGGACGGGAGCACGCCCGCAGCGAAGCGCGTGGAGCTCTGCCAGCGCTTTAATGAAGGGGAGGGGAACCTGTTCCTGCTGTCGCTCAAGGCAGGAGGTACCGGTTTGAATTTGACCGGGGCCGACACGGTGATCCTTTACGACTTGTGGTGGAATCCGGCGGTGGAGGAGCAAGCTACGGATCGGGCACACCGGATCGGCCAAAAAAATGTCGTGCAAGTCATCCGACTCGTCGCAGAAGGAACCGTGGAAGAAAAAATGTACGAGCTTCAGCAGCGAAAGAAAAATCTCATTCAGGAAGTCATCCAGCCCGGCAGCGAGGCGCTGTCCAGCTTGACGGAGCAGGAAATCCGGGAGCTCTTGATGATTGGCTGAATGGGTGGATGCGATTCACTCGTTTTGGGGGCGCCTTGGTCTGTACAAACCGTACAGGCCAAGGCGCTTTTTTGTTTGAGAACGGGGGGAGAGGCAGCGGGTATCCCTGTAGTGGAGCCGAATTGGCTTATCCCCATGGCTATTTGTCCGTTTCGTGTTCAAAATGCGACGAATAATTTATTAAGAATTCGTAGAGATCTCCATAAGGCAACGTGGGGGGAATGGAATGGAACAGTATCTGATTACGCCATGGGACACCCGGACGGGGACGGAGCCGGCTCCCGTGAACTGGGATTTGCAGGTGCCTCCTGAGGTCGATGCGATAGCCGAACAGGTCATGCGCCAATACGACATGAAGGTGAGCTCTCGCACCCTGATCACTTCGAAGCCCGACAAAGGCGGAGCGATTTGGAAAATCGAGACGAACAAAGGGCCGCGCAGCCTAAAGCTCCTGCATCGCACCCCCGAGCGCAGTCTGTTCAGCGTGGGATTGCAAGATTACGTCGTTCGGCAAGGCGCAAGGGTCCCGGCTTTGATTCCCGCAAACGACGGCAAGCTGTTTGTGGAAATGGGAGGAAAGCTCTGGATCGTTACGGACTGGATCGCGCTGACCCCTGCGACAAAAGTAGATTTGGTAGGAGCTCAGGAGCTTTGTTACGGACTGGGAGAGTTTCACCGGCACACGAAAGGGTACTTGCCACCCTTTGGAGCGAAAAACTCTTCCCGCTTGTACCGCTGGCCGAATTACTACCAGAAGATCGCCAAAAAAATCGGCTGGATGAGAGAAATGGCCAAGGCGTACCGCGATACAGCCGCGAGTCCCTCGATTCTGGCGGTAGTCGACGAGTACGAGCGCCAGGCGCTGGAAGCTCTGGAACGGTTGAAAGCGTCGGCTTATCCGCGGATGGTTGCGATGGGGGAGCCGCACTGGGGACTGGTGCACCAAGACTACGGATGGTCGAACGGTCAGAACGGCCCCGGCGGTCTGTGGGTCATCGACCTCGATGGGGTTTCGTACGACTTGCCGTTTCGCGATCTAAGGAAGCTGATTACGAGCACGATGGACGATATGGGAGTGTGGGATCTGACGTGGATGCGCGGCATGATCGATGCGTATCACCAGGCAAACCCGCTGGATGCCGAATCCTATGAAGTGCTCCTGATCGACATGGCCGTGCCGAATGAGTTTTACAAGCATCTGAAAGAAATGTTCTTTGACCCGCTGACTTTTTTGAATACGGAAGCGGAAGGGATCCTGCAACGGGTCGTCGCAACCGATCGGACGAAAGCGCAGGCATTGGCGGAGCTGGCAGCGGAGCGTTCCAAATACAAGCCAGGAAGCTACGAAAGCGCTGCTGTACCTGCGGAAGTCAAGAGAATCTCGTCGGACAGCCCGTGGGATCAGCAAAGCTGGGGGCTCCAGCCACAGGAAAAGGAAGACAGGAAGGTTCCGGCTGCAGAGGAAAGCAAAAAGGGACGGCTCAAAATCAAGAAGAAAGACGCAGATACTGGCGAGAAGCGTTCCGAGCAGGAAAAGGAAAAGCCAGCCGAGGTCGTTTCGAGCCCGGTTGTTCGTCTCAAGCCTATGAAAAAGAAAGCGTCTGTACCTGCTGCGAAAAGAAAGCCGCGTGCGGGCAAGGTCAGCCAGAGGAAGGTCATCCCACTGGCGCCATACCTTTCGGAGGAAAGCAGAGCAGCTCGAAGCGGCCAGGCAAAGAAAAAGCCGATTTCCGGAGAGGCGGTCTCCTCCCCAAGCAGTAAGCCGGCAGTTCCAGCCAAAAAACCGGCTGTGAAGAAACGAGGCGCAGCTGCTGTCAAGAAAGCAGGGGGAAAGGTTGTACCGCTCAGCAAGCGTAGGGCTGCTGCTGCCAAACGGGTCAAAGGGCAGGCGGCGCAAAAGGCTGTCAAATCCATCAAGCGAGTCGGTTCAACCAAAGGCAAGACAAAGAAAGCGGCTCAGCCGGGGAAAAAGCATTCATTCACCAAAGTGCCTGCACCCAGTAAGAAGCTGAACAGGCAGGCTGCAAACAAACCGAGGCCCAAAAAAGGGGTAAAGACCAGAGGAGTGCGATGAGCCGTACGAGGAAAGGAGTATTCGGATGAAGGTAGTCATGATCTGTACAGAAAAATTGCCCGTCCCTCCAGTCCGCGGCGGCGCTATCCAGACCTATATATCAGGGATCGTCGACGTTCTTGGCAGACATCACGATGTAACCGTATTGGGAACGACAGACCCTTCGCTTCCGATGGAAGAGAAGATTCGCAATGTGCGCTATGTGAGGGTTAACGGGCAGGGCGTATTTGAGACGTATGCGGAAGAAGTCGTGCAATTTTTGCGCAATCAATCGTACGACATCATCCACGTGTTTAACCGTCCGCGGCTGGTGCCGCTGATTCGCGAAGTGGCTCCCAGGGCGCGCATCATTCTCAGCATGCACAACGACATGTTCGACCAGGCGAAAATCAATCCGGCGGAAGCGGCCGTGGCCATCGCCGAGACGGAACGGATCATTACGATCAGCGATTATGTGGGACGCGTGATTCAGTCCCTCTACCCGGAAGCGGCTCCCAAGCTGCGAACGATTTACTCCGGGGTCGATTTGCAGACATTTGTTCCGTGGGAAGGGTCGCAAGCGGCGCGGAAAATCCGCCAGGAATTGCGATCCATGCACAACTTGGGGAACAGACAGGTGATCTTGTTCGTGGGCAGGCTGACTCCGAAAAAGGGAGCAGATATCCTGGTACGGGCGATGAACGACTTGCAAAAGCATCATTCCAATATCGCGCTCGTCCTTGTAGGCGGATCGTGGTATGGGGTGGACAAAGTCAGCGACTATGTGGCGTATGTTCGTTCCCTTGCTGACCGTTCACCGATTCCGGTCATTACGACGGGCTATGTGAGCTCGGAACAAATCCATCAGTGGTTCTGGGCAGGCGATATATTCGTATGCCCTTCCCAGTGGGAGGAGCCGCTGGCCAGGGTGCACTACGAGGCGATGGCCGCAGGATTGCCATTTGTCACGACCAAACGGGGAGGAAATGCGGAGGTCATCATCGGGAACAACGGGCTCTTGGTCGAAGAGCCGGAAAATCCGCAGTCTTTTTCCACCCAGCTCAACAAGCTGCTCTCCAGTAGGGATTTGCAAAGACAGATGGGGGCAGTGGGGAGGAGACTGGCAGAAGAGAGGTTCACCTGGGACCGTGTGGCGAGGGACGTACTGCAGGTTTGGGGCGGTTCGCGGAGGTAAGTCATACGGGCCACTCAGAGTCAAAAGCCCGCTTGTCCCCACATCCGTTGGGAGAAGCGGGCAATGGCTCATTTGTCAGGTGTGTGATTGGCGCCTGTTTTCACTGTAATCGGACAAGCCTTGCACAGCATGCGAGGCTTGTCCGACGAAGGATCAGGAGTCCCGGCAGGGGGCAGTGGCCTGCGGCATTTGCCCCGTGCCAAGAAAATGCTTACCCCGAAGCGAGAGATTCCCGGTCCTCGTCACTCAAGCGCAACGAGATCGGCTCGGTTTCCGCCCCTTCGTCTTCCGCAGCGGGGGCAGCTTGTGCCGCGTAGGTCTGGCCAGGAATGATTGCGACGATACGATTGAGAGGAATCAGGATGCTGAATTCCCGCGTGCCGTCGGGAGCGGTTGCACGCAGCTCGACGATGCCTTCATCCACACGGGTCAAAGAACCCGTCTGAAATTTCCGGTTGTCCGATCCGAAATCGGAAGCCAACAGCAACTCGACGGGCTGATTCTGTTTCAAGCATTTGCGCAATTCCCTGCGAAGCCCTTTATAGCTGGCGTAGTCGGCACTCTCCTCTTCCACGTCGATCTTTACGACCGGAGCGGGGATGACAATCGGCTTCGGTGCCTCGATGTTCACGGATGGGGCATCGACCTGTACGGTAGGCACGGGAGCGGTCACGGATACTTGAGGGGCGCGGACGTGAACGCGAAGCCAGCGGCGCAGCCCAGTGACCGAATGCTTTCTGTTGCGGCCCAAGCGAGGGGATCCGGCGGGTCTGGCCCTTCTTTTCTTTCTGGCCGTCTTGGTCAATTTCATTGCACGACACCTCTCACAGTCAGACATGGATTATCATATTCAGCGAAAGAGGGTCTGATATGGACAAAAATCCCGGCGACCAAAAATGAGGCAACAGATATTTACGAATCCGACAACGCAATTCGGATGCCAATCGCCGCGTACAGGACTGCCTTGCCGTAGTTGACATATTTCCCGACAGAGGATTTGCTCAAGAGCTTTTGTCCGAACATTCCGGCGAAAACAGCGACGGTGGAGAAGAGGATGATCGTCTGAACCATGAAGACAATGCCCAGAATCATCATCTGAAAGGCTTCATCTCCAGTGCCCGGCGTGATGAACTGCGGCAAAAACGCAAGGAAAAACAGGGAGACTTTCGGATTCAAGACGTTCATGAAAATGCCGGTGCGATACAGGCGCAATGCGGACTGCTTCTGAGGCACCGCCGTCGACAGCGGGCTGCCGCCTTCTTTGATCGCCTGGTAAGCCAGGTATAAGAGGTACAGCGCTCCCGCGTACTTGACCACGTGGAAGGCAAGCGCCGAGTTATAGAGGATCGCGGTGATCCCCAGCGCAGCGGCTGTCGTATGGGCGATGACGCCGGTCGCCAGTCCCAGAGCGGTCGAAATGCCTGCTTTTCTCCCATGGGAGATGCTTTGCGCAATGACGAATAAAATGTCCGGGCCGGGTGCCAGCGTCAAGAGCACCGATACGGCCAAAAAGGAAAGGAGCAAGCTAAGATCCATCGTACACCTCCTTGCTTTCGAGTTGGGTGATTGGAACATACATTACGGGAAAATAAAGAGGGCGTCCAGAGGTTAAGGAAATTTTACTGAATCGTTCGAACTGGTAATGAAAATCAGTAGTATGATCCATAAAACGTTCATTTGCATTCTGGCGGAATCGCGCCTATAATTAAATCAATTATTACTTTATAATTATTTTAAAAACGGAGGTGGCTCTGATGAAATACACGGACTATCATCATCTCAATCACGTGAAAGAGCAGCAAACGTCGAAGAAAACACTCTGGATCACGTTGATCTTGACACTGTTCTTCACTATCGTAGAAATCGTAGGGGGTCTCTTGTCCCATTCCCTCGCCCTGCTGTCCGACTCGGCTCACATGATCGCCGACGTCTTTGCCCTTGGCTTGAGCATGACCGCGATCTATATGGCCGCGCGAAAGCCGAACAAAAGGTACACGTTTGGATTCCTCCGTTTTGAAATTATTGCTTCGTTTTTAAACGGGTTGGCGCTGGCGGTGATCGCCATCGGAATTTTTATCGAAGGAATCGACCGGATGATTCATCCGCAGGACGTAAAGATGGGGTTGATGCTGGGGATCGCATCCATCGGTCTCGTGGTCAATATCGTGCTGACGATCGTGCTTGGCCGAAGTATGCGCGAGGAAAACAACCTGAATGTGAAAAGCGCGCTGTGGCACTTTATCGGGGACCTGCTCAGCTCCATCGGGGTCATCGTATCTGCGCTGCTCATTCACTTCACGGGCTACACCCTTTTTGATCCCGTGGTCAGCATGGTCATCGGAGCCATCATTTTTACGGGCGGAGCCAAAATCATTCGCGAGTCTTTGTCCGTATTGATGGAATCCGTGCCAGAGCAATTCGATCTGGATCAGATCCGGGCTGATCTGGGCAGCGTGGAAGGCGTAGAGGATGTGCATGAGCTCCATCTGTGGTCCATCTCGACAGAGCACTATTCCTTGACCGCACACGTGTTTGTGCGGGAAGACATCCAGCCGTACTGCGTCATTTTGGGAATCAACCACATCTTGAAGACAAAGTACGGAATCGAACACTCCACCGTCCAGATCGAACACCCGACCATCCTGGACCACGGAGAGTACGGGAAAGAGTTTTTGCTGAAGCATGCGTAAGAAGCCCTCGGGCTTGTGAAGCGGGAAACAGCCCATTGTACAGTCCTGCATGGTACTGTTGATTTCGATGCACAGCATTCCAGCTGCCGTGTGGACTTATCCCGCTAGTAGTTGCTCGGAAAACAAACAAGCTGCCGCAGATCAGTCGATCGCATTCGATATGATGTGCAGGCAGTTTTTTTATTCAGAGAGATTCTGATCCGGCATTCGTGCAACGAAGGCCGCCAAAATGCTTGGCGGAGCCAAGTAATGTTACTGGCGAAAAATCGCCCGATTCCCGTTTTTTGAAGAGAAAAAGGAAATGAAAAGGAATCATTTATTAAAAGAAAAGGAAAATCATGTATAATGGTTCAGGTAATCTCAAAAAAAAGAAACATGGAGGTTTCGGCATGAATCAATCGCCGCTCGCTCCCATGGGAGTAGGAAAGCTGCTGGACCGCAGCTTCACAGTCTATCGTCAGCATTTCGGCGCTTTTTTTCTATTGGCGCTGATGCTGTTCGGTCCGTTTTTGCTGTTGCAGGATTTGCTCGTCTTTGATATCGGAAACCTGTCGTTCTTCATGCAGGATACAGACGGTTCCGACTTTTGGGAATCGGTAGCAAGCCGGTTTGCCGGAATGGATACTGAACCGACGGACAAAATCGGCTTTCTCTTGTTGTATTTGCTGGTTGTTTTGCCCGTCATGGGGCTTGGCGCCTACCCGCAGCTGGTGTCGTCGACTTTGCTCATGACCAGGGCTGCGGTAGAGGGGCAGACGCTGGGGATCAAGGCTGCGCTGAAACAGTCAATGGGACGTTTTTGGCCGCTTGTCGGGGCGACGGTTGTGTACTCGCTCGTCATCGTGGGCATCGTGCTCGCATTCGTGCTTCTGTTCGGCTTGCTCGCGCTGATCGTTACGCTCATTTCCGGCGAATCTTTGGGGAGCATTTTCGACGGCGACGACGCAGTCGTGTCGGCCCTGTTTATCATGCTTTTCATTGTGGCTTACCTGATTTTCATTGTGCTGATCATGCTCGTTCCCGGCTTTTTCATGCTTCGCTGGGGGTTCTATCTGCCGTACGTCCTGCTGGAAGGAGGAGGCGTGCCGCTCGGAAAGAGCTGGAACCTGACAAAAGGGAACTTTTGGCGGCTGTTCGGCCTCTATGTGGTCTTGGTGGTACTCTACTCCGTCTTTTCCGGCGGGGTTCAGGTGGCGGTTTACGGACTATTGGGAGCGTCTATCCTCAGCCAATTGCTGATGCTCCTCTTTTCCTGCGTGCTCATGCCGTGGATGATGATCGTCTACTCGCTGGCTTATCTCGATTTGCGGGTGCGCAAAGACGGTACGGATCTGATGGCTATGCTGGAAAAGCAGGCTGGACACGAGACGGCGACACCGCATGTAGAGGAAGGGCCGGGAGTTTCCCATGAGTAGCGGAAGTCCTTGGGCACAGGACAAGGAACAGCTGAAGGAAATCTTGTCCAGGGACGAGTTTTCCCACCACGGGGAACAGGGGGAAAGCTGGCTCCGCCAAGCCATGGACCAGTTCCTGGAAAAGCTGCTCGGGCTCTTCCAACGGGGGCATCTTCCGGAGGGAACATCGAGCACCGTATCCACAATCATTCTTGCAGCAGCAGCGATCGGGCTGATCGTCCTGGTGTTCTGGCTGGCTCGCAGACTGGGGCGGGAGCAGAGGTACAGGCAGCCCCTCTTCTCGGGTACCGAAAAAGTGCACTCGTACGCGGATTATTTGCGGGAGGCAAAGGAGCTGGGCCAAAGGAAGCAATGGCGGGAAGGGGAACGCTCCTTGTTTCTCGCCCTTTTGGTTTACATGCAGGAAAAAGGCTGGCTTCGCGTCGAGCCCTGGAAGACAAACTGGGAGTACGCGGAAGAGATCCACTACCATAAGCCGGGCGAGAGCGATGTGTTTCGGACGCATGCCCAGGCTTTCGAGCGTGTATGGTACGGGCAGTCTGCCGTGAGCGAAGAGCACTTTTGGGAAAGATGGAATGCCCTGAAAGAGTATTTCCGGGAGGTGAGAGAGGATGGATAGCTTGCGCACCTACCGCGTAGGCATCGCAGCCGCCATCGTGCTTCTGCTCTTGTGTGGGTGGATGCTGGTGCAGCCGCAAGCGAAAAGCGGGCCCCCGTACCTCTCGTCTTCAACCGCGCCGGATGGCATGAAGGCGCTGATTTTGCTGCTCGAGGAGAAAGGACACCAGGTGAAAGAGTGGAGACAGCCGATGCGCGCCCTGCCGGCAACGGGCGGGCAGGCCCTGATGATGGTCGAGCCGTGGGGACTGACGGAGCGCGAACAATCCGAGCTGCTGGACTGGGTCAAGCGCGGTAACGAACTGCTGCTTTTTGAACAAGAGCCCGGCGAATGGGGGGATCTGCCCTTCGAGACGAAACTGACCGGAGAAAAGGAAGGGCATGAGAGCCGTATCGTCGGCCCGCTGCTGGATCAGGAGTTGACGGGAACGGCACAGACACAGTGGAGACTGGATGATGCCCCGGACCAAGAGGCGTTGATCTCCGACGACTTGGGCGTGCTCGCGGCGCGGACCGCGTATGGTGAGGGGAATGTCAGTCTCTTTCTGGTATCGGACTGGCTGACCAACGAGGGCGTTTTGCAGAAAGGCCATTTCGAGGCGGTCTGGCCGTACGTGCAAGGAAAGGAATCCGTTCTGTGGGTGGATGAATACCACCACGGATTGCAAGACAGGCCAAGCTGGCTTGCCGTTTACCCAGGCTGGCTCATCGCGGGCTGCCTGCAGCTGGCGCTCGTGCTGCTGCTCTGGATCTGGTGGAGGGGAAAGCGGTTCGGTCCCGTATATACACTGCGAGAATGGACGGTACGGCGTGGAGACGAAACCTTGCTCGCCGTGTCGAGCTGGTATGAACACAAGAATCTCGCACGGGACGCGCTGTTGCACAGGGAAGCGTTTTTGCGACAGCGGCTGTACGATCGCTGGGGAGTTCACCGGCGGGCGGAGTACGGCGAGATCCTTTCGCTCGCCCGGACCAAATGGAGTGAAGCTGACGTCGGCCGCTTGCGGAGCGTATTGGAAGCATTGGAGAAGGCAAAGACAGACAGGCGCTACACATCCAAGCGGCTGCTTCAAGACAGCCTCTTGATCGACGATGTCATCCAGCGCCTGGAAAAGGAGTGAGAGAAGTGGAGCAATTGCTCGTACATATGGAACAAGAATTGGTGGGCCAGCGGCAAAACGTCCGTCTGCTGATAGCGGCCTTGCTTGCAGGCGGACATGTGCTGCTGGAAGGGGTCCCGGGGATCGGGAAAACGAAGATGGTCCGTACCCTGTCCGGTCTCATCGGGGGGGAAAGCAAGCGCGTCCAGTTTACCCCGGACATGATGCCGAGCGACATCATCGGCCATGTCGTATTCAACATGCACCACAACCGTTTTGAAACAGTCAAGGGCCCGGTATTTGCCAATCTGCTCCTGGCAGACGAGATCAACCGGACACCCCCCAAGACCCAGTCTGCTTTGCTCGAAGCGATGGAGGAGCGGCAGGTCACCATCCAAGGCGTCACGTATCCGCTGCCGGAGCCTTTCTTCGTGGTGGCTACGCAAAACCCGGTCGAGTACGAAGGCACCTACGTCTTGCCGGAAGCGCAGCTGGACCGGTTTTTATTCAAGCTGACCATGCAGTATCCATCCCTCGAGCATGAACGGCAAATTCTCCGGCAGCATGTACGAAGCCAAGACAGCCAAAGTGTCGCGACAGAACCGGTTTGCTCTCTGGACGATCTTCTGAGCGAGCGGAAAAGATTGGACGAAGTCGTGGTGGACGACACGATTATCGATTACATCACCACGCTGATTCGGAAAACGCGAGAGACGCAGCGGCTTGTGCTCGGAGCGAGCTCGCGTGCGGGAATTGCCGTTTTGCAGGCGAGCAAGGCGTGGGCCCTGTTGGACAACCGGATGTACGTGACGCCCGACGATGTGAAAATGGTGGCGCGTCCTGCCCTTCGCCATCGGCTCGTCCTGGCTCCGCAGGCGGAAATGGAGGGGGGCACCAGTGACCACATCATCGATGAAACGTTGGCCGCCATTCCGGTTCCTCGCTGATTGGCTGCAGGACCGCTTCGTCCTGCCGACGGGACGGCTCCTTCTGCTCGCGCTGCTCGGCGTACCCGTCGCTGTCGCCGGACAAATCATGGGAGCAGGCTACCAGGCGTTTTGGCTGTACAACGGCTTGCTCGCAGTCATCAGCCTGGTCGATTGGCTGACGATGCCCAGACGGTCTGATCTTTCCGTCGAAAGGACGATGCCGGAACAGGTGGATCTGGGGAAGCCCTTTTCCGTCGAGATTGCGCTGGAGAACAAAAGCGGATTCGCTCTTTCCTATTCCATCCTGGATGATCTGCCGCTTTCCTTTGCGGAAGCGGGCCCGGTAGTAGGGAAGCTGGCAAGCGGAAAGGAGATTCGCTCCTATACGACGGCCGGGAAGGAGCGAGGGCGCTACCCGTTCGCATGGCTATATGTGCGCTGGTGCGGGCCCGTCGGCTTGTGGTGGAGGCAGAGCCGCTTTGCCGCCGGTCAGTCCGTGTGTGTCTATCCCGACATGTCCGCCGTACGCGGCTATCTGGCGTCGCTGCAAGGCAGCCTGATCGTCGACGGGAAAAAGCTCGTCCGCAGGGCGCATGCCGGTTCTGAATTCCATGCCATCCGGGAGTACAGCTACGACGACGATCCGCGGACGATCAACTGGTCGGCGTCCGCCCGCACGCGCAAGCTCATGACCAACCAGTACCGGCCGGAGCAGGGAAAAGTGGTGACCATCCTCCTGGACTGCGGAAGGCTGATGGGAGTGGAGTGGGACGGACGCACTCGACTGGATGCGACGCTCGAATCCGCCATGACGCTGGCGGCTGTGGCTTTGCGCCAAGGCGATCAGGTCGCGCTCTTGGTCTACTCCCACGAGATCAAGACGTACATCCCGCCGGGAAAGGGCATGCCCCATCTGCACACATTGCTGGAGGCGACCTTCGATCTGCGCAGCGAATTCGTGGAATCCGATCCGGCCAAAGCCATGGAGTTTCTGCTGCGCAAGCAAAAGAAAAGGAGCCTGATCGCGCTTTTTTCCGATATGGAGAACTACCTGGTGGAGGATCAGCTGGGCGGCCACTTATGGAGGCTGCGGCGCTCTCACCTCTTGCTTCTGCTCAGTTTGGCAGATCCGCTGCTGCACGAATGGAGCGGTCAGGAGACGCGGAGCAGTCGAATCGCGTATGTCAAATCGCTCGCGCAACGGTTCCAGCTGGACCGCCGAGCTTTTCAACAAAAAATGACCGGCGCGGGCATCCAGGTGTTGGACGTTCCGGCCGATCAATTGACGCTCGCTGTCGTGAACACTTATTTGGACATCAAAGCGAGAGAAGCGCTGTGAGCGGAGCGCTGGCGCTTCAATCCCCACCCGTACCACCCTCCGAGGATTAGCAGGGTGGCGAGAGCGACACCGTATTTTGTCTCCAGGGAGAGCCCGGAAGGCGTGATGAATCCTTCGATGATCCCCGCTATCACAAAGAGGGGGAGGGTCGCCAGCAGCAGCTGGGCTGACTCTTTGGCAGCCTCCAGAAACTGGTGTTTTCGGGCAAAGCGTCCCGGCACGAGCAGGCGGTAGCCCATGTGCAGCCCGGCGCCTCCCGCGATGAAGATGGCCGTCAGTTCGATGACGCCGTGCGGGAGGATGTACGCCCAGAAAGCGTAGCTGTTGCCGGCCTGCGCATAGAGGGCGGCGAGAGCACCGACGAGAAGGCCGTTGAACAGGAGCAGGTAGATCGGGAAGATCCCCAGTGTAATGCCGCTCACGAAGGCCAAGATCGCGACCTTCATGTTGTTCGTCATGATCAGGGTAGAGATCACGGGGCTATTGATATCGTCATGCCCCTTTCCCAGTTGGGCCGGGTCGAATTGCTCGGCCATGCCCTGGGGCAGGACGGCGTAGATATTCAGCGGATCCGCCATGACAGCTGCGAAGCCAAAAATCGCTCCGAGCAGGAACAGAAAGGCGGCGATGCCGATGAACCCCGACCGCTTCTGCACCAGCGAAAACAGGTAGCTGCCAAAAAAGTGGCGAAGCTGCTGAAAGCTGCCTGATTGCTGCCTGTACGTGAGATTGTGCGCCCGCGAAACGAGCTGATTGAGATAGAGCGTCACCTCGTCACCAGGGTGAAAGGTGCGGATGTAGGCGAGGTGGGCGGACACTTTTTTGTACAGCAGGGTGAGTCTGTCGATATCGGCAGCGCTGATCGTGCGCGGCTGCCGTCCAAAGCGCTCCACCAACTGCTCGAGCTCCGACCACGAGGTTTTGTGTTTGTGCCAAAATGAGGTAATATCCAAGCGTTGTGCCTCCTTTCTAAGCAAAATCGAGAGGATGAAGTGAACCATCATGAATGATCCGATAAAGTTGCCGACAAACCGGGAGACATCCGTCGTGACCCCTGAGCATGTCATGCTCCGCTTCCAGACTGCTGGCTTGGGGAGCCGCGCAGCCGCCCAGCTCATTGACACCGTATTGCTGTCCTTGGTTAATCTTACTGTATTTGTGCTTTTTATCCTAGTTGAAATTGGAAAAAGCAACTGGTTTTTGGAAACGGAAACCGATTCCGAAAAATGGGCGATGGCCATCGTCGTTCTGTTTGTCTTTGTCTTCAACTTCGGGTACTTTCTCGTCCTGGAATCGTTTTGGTCGGGACAGACCGTGGGCAAGCGGTTGATGGGGCTGCGAGTCATCCGGGACAACGGGCAGCCCGTCACGTTTTTAGCCTCTGCCATTCGCAATCTGTTCCGAATCGTGGATGGACTGCCGACCGGATACTTTCTCGGGGCGATCGTATCTTTTTTTCACCCCCAGGATAAGCGGATCGGCGACCTCGTCGCGGGCACCGTCGTCGTGTCCGAAGGAGGGGCGAAAAATGGGCTTCGAAACAAACCAAGTACGCATCTGTCGCATGCAGGCATGGTGAGCACGAGCCTGACGCTCGATGAACGCCAAAAACAAAAGTTTACCCGGGAGGACTGGCAACTGCTGACTTCTTTCCTAGAAAGGATGAAGTCCCTTTCCCCGGACAAGCGAAAAGAACTGGCAAGCCAATTGGTAAACCTGTACACAACCAAGCTGGAGCTGGCGGTCGATCGGCAGGAGCTGGCAGACCCGGTGGCTTTCCTGCAGCAGCTTCATCAGGTGCTGCGGCAGGAGTGGCAGCTCGGCGCGCGTTGAAAGGGAGGGCGGACATCACTTCGCCTTCCCGCTTTTTTTTCTAGGTACAGGCTCCCGAAACCGTGTATAGTCAAAGAGGAAGTGCAGTTCTTGCTGTCCCTTGTTCAGGGAACGGGGCGGGCAAGTATCAGGGAAGGAGAATGCAGGAGATGGAACTGTCGAAGAAGTTGAGGGAAGCCTACAAGGCATGCGCGCATCAAGTTCCGGGAAACGGACCGAGAAACATTGGGGTGCTCAAGCAGGCATTTGCAGAGATCGACGCCGGCCTGGAGAGTGACACGTACGGAAAAGGCCCCGTCATCGAGGATTTCGAAAACAAAATGGCGGGCGTTCTCGGGAAAGAGAAAGCCGTGTTTTTCCCGAGCGGCACGATGGCCCAGCAGATTGCCATGCGCATTTGGTGCGACGAGCTTTCCTTGCACAAGGTGGCCTATCATCCGCTTTGCCATTTGGAAATCCATGAAGAGGACGGTCTGAAGAAGCTTCACCGGATCGAATCCGTATTGCTCGCCGACAAGAACCGGTTGATTACATTGGCGGATGTTCAGGAGCTGGGCTCCGACGTTGCTTGCTTGCTGCTCGAGCTTCCCCAACGGGAAATCGGTGGAGAATTGCCGGAATTTGATGAATTGGTCGCGATCTCCGACTATTGCCGCGAGGAAGGGATCAAGCTGCATATGGACGGGGCACGCCTTTTTGAGGTCCTTCCCTACTATCAAAAGACGGCAGCGGAGGTGTGCCAGCTCTTTGACAGCGTGTACATCTCTTTGTACAAAGGAGTCGGCGGCATTGCCGGGGCGATTCTCGCGGGAAGCGAGCCGTTCGCCAAGGAAGCGTTCATCTGGAAGCGTCGTCACGGAGGAGACCTGATCAGCCTGTATCCGTACATTCTGAGCGCTGACTATTCCTTCGAGAAAAGGCGGGACCGCTTCCCGGCTTATTTAAACGGTGCAAGAGAGCTGGCGGCAATGTACAACGGCTGCCACGGCGTGCGGACCCGACCGCTCGTACCGGTGTCAAACATGTTTCACGTTCATTTTCCGCTCCCGAAAGAGAAAATCGAGCCTGTCTTCCTGGCAGTAGTGGAGGAAACAGGGGTAGGCTTGACAGCTGTCGTCTACGCCGTGGATGAGGAAAGCAGCTACTTCGAAATCAGCATCGGGGACAATTACGGGACCATTCCGAAAGAGAAGCTGCAGCAAGCATTTTCACTGCTGGATGAAAAAATGGAAGTCACGCTACGCTAAGAGCAGCACGCACAATCGCTTGGATACGAAAACAGGAATAAAAGCTGCCCGGCTCCCTCGAGCTCTCTTCGAGGGAGTCTTTGTTTTTCTGTTGCGGACCGCATCGGAGAAAGATTCTAGGCGGCTATCAATATGACACATGTTGACATGATTCCTGTCTCATAATGGGGGGAGATCAACGAAAGGAGCAATTCATGATGAAACCTCTAAGCGGAAAAGTAGCATTGGTGGCAGGCGCGACACGCGGGGCTGGGAGAGGAATCGCAACGGAGTTGGGCGCGGCCGGGGCCACGGTTTATGTGACCGGGCGCACCACACGAACACAACGCTCCGAGTACAATCGTCCCGAAACAATCGAAGAAACTGCTGAGCTTGTAACGAAAGCGGGGGGCACTGGAATCGCGATTCAAGTGGATCATCTGGATCCTGATCAGGTCCAGGCTCTTATCGCCCGCATCGAGAAGGAACAGGGAAGACTGGACATCCTGGTCAACGATGTGTGGGGAGGCGAGCATTTGATCGAATGGAATGTGCCCGTGTGGGAGCATTCTCTTGAAGGTGGGTTTCGCATGCTTCGGCTCGCGGTTGACACGCATATCATTACCAGCCACTTTGCGCTCCCTCTGTTGATTCGAAGCGGGAATGGATTGGTGGTGGAGATCACGGACGGTACGGCAGAATACAATGATCAAAACTACCGTTTGTCGCTCTTTTACGATCTGGCCAAGGCATCGGCCATCCGTATGGCCAGGTCGTTGGCCCATGAGCTTGCGCCGCATCATTGCACGGCCGTAGCAGTGACTCCGGGGTGGATGCGTTCCGAGATCATGCTGGATCACTTTGGTGTCAAGGAAGAAAACTGGCGAGACGCCGCTGAACAGGAACCTCATTTCGTCATCTCGGAAACGCCCCGTTATATAGGACGTGCCGTTGCCGCTCTTGCTGGCGACCCACAAGTCGCGCGCTGGAACGGTCAGTCAGTTTCAAGCGGCGAGCTCGCAAAAGTGTACGGTTTTTATGATCTGGACGGTTCCCAGCCGGACTTTTTTCGGTATGCCGTAGAAGTGCAGGAAGCAGGCAAACCAGCGAATGCTTCCGGTTACCGTTAAGAGGGTAACGCTGTCAAGTTCCATGAGTCGGCAGGGTATCGCCCTCAGACTCATGCCGGATGCAAAATGAAGCGTATCAAACAGGGGGAAAACCAACAATACGGTTCCCTTGCGAAAAGCAGCGGCGGTCAAAGACTTGATTGTTAAGTCTTAGCCAGCCGTTGCATTCTGATTGGAGCTAGTCCGTCGCCTACCAAAAACGCCTCTTTCCCCATAGAGCGGGTCCGTTCTGAGTTACCGGAAAGTTTTCTCGCTATTCCGTAAATGGCCTGGCGAAATTTGTTCTATGGTATAATAAAACCTCACTCTTTGTCATAGAAAGGAGGGGGTAGCCGATGAGCGATAAGTACATCCGCGCATCATCGACACCGTCATCCACACTGCAGCTCCCTAAACAAGGAGGGCAAGAGGGAAGACGAAAACGAACCGGACTGTTTCGCAGCCTGTTTACGACGTTGGTTCCCTCCCAGACAGAAGGCAAGCGCTCTTTGTGGCCCATGGTCATCGCGATTGCGGCCTGGATCGGCCTCGCGTATGCGGGTTACGCCTTTGCCGTTCATACGTTGGACAAGCAGCAGGAATACGTGAACCAACGTTTCCAACAAGTGCAGGAAGAAAACCAGAAACAGATGGGCGCTTTGACTGATCAGCTGGCGCTCGTCCAGGATGAGATGAAAACCGTTCAGGACGGCCTGTCCAATCTGGAGGAAAATTTGCAATTGACAGGCGAGACGATAGGTGGCACGAACAAGACCAAGGAAGCGCTGCAGGACCGGATTGACCAGTTGAACAAGCAGCTAGTCGAGCTGAAAGCATCGCTGAAAAAATTGGAGGATGCTGCTCGTGCTTGGTAAGGTGAACCGTTTTTTTGCGTTTCTGCTGGCCCCCGCTCTCGGCTTTCTGGTTGCATTCTCCCAGGCCAATCCGGTGGACAAGCTCCAGGCAGAGGGCCTCGTGCTGCCTGCCAAGCAAACGGACGAGCAGGCGACAGCGCTCCGGGAGAAGCTGGATGAGTCGAAAGAGAGCATCAGCCGCGCGGAAAAGCTGATCGGGGAAATCCAGGATCATGCGGCAAAGGAAAAGCAGGACTTGGAGAAGCAGAACAAGCATCTGGAAAACTTGCTGGCAGCGAGCAAGTCGCAGACGCAGAAGTCGGCGGACGTTCTCGATACGATTCTGTCAAATATGCTGGGCAATCCGATCGGCCAATCCTTTGGCAAAAATTCCACGGTCAAGGTGTACTCTCTGGAGGAAGCCGGTTATCGCGGGTACATGGCCAAAGTCCGGCTGAATAATGCGAAAGCGCTGAAGATGGTGCTCGCAAACGACTCTGTCAGGAGCAAAGGCGAAAAGACGAGCCACGCCGGCAAAAGGACGGGAGCGATTCTGGCGGTCAACGCCGGCGGTTTCATGACAGATAAGAACGGTTATGTGACACCGCTCGGCATCACTGTGGTGGATGGAAAAATCCGCACGTTTTCCAACAATTCAAGCCTGAGCTTCGTCGGCTTCAACAACAAAGGCCATCTGGTCGGGACGAAGATCACGACCCAGCAGCAGATTACGCAGCAGGGCATTTTGCAGGGAGCGAGCTTCTTGCCGCGCCTGCTGCAGGACGGAAAGCGGCTGGCGATTCCGAAAGGATGGGCGAATGCGCGACAGCCGCGGACGCTGATCGGCCATTTCGACAATGGCGATTTGCTCGTGATCGTCATTGACGGGCGACGGGAAGGCTGGAGCAACGGCGTCACGCTGGAGGAAGCACAAAGAAAGCTGCAGGAGTTTCACGTCGTCGACGCTTACAATTTGGACGGCGGAGGCTCCAGTGCGTTTTATTACAACGGCAAGCTGCTCAACAAGCCGTCGGGAGGCAGTGAACGCCCCGTCGTGAGCAATTTGGTCATCATGCCGTAAACCGAGCCTGACTTTTCCACACCCTTTCCGCTTGAGCCGGTCATCCGGTTTTGGCAGGAAGGGTGTTTTTTCGGTCAAAGGACTATCGACATGTTGACCTTTAAAAATGCTGAAAATTATAATAATGGTAGAAACAAGAAATTGGGTCAGGGGGGATCGTATGAAAAAGGCAAGGCATTTTGCCCTCTCGCTGCTCACCTTGGCAGCGTTTTCAATGCCCGCTCAGGCGAAAGTGCCGGGAGTTCCGACGGGCGTGGACGGCGCAACCAAAGGGATCGTGGCCGTATCGCACCCGGCGGCAGCACAGGTCGGCAAGGACATTTTGGCTCACGGCGGGAATGCCGTGGACGCAGCCGCAGCCATTCAACTGGCGCTGAATGTGGCGGAGCCGTACATGTCGGGGATCGGCGGCGGCGGTTTCATGATGATCTACCTCAAGGATCAAAACAAGGTGACCGTGATCGACAGCCGCGAGATGGCGCCAGCAGGCGTCAAGCCCGACATGTTTTTGCAGGCGGACGGTACGCCGATCCCATTTGCAGACAGGCATACGACCGGTCAGGCGGTGGGGATCCCGGGAACGCTGCTCGGCGTGGAGACGGCATTGGAGCGCTACGGGACGATGAGGCTGAAGGACGTCATCAAGCCGGCGATCGAGCTGGCGGAAAAAGGTGTGCGGGTAAACTGGGTGACGCACGACAACATCAAGAATTCGCTGGATAAATTGAAGAAGCACGAAACAGCTGCCGAGGTGTTCGCCCCAGGAGGAGCGCCGCTTGCGGAAGGGGATGTCCTGATCCAGCCCCAGCTGGCGAAGACGCTCCGCTTGATTCGCGACAAGGGCGTCGGTGTTTTCTACAACGGCGAGATCGGGCAAGCCATCGTGAAGGAGGTGCAAAGAACGGGCGGCAGCATGACCATGCATGACTTGCAGCGGTACGCCGTCAAGGAGCGGGTGCCAGTCCGCGGGACGTTTCGCGGGTATGAGATCGTGACGATGGGGCCGCCCAGCTCCGGCGGACTTACCCTGCTCCAAATCGTCAAGCTGATGGAAGGCTACGACAACCAGAAAGACGGCTTCGGGTCGGTACCGTACCTGCACCATCTGATTGAAGCCAACCATCTCGCGTACGCCGACCGGGCAGCGTACATGGCGGACGAGGATGTATACCCCGTTCCCAAGAAAGGGCTGATCAGCGACGACTATATCGCGGAGCGACGCAAGCTGATATCCGACGATGCGGCAAACGAAGACGTCGAGGCAGGCGATCCATGGAAATACGATCCGGGCAAGAAGCCGGTTGTCGCCATGCACCTGACCGATGCTTCTCCCGTAAAGCAAACGACTCATTTTTCCGTCATGGACAAATGGGGCAACCTCGTCGCCTATACGACGACGATCGAAGACGTGTTCGGCAGCGGCATCATGGTGCCGGAGTATGGATTCATGCTGAACAATGAGCTGACCGATTTCGACGCCGTACCTGGGGGAGTCAATCAGGTGGAGCCTGGCAAGCGTCCGCGTTCGAGCATGACCCCCACGATCGTCCTCAAGGATGGCCAGCCGTTTTTGGCGGTGGGTTCGCCAGGGGGCTCTACGATCATCGCCTCCGTTTCCCAGACGATCTTGAACGTCATCGAGCACGGCATGGACATTCAGCAGGCGATCGAAGCACCCAAAATTTTTTCCAGCAGCTATCCTGCCGTGACGTGGGAGTCCGGCATCGACCAGGACGTCATTTTGCAGCTGATGGCAAAAGGGCACGCTTTTGCGCCGAGGCCTACCAACATCGGCAATGTGCAGGCGGTCGTATACGATCTCGAGACCGGAAAAATGTACGGGGGTGCGGATACGACGCGGGAGGGCACCGTACTGGGCGTCGATGCCGTCGCATACAAGAGCGCGCAGCCTGAAGTGCAGCCCGCACCGCCAGAAGGTCCGTTCATCCTGAAGGTAAACGGAATCGAGTATCCCTACACGGCGGAGCAAAAACGGATGCTCAATGGGACGGCTTACATACAGGCCGACAAGCTGCTGCTTGGCTTGAAAGGAGATTTCGCTTCCTTCAAGAACCAGGCTGTGGCCATTGATGGCAGAGGCTTTTTGCCGGTGAAGAAGGTCGCGGAAGCGCTGGGCTACAAAGTGGAGTGGAATGAGGCTGAAAGGACTCTGCAACTGCAAAATTAATGCGCGATGGAGGGCTCACGATGAAAAAAGTACTCGTACTTGGAGGAACTCGCTTTTTCGGGAAACGGTTGGTGCAGCTTTTGGTGGAGTCCGGCGCGGATGTGACAGTGGCGACAAGGGGGATCGCGGACGTACAGCTGCCCCCTTCGGTCAAGCGTTTGAAGCTGGATCGGGATGACAAGGATTCTCTGGCCGTGGCGGGCGAAGAGAAGTGGGACATTGTCTATGACAACATTTGCTACTCTTCCCAGAACGCGATGGATGCGATGAGGGTATTCGAAGGAAAAGCAGGCAAGTACATCCTGACCTCAACCCTGTCAGTGTACGACTTCTCAGCAGAGGCGCTGAAAGAGGAAGACTTCGATCCGTACGGATATGAGATCCGGCCCCTTGCGAGGGACAAAGTCACGTATCAGGAAGGGAAGCGGCAGGCGGAGGCCGTCTGTTTCCAGCAGGCGGACTTTCCCGTCGTGGCAGTCCGCTTCCCGATCGTACTGGCCGAGGACGACTATACCAAACGGCTGGATTTTCACGTCGAGCACATCTGGCAGGAGCGTCCGATCGGTCTTGCCGATCCCGAGGCGATCCTGTGCTTCATTCACGCACAGGAAGCCGCAGAGTTTTTGCTGTGGGCGGGGAACTCCACCGTTGCAGGCCCTGTCAATGCCTGCTCGCACGGCACGATCAGGCAACGGCAGCTCATGGAAACCATCGGAGACATCGTGGGTAAGCCTGCACGAATCGTTCCCGAAAAAGAAGCTGTGGACCAATCTCCCTTTGCTTTCCCCGCTTCTTTTTACATGGAAACCAGGAAAGCGGAGGAAGCCGGCTTCATGTTCCGGCAGCTTGACGACTGGCTTCCCGAGCTCATCCGAATCATTTCCACGAAATGGACGGGGAAAAAAGTGTGACATTCTATGCTTTTCATCTGTCTAACTCCATGATAAGGTAGAGCAGAACATATGTGTCTGTATGGAATCAGGAGGACAGGTCATGAAGAGAAATCACACTACGGGTCTTGTTTTGGTCGCAGCACTATCAGCAGCACTTCTTGGCGGGTGTGAAGCGCCATCGCTGAGTCATTTGCTTTCAGGGGAAAATACTGGAGGGACCCAGGCCGCTGCAGCAGGCCAGAACGGGGAAGCGCCAGAGAAGCAGCCTCAAAACGCAGATGGGGCACAAAACGTGGCGAAGAAGATGCCTTCGCTGGAGGAGACCGTTCAGATGGTGGACGGTGTGCCGACAGTGACCAATCCGACTGATATCACCGTGGTGGTTAACAAACAGCGTGCATTGCCGGCAGACTATATTCCGGATGATCTGGTGGAGCCGAACGTCCCATTCCCGTTTGATGAAAAAGTAGAAAAGCGGCTGTTGCGGGCGGAAGCGGCGAGCGCACTGGAAAAGCTGTTCGCGGGAGCGAAAGCCCAAGGCGTCGAGCTGTACGCAGTCTCGGGCTACCGTTCGTACCGGACGCAGAAGTCCTTGTTTGATACGTACGTGAAGACGCAGGGAGCCGAACACGCAGCAGCGTACAGTGCCGTTCCGGGCAAGAGCGAGCATCAGACCGGCCTCGCGATGGACGTGTCGGGAGCGGATGCGAAGACGAGGCTGGAAGAGTCTTTCGCGGATACGCCGGAAGGGCAATGGCTGGCAGCAAACTGTGCCCAGTACGGGTTCATCATCCGTTACCTGAAAGGGAAGGAAGACGTCACCGGATATGCTTATGAGCCGTGGCATTTGCGCTATGTTGGCGTAGACATTGCAGAAGAGATCATGAGCAAGGGTATCACATTGGAAGACTATTTACAGCAGGAGGGCGCAGCTCAGAAGCAGTAACCTTCTGCATGACAAAAGCCGCTCAACGAGAGCGGCTTTTGTTTGCTTGCAAACGGGTACATTAGTGAGGGAGGCGGATGTCGGAGAGCGGCCAGTACACGAGCTCTGCTCGTCCAACAACATGGTCCAGCTTTACGGGGCCGATGACGCGGCTATCCATGCTGTTGTTGCGATTGTCACCCATCACGAAGACGCATCCAGCCGGGATCTTGATCGGGCCGAAGTCTTCCGTCAGCGTCACGCCTGCCGCAGAAGCCTTCAGCTTGTTGGCTGTCAAATACTCTTCGCTGAGGGGCTTGCCGTTGACGTACAGTTGATCGCCTTTTGCCTCGACAGTGTCGCCCGCTACGGCTACGACCCGCTTGATCCAGTTGTCTCCGCTCGCATCCGGGTGAATGATCACGATATCGCCAGGCTGTGGATCTTTCAAATAGTAGACGGCTTTGTTGACGATGACTCGTTCGCGATCGTGCAGGGTACTCTCCATCGAGCGTCCTTGCACGACGTAGGGAGCCATCACGAACACGTAGATGAATACGGTCAAACCGCCAATCAATAAAAACGATTTCAACCAATCCAGTAATTCTACTTTCCACTTTGAAACGCTATTCGTTTGTTCCATCGATCTGATCTCCTATGTATGTGGTTTACGGGCGAAGGATGCGAGCCCTGCATTAAACCTGCCCTTTCATTATACATGCTTTACGTTTCAGAACGGAAGAAGATTCAAGGAAATGCTTGGGAGGAAGGGCTTGCCAGGAGCAGTACTTGCTCTGCGGGATCGGACTTAGCTATAGTGTTGGAGGAAACTACCCATTTCTGATTTGGAAAATAGGTGATGATGTGAGTGATATGTCCCGCGCCAGCAAATTGGAGGAATTGGACAGAGTCTTCGTCGAGATGGCAAGGTACTTTATCAGCCAATGGCTGGAGGAGGAAGAAGAGATCAGCCCCAAGCAATTTATTCTCCTGCGCGTGCTTCATGAAAGGCAGCGAAGCACCGTTTCAGAGCTGGCGACGGTATTGAAGCAATCCAACAGCGCTACCACGATTGCGCTGAACAGGCTGGTGAAAGCCGGTTACATCGACCGGATTCGCGACGAAAACGATCGTCGGGTAGTCTGGGTGACCCTTTCCGAAAAAGCGGTACCGCTGATCGAGAGACTGCTGGCAAGGCGCCACGCCCTTCTGGACAAGCTGCTGGTTCATTTAAGCGATGAGGAATTGGAACAATTCACGGGTTTTCTGCTGAAAATGAGACAGAGTCTGAAGTAAATCGGTCAAGGAAGACACGGCTTTTTTGGGGGGCAGGAAAAACCATAGAGCTTTTCAACAACAAGAGAAGGCAGCGGCAGCCTTAAGACTTGAAACACAGTCTTGGCTAGCCGCTGCCTTTCGTGCTGCAGGGGCTGGTTAGAGGGAACCACCCTTCCTTAAAATGTTGACATCGTCCACTAATCCGATTATGATATTAGTTGACAAAGTCCACAAAACAGGAGGCCGGCATGCCACTAGACGAGAAGATCATCGCGGATATTCGGCGCTTCAACCGATTTTATACCAAAATGCTGGGAATCTTGGACAAGCATGTACTGGATACCGGATATTCGTTGACGGAGGCCCGAGTTATCCTGGAAATTGGCTTCATGGAGCCGTGTATCGCCAATCAGCTGGTCGACAAATTGGGCATGGACCGCAGCTACATGAGCAGAATCATCGCCAAGCTGCAACGGGACGGGCTGATCGGAAAGGAGCAATCACCGCTGGACAACCGAATGAGCCTGATCCGCTTGACGCCGAAAGGAATCGCCCTGTTCGAGCAGCTCAACGAAAGATCGGATGAACAAATCGCTAGATTGCTGCACGGTTTATCGCCGGAAGAGGTCGAGGAGATTCATGCCTCCATGAAGCTTTTGCTTAAAAAATTGGACAGGCTGGAGAGGATACAGGATGATACGGTTTGAAAATGACTACACGGAAGGCGCCCATCAGCGGATATTGGAGCGTCTGCTGGAAACAAACGAAGAGCAGACCCCCGGTTACGGAACAGATGAACACTGTGAGAACGCCAGAACGTACATCCGAAAGGCATGTGGGGCGGATCAGGCGGATGTGCATTTCCTGGTGGGAGGAACCCAGACCAATACGACCGTCATCGCTTCGATTTTGCGCCCCCATCAAGGCGCGATTACGGCAACGACGGGACATATTGCCGTCCATGAGACGGGGGCCATCGAAGCTACCGGGCATAAAGTCCTGACACTGCCGAGCGACGACGGTAAAATTCAGGCCAGCCAGATCAAGGAAATGTACGAGGCGCATTGGAATGATCCCACCCATGAGCATATGGTGCAGCCGGGCTTGGTTTACATTTCCCACCCGACGGAAAACGGAACGACGTATCGCAAAGCCGAATTGGAAGCAATCAGCAGCGTTTGCCGGGAATACGGACTGCCGCTGTTCCTGGATGGCGCGAGATTGGGGTACGGCCTGGCTTCCAAAGACAGCGATCTGACTCTCGAGGACATAGCAAAGCTCTGTGATGTTTTTTACATCGGGGGAACGAAAGTGGGAGCGTTGTTCGGAGAAGCAGTCGTCATCACGAACGAGGCCATGAAAAAGGATTTCCGGTACATGATCAAGCAAAGAGGGGGCCTGTTGGCAAAAGGAAGATTATTGGGTATCCAGTTTGAAGCCTTGTTTGAAGACGGCTTGTACTTTGACATCTCGAGGCAGGCCGTCGAGCTGGCCATAAAGATTCGCGATGCCTTCGTGGAAAAAGGATTCCCGCTCCGCTACGATTCCACTACCAATCAGCAGTTCCCCATCTTGCCGGATGACGTGATCAGGGAGCTGGGCAAATCGTACTCGTTCTCTTTGTGGGAAAAAATCGACGAGACACACAGCGCCGTGAGATTTTGCACCAGTTGGGCGACGAAGCCGGAACAGGTGGAAGCATTGATCGAAGAGATCCGGTCGCTTCGCACGTAGGGGAACAGGTTTCTGCAGTCAGCCTTGTCTTGGACCAGTTTTGGTATCGCTGAACCAGTTTGCATCGCGCTCAGGTCACCATCATCGGGGCCGTCTCGCCCCATCCTCATGTCTCCATTGGCGATCCACGGGTAAACAGGGAGTTTCCGGTATACACTATATCGGAAATCAATGAAAAGGAGGGGCGAAGCATGAAGCGCGACAAGGAGGGACAAGCGGCTGCGGGTGTGCAGCAAGCTGGCGAGACAGCGATGACGGAAAGCGAGACCATGGAACAGGACGGGCTTGCGACGACGCAAGAGCAGGTCAGCGACGTGTACAAGATGGGTACGATCGAGGACAGGGGCAATAGAATCGAATAATGTGCATGACAACAGCTGTCAGGCCGGCCCTTTCAACCAATGGGGCTGGCTCTTCTTTTGCAGATGATAAAATAAATTTTATTGACTTATCCGTATTTATCGGTAAGAATACAAGAGGAATCAGAAAATTGAAAAAGGGTGTGTGACTGATGAGAGACCCAAGATTGGAACAATTGGCCTACAATCTCGTCAACTATTCGGTTCGAGTGCAGCCAGGAGAGAACATTTTGATTAATGCCAAGGGAGAGACGCCTGATCTGGTAGCGGCGCTGGTGCGGGAAATCTACAAGGCAAAGGGCAATCCTTTCGTCCAATTGATCAATCCGGCCGTGAGCCGGGAGCTGGCAATGCAATGCAAGGAAGATCAGCTCGCGGTCATGGCTGAGCACGAAGTGTCCTTGATGGAAAAAATGGACGGCTACATCGGGATCCGCGCGGGCAGCAATATCAACGAAATGGCAGATGTACCGGGCGAACGGCTGGGCATGTATTCGCGCTTGTACGAATTGCCTGTCATGAATGTACGCGTCCCTCACACCAAATGGGTCGTACTGCGCTATCCGAATCCTTCCATGGCCCAGCTCGCGAATATGTCCACCGCTGCATTCGAAGACTTCTACTTCCAAGTGTGCAACCTGGACTACGGCAAAATGAACGACGCCATGGATAGCCTCGTCGCACTGATGAATCGCACGGATCAGGTCAGACTGGTAGGACCAGGAACAGACCTGACTTTCTCCATCAAAGACATTCCAGCCGTCAAGTGCGCAGGCCTTCGCAACATTCCGGACGGCGAAGTGTATACGGCGCCGGTTAAGGACTCGGTCAACGGAACCATCACGCACAATGCTCCGACCCCATACCACGGCTTTACCTTCGAAAACGTCCGCCTTACCTTTGAAAATGGAAAGATCGTCGAGGCAACCGCCAACGACACCAAACGTCTCAACGAAATCCTCGATACGGATGAAGGCGCACGTTACATCGGTGAATTTGCCATCGGGGTAAACCCGTACATTATGAACCCGATGAAAGACATCTTGTTTGACGAGAAGATCGACGGAAGCTTCCACTTTACCCCGGGACAGTGCTATGACGAAGCATACAACGGCAACAAATCGTCCGTGCACTGGGATATGGTATCGATTCAGCGCCCGGAATGGGGCGGAGGAGAAATTTGGTTTGACGGCGTTCTGATCCGCAAAGACGGCCGTTTCGTCATTCCTGAGCTGGAATGCCTCAATCCCGAGTCGTTAAAAGGGTAAGGGGAACTGTTTCACGCGATGTATTGTCGCAGCCGTTCCTTGGCCAGGTCTACGTCCATGTCGAGCTGAAACAGCATGGAGAGGTTGCTGGAACTCATCACTGCTCGGCGAGCCGCGTGAAAGAGGATCGGCTTGTTCTGCTTGACGATGGTCATGATCTCCACAGTCGGCGGGATCACTTGCTTGATTCGCAGCAGGCCCTGCAAGTAGCGAAGCAGCTTTTGAATCGTTTCTTGGTCGTCCCGATTCGGGATCGTTTCGATCAATTCATAAAAATCGCGGACGATCATACGCCGAGCTTCCATAGGTTCAAATACGCTTGTCCGATTCACCTGACGTCACCTCACATGATGATAATAGAGCATTCTATTTTCTCTACCCAATATTCGGCTGTGTAAACCTGTCTTTTGGCAAAAAAGTCTCCGCCTCGTAACCTTGCGGAGACTTTTTTGCGTACTATTCTTTGGGAGCGTAGACTGCTCGTTCTTCGGCGGGGATCCGGACACGCAGGAGCATCCACCCATTGAGGACGGTAAACATAACAGCGGTAAGCACCGCGCCGAACGTGATCGGCAATGCGAAAAGCTCGACGGCCACCACCAGATAGTTGGGATGGCGAAGGAACCGGTACGGCCCGCGCGCCACCGGCGGACTGCCTGGCAGGATCAGGATTCGCGTGTTCCAGCGAGGGCCCAGGCTCCAGATGCACCAGTAGCGCAGGAGCTGTGCAGCCACAAAGCAGGAAAATGGATAAGGCCACCAAACGGGAAGCAGGCGCGGACCGTTCACGACTTCAAATACGAGGCTGACGAAAAAAAGCAAATGGAGCGCTACGATGAATTTGTAATGTCCGGACCCGATTTCATATCCACCAAGTGAGCGGATGATGCGGGCATTCCTCGCGGCGAGCAGGAGCTCTCCCCACCGTTGGAGCAGGACGGTACCCATCACGTACCAGAAAAAGTCCATCCCCGTTACCTCGCTTCCAAGAGGAGCATCTCCGAGCTGAAGCCAGGGCCGAGAGCGGCGAGAAGCCCGCGGTCGCCGGGGCGCCACGCCTGCTCCATGCTTTTTTCCAACACAAACAGGACCGTCGGAGAGGACATGTTGCCAAAGTTTGCGAGCACTTCGGCTGACAATCGCGTCGCGTCCTGTGGAATGCCGAGAGACTCTCGGTATGCGGCCAGCACTTTGGCGCCCCCCGGATGAAACAGAAAGTGCCGAACTCCATCCACGGAAGTGCCGTGCAAGGAAAGAAAGCTGTCGACGTTTTCCTTCATGGACTGGCGAATGATACTGGGAATGTCTCGGGAAAAAATGACCTTGAGTCCTGGTTCGGTCAGCTCCCAGCCCATGACATCCAGCGTATCCGGCCAAGTGGTCGTCCGCGCGGCGCAAAAGTGAAGACGAGGAAAAGGGCTGGACACAGTCTTAGCCTCATCCCCTTCGACCAGCACGGCTGCGGCGCCATCGCCAAACAGGCAGGTCGCCACGAGATTGCTTTTGGACAGATCCTGACGTATGAAGGTCAGCCCGCACAGCTCGACGCTGAGGAGGAGGACGCGGCGGTCGGGGTAGGCGCGGGCGTATTCGCAGGCACGGGTCAGCCCCATCGCACCGCCAGCACACCCCAATCCCCACAGTGGCACCCGAGCGACGTCAGGACGCAGCCCCAGAAGGTTTACCAGACGTGAGTCGAGGCTGGGCGTCGCGATCCCCGTGCTTGATACAAACATCAGGCAATCGACTTCGTCAGCCGAAAGATTTGCATTTTCCAAGCATCTGCGGCCAGCGAGGACAGAAAGGGCTTCCGCGTTTTCCACATACAGGCGATTTTTTTCCGAAAAGTGTCGGTCGCTTTCGTACCAGTCCATCGGCATGCAGAAGTGGCGCTTGCGGATTTGGCTGTTCCCGAAAACGCCCAGTAGTCGATCGATATCGGGAAAGGCATCCTGGAAAAAACGGCGTGCCAGGCGCATCGAATCTTCTTGGTCGATCTCATAGGGAGGTACGGCTGTCGCCACGGATTGAATACGGGGCATGTGGTCTTTCACTCCCGTCTTTAGGATGGTACTTTTTAGTTTTTCCCTACCATTTCATTCCAATTCATAGCGATCCACAAATCGGCGGCTGCAACACAAAAAGCCTGATGGACCTTGAAGGCACATCAGGCTTCTATCACGTTCGGTGTGCGAAAGTCAGGTGGCGGACACTGACGGCTGCTCCGTGGAAACGGGAGCCGCTTGCGTGCGCTGCATTGCTTTTTTGACGAACCGGTATTGAAACAGTCCCCCGACCAACAGCAGGGCGCTGAGCACCGAAAACCAGTAAGCCCCTCCGATATGGCGGAAAGCGACAGCACCCACGGAAGGCCCGATGGTTCCTGTGATCCCCCAGTTGGCGCCGAAAACGGCAAAGTAACGTCCGCGGTGTTCATCGGGTGCCATGACGGAAATCGCTTTCTGGATTTGCGGTCCGTACAGCATCTCGCCGATCGTAAACACGGTCTCCGCCAGTACGAGGACGAGCATGCCGGGCGCCCAGCCGTATCCGAAGCCGACACAGACGAGGAACATATACGCGATTAAGATGACTCGGTGGGCTGGAAAGCGTTCCGCGAATTTGGCAATGGCAATCTGGCAACAGACGACCAGGATCCCGTTGATGGTCAAGAGCGTAGCAAAGACCGTGAGAAAATCGTCGTACTTCGTTCGCAAGTGCTGCGGGAGGATAATTTCCACCTGCGAGTACAGTAGAGAGACCGGAACGGCAGCGAGTGCCATCCAAACTACGGTGGTATGCTCGGACCATTTGAAGCGGGCGCTCGGACTACTCAGTTTGTTCGTTTCCGTGCGATTCCTCGCTTCTCGCGGCAGTGTTTCAGGCACTTGCCAGGCAATGAGCAGACAGTAAATGAACAACGTGAGCGAGCAAATGCCAAAGGCGATGCCCGGATTGATTTTGTACAGCGCGACGCCGATGAGCGGCCCGGCAGCTGCCCCCAGATTCAGGGCGGTATGGAGCAGGGCGAATACTTCACTTCGTTTCTCTTCGGGAACAATGTCTGTCACTTGCGCGCTAGCTGCGGGCCAGAACAGGGAAGCCCCGACCCCGTTTAGAATGGTGAGAGCGGCAAAGGCGATGAGGGACTCTGCCCACATGTAGCCCGCCATGGAAACGGATTCGATCAGGAGTGCAGCTATCATCAACGGCTTTCGGCCGTATCGGTCTGACAGGCTGCCGGCGAAATAGCCTGAGATGATGCTCGTGAGGGGCTGAAGACTCGTGACCATCGCTGCAAGCAGCAGGTTGCCGTCCATTCTGTCGTAAAGATAGAAGGCCAGAAACGGTCGGAGCATGAAGCCGGCAAAAGTCGTCAAGATTGTCCCGATGACGCGGATCCAGATTGCCTTGTCATAGCGGGAGAGGAGGTTGTGAAGCCAGGTCATGCGGATAATTCCTCCTTGCCGATAAAGGATATTTTTGTAAGTATATCGGAGAGTCATAAGAAAAGAAAGAGGTTTGGGATAAATGAGAATTGTTAGACTTTATTCACAGGAAGAAGGATGCAAGAGGTATTTGCGGCAAAATCAGCACATTGCGGTCCACATTTGGGCTTGAACTCAAAAATAAAGATAGGTAAAATATTCCTATGAATGCGATTACAGTCCTGATTTTCAAGATAGATATAGGTCCAATGTCTCAAAAAGAGATGAAAGAGAATTGCTTGGACCGGAGGGGGAAATCTTTGGATTCACGCTGGATTGGCTTGGGGGCATCCTTTCTCATGATCGCCGTTTGGTTGTTCGCGATCGGAATGCCGACAGAGGGAGAGCAGGCAGGTTGGATCATGATGGCGGCTGTCATCCAGACAGCTACCGGGTATCGGATCGGGAAGTACGTGGAATCACTGCGGCAGATGGCTTATCACGATTCGTTGACAGGCGTGCTGGTCAATCGCCGGTTTTTGGCCAGGCTGAATCACGAAGTAAAGGTCGCCCGCCGTTCCAAATACCCGGTCACTTTGTTGTTTATAGATTTGGATAATTTCAAAAAGTACAACGACCGTTATGGTCACGTGGAAGGAGACAAGCTCTTGTGCCAATTCGCTTCTGTCCTGCAAGCATGCGTCCGGAAGCACGATGCGGTAGGGAGATGGGGCGGAGAGGAATTTGTCGTCCTGCTGCCTCATGCCGACACCACTGCCGGTTTGGCGATCGGCGAGCGAATCCAGCAGCAGGTGCGACAGGAGTTGTCCGGTGTGACAGTGAGCATCGGGGTGGCCTCGTTTCCGCTGCATGCGACTGACGCGTTGCAGCTCGCTGAAAAAGCCGACACGCTGATGTACGAAGCCAAGAAAAAGAAAGACTGCATGCTTGCCGCCACGAATTAAATACAGGAGCCTTCGGCAACACTACCATTCGTACCCGCTGGGAAGGCGGGTATTTTTCTTGGGGAATTGTAAAGGTGATTTACAAAAACTTAATAATACGTTAAAGAAAAATACATACACTTTCGCTTGTTTTTAAATTTACGTTCACATTAATGTTCGATATAATCGTCTAGGTGTGATTTTTCCAAAGGAGTGACTAGGGAACGTATGTTTAAATCAAACAAGTATATCTTCTTCGACCTGTTCGAACAGCAAATTGCTAACGTCCACAAGGGAACGCATCTCTTCTATGAAATGATAGGAAACTATCAGGACCTGGAAGCGAAAGTCAAGGCAATCAAGGCTGTTGAAAAAGAAGGGGATGAAATCGTTCGCCGCATCATGAACGAGTTGAACTCCACTTTTATCACTCCGCTTGAGCGCGAAGATATTCACCAATTGGCGCATACGATGGACTCGATGATCGATTACATCGACGGGGTTGCGGACCGCATGTATTTGTACCAGGTGCGTCAACCGGATCCACGCGTCCTCGCTCAAGCCAATATTTTGGTTAAATGTTCCGCGAAGCTGATCGAACTGATCCGTACCCTTCGCAAGCTGGACCATCAGGTGGTGGCCAAAATTGCGCGGGAGATCAAGGATTTGGAACACGAGTCAGATTCCAACTACCGCAAGATGGTTTCGGATCTCCTGAACGCTCCGGATGCCAATCCGATCGAAGCGATCAAGATGAAAGAGATTTACGACAAGCTCGAAGACTGTGCGGACTTTGCCGAAGACGTCTCCAATCTGGTAGAAGGGATCGTGTTAAAGAATGCCTGATCTTTCGCCAGAGGTGATTATTCTCATACTCGTCGTCATCATGGCGCTAAGCTTTGATTTTATCAACGGTTTTCACGATACCGCCAACGCGATTGCGACATCTGTATCGACACGAGCATTAAGTCCTCGTACGGCCATCATCCTGGCTTCCGTTTTCAACCTTCTCGGAGCTCTTACGTACACCGGGGTAGCCAAGACGATCGGCGGCAAAATCACGGATCCATTCCAACTGCAAAACGGATTGCTCGTAGTTCTTGCAGCGCTTACCGCCGCTATTTTATGGAACCTGATCACCTGGTGGTTCGGGATCCCGAGTTCTTCCTCCCATGCCATTATCGGCGGGGTTGCCGGTGCTGCGGTAGGTGCTGCAGGATTTGGTTCGATCAACATGGAAGGCTTCATCGATATCGTAAAGGCTCTGATCATTTCTCCCATCGTTGCTTTTGTCATAGGTTTTATCGTCATCCGGATCGTGTCCCGCCTGGTTGCGAACACAGCCTATCATCGTACGAACCGCAGCTTCCGCGTTTTGCAAGTGCTTTCGGCCTCCTGGCAGTCCTTCAGCCACGGCGCGAACGACGCACAGAAAACCATGGGGGTCATCACCCTCGCGCTGTTGTCGGGTGGATTTTTGCATCAGGCTCCGGGCGAATTTACCATTCCACTCTGGGTCAAGCTGTCTGCAGCCCTCGCGATGGCACTGGGTACATCGGTAGGCGGATGGCGCATCATCAAGACCATGGGCGGAAAGATTATGAAAATCAAGCCGATCAGCGGTTTTTCGGCCGACCTTTCTTCCGCTTTGATCATCACCATTTTCACGATGTTGAAGCTGCCTGTCAGCACGACGCACGTCATCACTTCCTCGATCCTCGGGGTAGGGGCTTCCCAAAAGCTGAATGCCGTGAAATGGGGTCTGGCGGGCCGCATCGTCGTGACGTGGGTGATTACGCTCCCCGTTACGGCCTGTCTGGCTGCTGCCTGCTATGTCGTGTTTGATGTGTTTCTCTGATACAGACGATGATTCATTCAGATTGGTTACAAGAAAAAGACACCTATCAGGCGGACAAGCCTGCAACAGGTGTCTTTTCGTTTTTCGGTCAGCCCGAACCCGTGAGCCGCTCCCACAGACCTGGCTTCGGTTTGATCTGTACGAGCCGTACGGCAGAGAGAGGAATGTAATTCAGCGAGCCGTCGCCCTCCTCCAGAAGAATGCCGTTCGGTCCGTAATCATACAGCTTGCCCTCGACATATGCAGCTAGACCGGGGCCAATCATGCCGGGGGCAAATTGGACGCGCACAGGCCGATCCAGGTACTCTTCCAGCATTCCGTCGTCCATCGAAACATTCTCCTTTCCTGTTTATCCTCCTACATTGTATTCTTGCCGTCATTGCGACAATTCAGACAAGAGGAAAAGAAAAAAGCGCCTCTTTTCACGAAAGAGAGCGCTTCTTCTGTTTGGTTCGGATTATTCCATCGTGTTGTGGGACTGGCGCGACTGTTTGCTTTTCCGGGCGAAAACGAGCAGCAGGATGATACCCAGTGCAATCAGGCTCAAGCTGACGAGCTGAGCGACCCGCAGCGTATCTGCAATGAGCAGGCTGTCCGTGCGCATTCCCTCGATGAAGAAACGACCCACGGAATACAGGATCATATAGCTGAACAAAACTTGCCCGTCGAATTTCTTGAAGCGATACAGCATGACCATCAGGATGGCGAACACGACCAAATTCCACATGGACTCGTAGAGGAAAGTAGGGTGGTAGTACTGTCCTCCGATGTACATCTGATCACGAATGAATGCGGGAAACTTAGCCATGAATTCTGCGGAGGCCGGACCGCCATGGGCTTCCTGGTTGATGAAGTTGCCCCAACGGCCGATCGCCTGGCCCAGAATCACGCTGGGCATCATGACATCGCCCAGTCTCAAAAACGGAAGCTTGTGTCTGCGGATGTACCAGGTTCCGGCCAGCACCCCGCCGATCAGCCCGCCGTGAATGGCAAGGCCGCCATTCCATACAGCGATCACATCCATCAAGGTTTTATATTGATCCAGTTCGAAGATCACGTAGTAGAGCCGCGCGAAAATAATCGCGGCAGGAATGATCAGGACGACCATATTCAGAATGTGATCCGGGTCTATGCCGGAACGTTTGGAATTGTATCGGGCGAGATAAGTGCCTATGAAAAAGGCGAGCCCCATAATAATACCGTACCAGTGAATTTTCAAGGGCCCGACCGCAATCGCTACGGGATCAATCATGAAAGTTCCTCCTTGCCTCGCAATGTCTCAGGACAGTATAGCACAAACCGAAGCAAGTATTCAAAATTCAACGTTACACTCTGTGCAAGAACGTGAGAATGGAATCCAGCGAGGCCGGATGGGTAGGAGAAGACACGGATGCGAACAGGTCACCCAGCTGCTGCAGCCGCTCGGGCACATTGTGAACGGTGAAGTCGGTCGGATGGATAGAGGGCACTTCATCCCAGCGCAAGGGCGTGGAGACAGTCGCCTGTGTTCTCGCACGGGTCGAGTAGGGAGCAGGCAGCGTCTTCCCTCGCCAGTGCTGCAAGTAGTCGATGTACAGCTTTGTTCCCCGATTTTTGATCAACCTCTCGATCGTCAGCATCTCGGGGTGCTTGCGAACCAGATAGGAGGCGATGAATTGCCCGACCTCTCTTGTCTGCTCAAACGTGTAACGCTGCTCGATAGGAATGTAGATCTGCAATCCGCTTGCGCCCGACGTCTTCACAAAGGAAGGGAGGTGTAGCTCGTCGAGCAGTTGTTTAAGCAGCAGGGCAGTCTTGATGACGACGGAAAAGTCGTCTGTGGACGGATCCAGGTCGAAGACGAGCTCGGTCGGGATCTCGTTATGGGCCAAATGAAAGGAGACGTGCCATTCCAAGGACGCCTGATTCGCCATCCAAATGAGCGTCGCCTGATCGTTGCACAGCACGTATCGCGTGTTTTCCCATACGCTGGTGCGAATCCAGGACGGGGCGTACTCCGGTGTGTTTTTTTGAAAAAAATGCTTGTCGTGAATCCCGTGCGGATAGCGGATGACAGTCAGCAGCCGGTTCTTCGCATAGGCAAGCAGATACGGCGCGACCTGAAGCAAGTAGCGGATATAGTCCAGCTTGGTCACGTTCGCTTCCGGCCACAACGGCTTGTACGGATTGGTGATCGTCATGGTATGACCGTCCAAGGTGAGCTCGTATTCTTTAGCAGTTGCCGGCAAGTGGACACCTTCTTCCCAGTTTTCTTTGCCCCTACTTTCTCCACACATCCGTTCCTTATTCGTGAAAAAGGGCCTTCTGCATAGAAATGGAAGCATTTAACCATAATACGGTTAGCTTGCCAGTGGTTGGTGAAAAGATGAAGTTTCCAGGAAAGAAAAAGGACAAAATTCAAGAGCTGATCGACACGGTTGACGCCTGCAGCTTGGTCGAGCTGGAAGGCGTTCCGTTATTCGAAAAGTTGAGCGACAACGCTACTTTCTTGCAGCATCTGTTTTCGGATTGCTCGGATTTCGTCATCCGCGAGTTCAAGCAAAAGAACAGCGTGCACGCCATCGCGGTGTTCGTGGATGGACTCATCAACACCTCGGAAGTGAACCAGGCCTTGAAAGCCTTGATGGTGCTGGAGGACGGGGACGAAAACATCCAGGTGATCGAAGAAGCGCTGCTTCCGATCTCGCAAGTCACGCGGGTAAAAGATTATAAAAAGCTTCTGCAGGCTGTGCTCTCCGGTGACACGGGGATTTTGGTGGACGGCAATTCGGAGGCGCTCACTCTCGGCATCCGCGGTGCGGAGATGCGCTCCGTCAACGAACCGGAAGGCGAGGCCGTCATTCGCGGTCCGCGGGAAGGCTTTATTGAAAACATCCGCACGAATACCTCCATGCTGCGGCGCAAGCTCAAGACGCCTCGGCTGAAAATGAAATCGCTTGTCATCGGCCGGGAGACCAACACGAACGTTGTTGTATCGTATCTGGAAGGAATCGCGGACCCTAGCCTCGTGGAGGAAGTATCGCAACGGATCGGCAAGATTGACATCGATTCCGTCCTGGAAAGTGGATATATCGAGGAACTGATTCAGGACAGCATCCTTTCGCCTTTTCCGCAAGTCATGTACTCCGAGCGGCCCGATACAATCGCAGGGGCCTTGCTGGAAGGGCGAGTCGCCATCTTTGTAGACGGGACCCCGATGGTGCTGATCGTCCCTGCCACCTTTTGGATGATGATGCAAGCGAACGAAGACTACTACGAGCGATTTCAAATGTCGACGCTCGTTCGGTGGCTACGTTACTTGTTCCTCCTCGTCTCGCTTTTGACGCCGGGAATCTACGTCGCAATTACCACCTTTCATCAACAGATGATACCGACGACACTTTTTCTCAGCATTGCCGCCGCCCGTGCATCCATCCCGTTCCCGGCGATCGTCGAGGCGCTTCTCATGGAGGTGGCCTTTGAAGCCTTGCGGGAGGCGGGAATTCGCCTGCCCAAGACGGTCGGCCAGGCGGTGAGCATCCTGGGCGCCCTGGTCGTAGGCCAGGCAGCCGTCCAGGCAGGAATTGTCTCCGCTCCGATGGTCATCGTCGTATCGATCACAGGGATCGCCTCCTTTACGATTCCGCATTTCAACGCGGCCATCGCCCTGCGCATGCTTCGCTTCCCCATCATGATTGCGGCCTCTATTTTGGGGATATACGGCATTCTCGTCCTCTTGCTCATCATCATCGGGCATATGGCTAATTTGCGTTCGTTCGGGGTGCCATACCTCGCGCCTGTCGCTCCGCTGTCCGCGGGCGACTTGAAGGATATTTTGCTCCGCTCGCCCTGGGCGGCTTTAAACAAACGCCCCAGCTTTATGGGCGTTCAAAACGCCAGACGGATGGATGTGGGCTTTAGCAAACAACTCGTAAGAGACGAAGGACAAAAGGGGGTACCTGGGAACAATAGCCAGCCTGACGAGGAGGGGAGATCGTGAAACGAGCAGCGCTGCTTTGCATGATCATGGTCTGCTTGCTGATCGGAAGTGGTTGCTGGGACCGGCGCGAGGTAAACGACGTGGCCATCGTCATTGCCATGGCCATCGACAAGGAGAAAGGCGGGTTGTATCGATTATCGGTGCAGGTGCCTCTCGTCAGCCACCTCGGGGGACCGACAGGCGGTGGCGGGGGAACCGGCGGTGACAAAAGCTACTACGTCGATTCCGCAGTAGGTCAGACCATTCGGGATGCTCATAACATCATCCAGTCCCGTATGTCGAGGCATCTGTACTATGCCCACCATCGCGTCGTCGTGATCGGGGAGCAATTGGCGAAAGAAGGTTTTGGCGAGGTGCTGGATATTATCTCACGGTTCCCGGAGAATCGTCTGACAGCTTATATTGTCATGACAAGAGGGAAGGCGTTCCGGCTTTTGCAAGCACAACCGCAGTTCGAGCGCTTTTCGGGGGATGCGATCCGCGAGCTTGTTAAAGCGGTTACGATCCCGATCACGATCAAGGATATTTCCCAGATGCTGAACACACCAGGGGTGGATGCCTTCCTGCCCATATTTGAACCCGTCGATACAAAGCCAAAGGGAAAGTCCAAGGAAATCGAGGCGACAGGCATCGCGACCTTTCGGAACGACAAGCTAGTCGCTACGTATTCGAACGAGGAAATCAAAGGGCTGCGCTGGTTCCAGCGTTCGTTTGCACCGTATACGACTGTCGTGAATCTGGATGGCAAGCAAAAGCTGAGCATTGATATCTATAAAGGAAAGGCCCACATTTATCCGGTACTCCGAAATGGAGCCATTCATTTTCAAGTAAAAGTGTATGGCACGGCGATCGTGGTGGAAAACCTGACCACCTACAACTTATCGAAAAAAGAAGTAGTTACGGTGATCGAGTCCAAGCTGGAGAAAGAAGTGACGGACAATATCAAAAGGATATTCGATCAGATCAAAAAGACGCGATCCGACTCGATCGGTCTGGGAATAGACCTCGCTCGCAAATACCCGCGAGAGTGGAAGGCCACGTATCGGGATAGATGGAATGAAGTGATATCGAAAATAACGTACAAAATCGATTGCAAAGTCCAAATCTCCAATGTCGGACAGACGACAACGAATATTACGAAGGAAGAGCCGCAATGAATCGATTATTTCTCATCGTATACATCGTCGTGCTGGTGATATCAATCGTGTCCTTTCTCCTGAAAAGAAAGCGTATTCCTGGCAAACAGAAAATCGTGATGTATATCCTGTACGGGTTTACCGTGTGTTTCTTGATTCTCCTGCAGCTTCAACAGAAGAGACAAATACCCATCGACGACTATTTGAATGTCTTTTCTCCCCATATCAAGTCGTGGATTGATCATATGAAGTAAGGAGGAGCGTCCATGATCCACAAGCAAGTCATCAATCATCGGCAAATCGCCTGGCTGGTCGCGAGCGTCTTACTGACGGGGATGTTGATCTCCTTTTTCAATACCTTGGCGAAAATAGCCAAAATGGATGCCTGGTTCTCTCAGATCCTTCCTTGCTGCTATGCGATTGCAATCGCGTTCGCACTGGCTGAGCTGACTCGCGCCTATCCGGGGAAAAATATGTTTGAAATATTGTTTATTGTGTTTGGCAAATGGGTAGGCGGCTTGATCAATTTCATTCTGCTGCTGTATATCGGCATCACTCTTACCTTGGACATCAAAGGGGCTTGCTCGTTTTTCCACGTGGCCCTTCTTCCGCGGACCCCCCTTGAAATCATTTTGATCGTCTTTGTCCTCTTGATGATGTACTACGGAAAGACGAGTCTGGAAGTCGCTGCCCGCGTGAACGAAATGTACTTTCCTGCTTTCTTTTCCCTCTCGATCCTGATGTACCTGCTATTGAGCAACGAGTATAGCGTGGAGCGTCTGGAACCGATCCTCAGCAGCAGTCTTAGCAAAATCTTCGTAACCAACCTGCTGCCGCTCGGGATCTATGGGGATATCTTTCTGTTTGGAGCATTCCTGCATGCATCTACCCATCCCCGTTTGTTCTTCGCAGCCATGAAGCATGGCGTTTTGCTCGTCGGATTCGCGGCGACTGTGCTCCTGCTGATCTTGCTCGGGGTCATGGGGTTTACGATCGCCAGTCGTCTCAATTTCCCCTTGTTCATTTTGGTTCAACAGATCCATGTGACGGATTTCCTGGACCGGGTCGAAATCGTCTTGTTCAGCCTGTGGTTTCCCGCCTTCACCATAAAGGTTATCGTCGGTTATCTGGCCTTTCTCGTTTGTCTCGGTTCTTTTGGCGGACAGCAGCATTATGCGGCTTACAACCTGCCTGCGGGCTGGCTCCTGGCTGCTGCCTCTCTGTTTCTTTACCAGCGGGTCGTGGATATGAGCGATTTTCTCAGTTTCACGATGCCGTTCATCGCCGTCGCCATCCAGGTTCCGCTGCTGACGATTTTGTACATCAAAGCGAGGGTGAACCGGAAGATGGAAACGCAGGTAAGCATTCCGGAGGGGACGCGTTTGTACCGGTTTTACCGTCAATCGGTGTGGATCGGAGCCCTCTCGCTTCTGGGGTGCATCGTATCGATTGTCAGCGGCGTTCTTTTCATGAACAGTACGGAGATGGGGGGAGTCGTCACAAGTATTTCCTTCTCCTTTTTCCTGCTCCTGGCTCTCTTGGCGAGCTATGCGGAAATGCAGGCGTTGAATCACGGAAAGCAAAAGCTTGTCAAGAACAAAGAGTCAGGGACGTTCCGGCAATAGCAAAGAGTAAGGAAAATGGATCGGGCAGCTGCTTTGATCCGGCAAACGACCTCGCGTACGAAAAAAAGCTGACACCGGTAGAATACGGCGTCAGCTTGCGTCTTTCAACGATTGTTATTGGATATGATCCAGCACACTTTTCATGACCTGCAGGGAGTCTTGGCGAGCGTACAAATTATACCGTGTTTTGACTGCTTGATACACTTGCAGGAGTGGTTTTTGGCTTTTGGTTTTCCGATATTCTTGTACGAGTTTGGTGAAGGAAGGATGCCGAATCACGTCTTTTCTCCAGTCCCACACACGCGGTTTCTGAATCTCTAGTCGCGCTTGTTGGATCATTCCGATCAATTGTGGCGCCATAGCCGCAGCCAGCTCCGCCTTTGCTTTCTTTGCTTCCGGAAGCTCGGACAACAGAAAAGAGTTGGGCATGGAGGAGAGCGGCTTGTTGTTCACATACAAGAAATTTTCGGATCGAATGTCAATAGCCGTTCGAAGGAGGTCTGCATCGACTTCAAACTGGAAATACTCACGCCCTGTCCCATTGATTTTGCTGGGCAGAAACAAGTGGACGAAATCGAGTATATTCGAGTAACTGGGCAGGTGCTCCGGATAAACATATCCTTTGCCATCGACTTGAAAACCCGGAAGCCCAACTTCTATCGCCCAGCACACTGCTTCGCTTTGACTGTCCTTCGGTGCTACGCTTCCCTTGTAGGGTCTGGCGTTTTTGTATACCCGGTACAGGGTCTCCGCAACAAATTGCTTCGTAAGCTGTTGACCGCCTAATTCCTCCGGTTTGACGAATCCCGCCTGTACCAGCGCATTGATGCGCGCTTCAAGTTCCACCTGACCTCGCTTTTTCCTGAGCGCTTCCCCTTCCGCAGTGCCTTCCGTCCGTGCGATTTGCTGCTTGATAGAGGCCGGATCGTAGCCTGTGGGATACATCGGAGCCAGAGAGCCAATTTCATTATAAAGCGCCAGCAAGTAGCCGGTTCTGGATTCATAAAAGCTATCCATCATAAATCCCGATGGCGTAATGGTCGCGTTCATATCTCCTACAATTTCTACCGGACTCATCGCATTTTGTTCCACAACACCGGCGGGATAGGGGTTTACGCTTTTCAGAGACTCTTTCAGGATCGTGTGCATGACTTCAGATTCTTCCAGCGTATTGACGGTGGGCAGGTGAATAGCAACTCGGTATGAAGGCACTCCTGTTTGGGCTGCTTGCATGGATGGAGCGAATGGACCTGTGAACAGCATGATTGCGATTGCGGCGGCGCGAAAGCTCTTTTTCAACATGTCTCGGATCTCCTTCTTGGGAATTCAATCGTAAAACGTTCCGCCACCGTTAAAAGTTACATCCTGGAGCAAATTTTCCCTATCTGAAACTACTCCATCACACATTGGTGCGCAGGAAGATCTACAAATCCTTGTATGCTTGGCTGACGAAGGGAATGTCCCTCTACCCATTCTGCAAATTTGATCTTCACGGTAATTTCTGGCCGAAGCCAAACCGTATTAGCAGTCCGCGGCGGTTTATTCACAAATGGCATGCTTTTTTGGACGAGCGGCCCGATCCGTTCCGTAAGGTTTCTCCAGTCGCTTTGGGTTAGTTTTCCTGTCCCTGCATGTCCGATGTATCTGAATCGGCCATCCTGATCGAATAGCCCTAGCAGAAGAGAATTCACAAGGCTGCCTCGAAAGGTGACCCCACCGACTACCGCAATTATGTCTTTATAATATTTTTTCTTTTGCCATCGAGCATCTTTGCCGTTTATCAAGTAGGTGCTGGCAAGGTCCTTGACTACAATTCCTTCCATTTCCTGTAGCCTGACCGCTTCGTACAAAGCCGTCCCGTCAAAGTTATCCACCAGTTGAACATCGTCCGTCGGCTGAATGACATCTCGCAGTATCTTTTGTCTCTCTGAGAGAAGGGAAGAAGTTACCCATTGACCATTCAGATAGAGTATGTCAAAGACCATATAGGTGATGGGAACGCTTTTACGAACGACATCCACGTTGTTCAGCTTCCGGATCCCGTCCCTTTTCATCACCTCATAAAAAGAAGGTTTTCCATTTTTTAAGGCGATGATCTCTCCGTCCAGGATGATGGAGCCTGCTGAGCAATAATTCGAGATCGATGTCAGCTCCGGGTAATGAAACGTTCGCTCATTGAGCTTGCGATTGAACAGCCGCACTTCACGACCATCGTAATAAGTCAATACGCGAACCCCGTCCCATTTCACCTGGGCAATCCAGTTCGGTCCTTGGGGTATTTCTTCACAGCTAATGGGTTCCAGTGGAATAATCGGGTTCATGGTTCACCTCGGAAAAGGATATGGAGGACGCATCCTTGCAAAGCACAAGAAGCTTGCATAGAAATAAGCCGGTTTTACCATGCGAGGGTGGTAACCGGCTTTTTGTCTTTATGATGAACCCAAAATATGCGATTATACGCGCACGAATTCCGAAGTTACTTGTTCGTTCTTGGCGTATAGGAATATCCCGGATATTTCACGACCGACCATTTTTCTTCTCGCAGGGCATCCATCAATTCAGGGCCTGTCTGGAGGTTTTCCTGAACCAGTGGATGAGGGGTCAGTGCCATCCATTGATTCAACGACACATCTTCAAAGCGGTCGCTTCTGAACATCTCGAGAAACCACAGACTTCGGTCACCGGTGTTTTGGATGTAATGGCCAAAGGCACGCGGCACATATCCGACGTCGCCTGCCCGATAATCGAAGGTGCGGGCTGTTCCTTCGCCCCCGAAGACCGTCATTCGTCCTGTGCCCTGGATATAATACTGCCACTCGTCCGCGTTTGGATGCCAGTGCAATTCTCTCATGCCACCTGGTTTGACCTCTACCAATGCCGCCGCGACCCTTGTGGAGATCGGAAAATTGGTCGAGTCAACGATGCGGACGGTACCTCCCGGAAAAACGAGCGGTTCCTGTTTCAACAGGCGGTGTGAAAAGCTCAGCGGCACCGTGCCGAAGGGATCGGGTACTTGCTCGGATGCGAGCGGGCCGGGAATCGTGCCTTGGAAAATGTACACCTGTTGGTTCGGGATCCCATCGAAGGCGCTTTCGGGCACACCAAAATTGGCTGAGAGGATATCTGGCGGGGTGTGGGCGAACCAATCCGAAATAGAGAGCGTGTTCAGGTCGGAAAAATGGCCATCATCGAAAACGAGCAAAAACTCGCATCCTTCTTCCAGACCTTGAATGGAGTGGGGAATCCCGGGGGGGAAGTACCACAAGTCTCCCACACCGACATCGGCGCTAAAGTTCCTTCCGTTCTGGTCGACTGCTGTAATCCGTGCCTTGCCTACAAGCATGATCGACCATTCCGCCTGCTGATGCCAGTGCAATTCGCGCACGCCGCCAGGGGTAAGCGCCATATTGACGCCAGCCAGGGTAGTCGCGATCGGAAGCTGCCGAATGGTAACCTCACGTGACCATCCGCCTTGATTGAGCTGCATGTAGGTATCGGAGAAAGAGAACTTTAAATTGGGCAGGGTGCCGGCATCAGTGGCGGGAGAGACGAGCATATCGGGGTTTTCTCGATCTCGCATGACGTCCCGCGGGCCAAAATCCCACCAACCGGCACCGTCCTCCCTGATCGGCTGCGGGATCGACTCCTTCGCAGCATGATTGTCAAAACTGTTCTTCATCAAAGCGTTCCTCCTTGTATCATGTGGGGCATGTAACGAGGTGAAAAAAGGGGGAGGAATGAAGGCAGAGCGCGAAACTCCTTATCACTTACAACATGAGCAGGATATTCGCCCAGTTCCCTGTTGGTGACTGGCGTCCGATTGTGTTTTCTCTCGCGGTATACGGGAAACTCCCATAGGAAATACTGGGGAACGATAACCCATGGGAAGTGATCTTGCTTGGACCTTTTGGAATATTTGCAGACGAGACAAAAGCAAGATGCCGATCTATTTCTTCATCGAATGGTTCTGATTGATCATACGGTCACGCTGGCTGGGTACACTTCGCTCATCGATCTGCCTCAGACCATGATGCTGCTTCAACAGCAGTACCAAAACGCCATCGCTGCAGACCAGCCTTTGATTGCATTGGGCAACGGAATGGGAGAATGCTTGAACGACGCGGACGAGCCAGCGGTAGTTTCGGCGATGTCAGAAGGAAATCTGATCATTCTTCATGAACTTTCCGGCTATTGCATGAAAATCACTCCGGTACACCGTACGCTGTCCCGTTCCATCGAAGCGCCTTCGACCGAAAATGTGGTGCGTGGCTCGATCAGCGCCTTCAATGAGGATCTCGATACCAATATCGGAATCGTAAAGACACATGTCATGTCGGACAAATTGCGAATGCACTCGTACTGGTTTGGGAAAGTGCAGCGCAGACGAGCCATGCTTTTATTCATGGAGGGACAGACAAATCCCGCGTTTCTCGATGCGGTTACGCGAAGAGTCGAATCTCGTTTGGATCGAGATATCCCCAATTTGCTGGCCTTATCCAAAGCGCTTGGATTCCCGAAATGGACGCTGGTTACCCGTTACAACACGACCGAGCTGCCTGAGAATGTCGCTTCGGCACTCGGAGCGGGGAAGGTGGTACTGTTTCTTGACCGCTTCCCGTTCGCGATGATTCTGCCCAGTCTGATGATGGACATGTTTGTGGAGGAGAACGATCGGAATTACCCTTTGTTTTTCTTGATCGCATTTCGACTGTTGCGGATCGTCGGAGTACTGGTCAACATGTTGATGCCCGGCTTGTATGTCGCGCTGGTTTCGGTAAATCCTGACGTACTTCGCATCGAGCTCGCCCTGTCCATTGCACGCAGCCGCGTGGATGTACCTTATCCGGCCATCATTGAAACGCTATTGCTTCTCGTCACCCTCGAACTGATTCTCGAGGCCAGCATCCGTCTTCCGAAAACCATTGGGCCTACGATCACAATGGTCGGGGGCATCATTCTCGGCCAAGCAGTCGTCCAGGCGAAACTCGTCAGCAATATTCTCATCATCATATTGGCTGCTACCACCATCGCAAGTTTTACGGTGATCGGCTTCCACAATGCGATTTCCATTCGCATATCCAAGTATCTGTTGCTCATCCTATCCGCGGTGTATGGCGTGCTGGGGTTATTTGTCGGCATCGTGGTGGTCTGCGCTTATCTGGCAAGCGTGAGTACGTTTGGCATTCCGTATCTGTACCATTGGAAAGCAAGGGATCAATCAGATGGATAAAAGCTTGCAAGTGATGGCCATGTACCTCCTGACGCATATCGGGCTCATCTTTTTCCTGTATCCGACGGACATTATCGGCAGTCTTTCCGTCGGCCACTGGAGCGCGATCCTGCTGGGATTTGCCTGCCATATCGCAGTGATCGGCCTGTTTACGAAAGGATTGAGTTATGCGGCGCCGAAAAGCGTGATCGATATTTTTCTGGAGACGGGCAAAATGGCTGCCGTTCTCCTGCTGCTTCCCGTCCTGCTCTACTTCCTGATGATTCTGATCATTACGGTCCGTGCCTATTCAGAAATCATCACACTTGTTTTCCTGGCCAACATGCCGCTGTGGGCGATTATGGCGCTGCTGCTGGCGGTATCCACGTATATTTCCGCTCTCGGTATTGAATCGATGTTTCGAACGGGACTGCTTGTCGCCGTCCTATTCCTTCCTTTTCTTTTTCTGGTGTTTTGCCTATCCTTTCAAAATGTGGATTGGCGCTATATTTTCCCTCTCATGGACGAGCAAGCGGCTTCTTTCTCGTACGTCTTCAGCCGTTCTTACCTGCTCAGCATGTTTGCTTTCACGGGGGGATTCATGTTCTTGGGGTTTATTCCGCCCTATGTCCCTTACAACTGGCGAAAAGTGATGTGGACCGCCTCTCTGCTTCTCCCCGTGTTTCTGATCTCGACGTACGTGCCGCTGTTAACGTTTGGGCAAAATACCGCTTCCCAGTTTCAATTTCCGTTTATTATGGCAATCGACACCGTTAATGTCACCTGGCTGATGTTTGATCGGGTCACGATGTTTTTCATGATCAGCTTGATCTGCTTCGTCGTGCTCTTTCTCTCCTTGATTATCTGGAAGACGACCGAGCTCATTCGGCGGGGGATCCCATCCGTCCATCCGATTCGAGCAAAACTTGTTTTGGCCGTGGCTATATTTGTCGTCTGTTTGTACATTCCGGATTGGAAACACGTCGAAGAGCTGCTGTGGTGGAACACCTTTCCGCGCCTGTATGTGATGACAGTGATCCCGATTGCTACGCTTGTCCTGGGAATTCGTCATCATCGAAAAGGGGTAGCTTGTCCATGATTGCGAAAAACCACGTCGCAACGTTTCTCCACATGCTGCTGATAGCCGGAATCCTGCTGGTCACTTACGGATGCGCCAACAATAAGGACATCAATCACCGAGCGTTGCCAATTGTGATGGGGCTGGAAAAAAGCGGGGGAGGGTACAAAGTTTATCTTCTAATTCCGAATATGAATCAAGGTACGTCCGATGTCAGGGTTGTAGCCGATGCGGGTCAAACGATCAACGAGATCTGGGACCAGATCAGCACAAACATGGAGACCCAGGTCGATTTGCTTCATTTAAAAGTCATCGTGTTTGATAGGTCATTGGCCGAGCAAGGGCTGAAGGACAGTATTTCAAGCATAATGCGGGCACGCGACATTTCCTCCAAAACGATCGTGGCCATCTCGGAGGAAAAGCTGGGACCGTTGTTCGAGAGGCTGCAATCCTCTTCCGCGAAAAGTGGAATGGAAATCTATAACTTCTTTGAAAAAAATGCCGGTTGGACCCCTGATGTGGCGCAAACGCGAATATGGCAGGTTTTCCGCAGCCTGCATTCGTACACACAAGATGTGGCGATCTCCATTATCAAAACAGGTAAAACGACGACCATTGCGAGCACCGGTTCGGCCATCATCAAGAACGGAAAAATGGTAGGCAAAATTTCGACAGACGAAACATTGTTGTTCAACGCCTACAACGGATTCAGCGCGCAAGGCAGGATCGAGGTAATGGACCACGCCACCGTGCGAATTCTAGGACAAACTTTATCCCACAGCTGCTCTGCCGAGGGGAATCGAACTGCTTTGAACAGCAATATCAAGTTGAACGTTGTCATTATGGAGACAAAAGGAAATGCCTCTGTGGAGGTAATCAAACAAGAACTGGAAGCGTTGCTTGCCAGCCGATATCAACGACTGTTCCGCAAACTCCAATCGAAGGAAGCCGATATTTTGGGCCTGGGCCAGTTCTGTCGGAGGCAGATTCCTCGTGAACGCTTGGTGCATTGGAGGACCGATTATTACCCAAAAATGAAACTGAACACCCATCTGCAGGCGGTCATTCAAAATGAAGGGCTTCTCAAAACGAAGAAGTAGAGAGGAAGCTGAGCCGCCGTGAGTCACACATGTTCCGAGAGACTAGGTCAATCAAGCCTTTGCCATGAAGGAAAAGGAGAATTTGTGCATCTGGCTGCATAGAGTAGTAGAAAGGGGAGTCGCGATCCAGACTAAAGGGGGAGCAGAGATGGCAGGACATCTGCTGCGACTGTTCGTCATTCTATCGCTTGCAACAGCTCTGTTGTTCAACCTGACAAGCCTTCTTGTGATCAAGGGAAACCAGGCGCTCATCCAGACGCCGATGCTGCGTGAAATCGCTGCGCACCTTTCGCTTTCGATCCTGGTGAAAGGGATAGGGACCGACATCCCGTACCTCTCCCAGACGGTACAAGCTCCTGCCAGGCAAGAGCCTGGCTCCTTCACCGATGATCTTATCCGTACCATGACCGGGCTCACACCGGGAAACCCGCTCAGTATCATGGGAAAGGAAATACCCGGGCTGATCGCCTATGAATCGCCGAATCAACCGGAGAACGGGGACAGCATGGCGCCGGAGTGGAAGGTCGAGTCCGCCGCTCCCGTGGAGAAGCCTGCGCAGCCCGTTAGCGGAGGGGACACAAACACGCAGGAGACAAGCTCGCAGACAGAAGAAAAGCCAAAGCCCGTCGATCACTCCGGCCAGTCAAAGAGCAAGCAAGTGCTCGTGTACCATACACACAACCGGGAATCGTGGCTCAGCGTAGCAAAGCCGGCGCCGGGCACAAGTGCCGTAGACCATAAGACGCAAAACATTACGCTGGTCGGCAAGCATTTGGCGGAAGCATTGAACGATCGGGGGATCGGCACACAGTTTCTCGATCAAGATATTTACCAAGAGCTGATCGACCTCGGCAAAAGCTACCCGTTCGCCTACGCCCAATCGCTTAAGGCCGTGACTGCCGCTGCGGGGGAAAACCGCCAATTGCATTACTTCTTCGACCTGCACCGGGACGACTCTCCCCGAGAAAAAACAACGGTCGCCATCGGTGGAAAAACGTATGCGAGGCTGATGTTTGTCATCGGAACGAGAAACCCGGCCTACGAGAAAAACCTGAAAGTCGCGAACGACCTGCGAGAGCTGCTGGACAAGAAGTATCCAGGCTTGACCAGAGGGGTGGACGATAAAGGGGAGAACGAAGGGAACGGGGAGTACAACCAGCACATTTCACCGGGGAGTTTGCTGCTGGAAGTAGGCGGTACCGGCAATACCGTCGAAGAATGCTATCGGAGCGTGGAGGCGTTTGCCGATGTCTTTGCCGAGTATGTTTTGCATGCGGAGCGTGTGTGACAAGCAAGAAGGGAGCAGGAATTTTATGAAACTTTTTATTTGATAAAGTATCGATATTCAGGTTATACTGAATGTAATCATTTTTCGCGCAGCGACAGGAGGACTCAGCCTTTTACGTCCTTTCCGCTGGTAAAACCGCGGGCTATATCTGGTTGAGTGCATCCCGATTTTCAGTGGTACGTCCACCACACCTTCATAAAATCGGCATGCGCTCTCTGATATAGCCTACCTTTTTTCGTCCGGCTTTGTAGGTACTTGAAGTGAGTTTACTTTCATTAATACATTTTTAATTGATCTACAAATATGATGATGCTTATAATTATTTGAGTAAGTATCTTATTGACGAGACTGCTGTCTCGCTCTCGAGAAAGAAGGAATTGTCTTGCCGTTTCTTCGATTTAAAGGGTTTGAGAAAGAGCTGCTTCGTACGGTTTCCCCTGAGATCATCGACGAATTTGCCCGCATCGCGGAAGTAGCCAAGGAAAAAGTGAAAATTGAGCTGCTCCTCGTCGAGCAAATCACAAACAGTCCGTACTCGGTGGAAATTCTCATGTTTGAACGCGAACAAAGGCAGTACGATGCGATCGCCCAAATGATTCATCAGATTCTCAAGCCGCACGGTTTTGAGAATACCCATATCTTTTTTATTCTGCTGTCTCCCTCCCTTTATTACAAGGAAGGGTTGCCTCTTCAGGCGAAAACCATGCGCTAGCGGTGAAAAGGTCGGGCTCCGATACACGGAGCCAGGCTTTTTTTATTTTTTGGTATTTTGTCGAAATTAATCGAATGAGAAAGGGCATGACGACGTTACAATGGAGTCTTGTGAGGGCAACGGACTACATTCCCACTGTGCAAATAGGTATATTTTCCTATAAAATGTGATCGACAGAAAAAAAAGTGTCCGGAAGGGGAAAGGTGAAAACGATAGTGATGGATCGCCGAGAAAGAAAAAAGCTTCGGATCATCCCATGGCTGATCTTGGTCATGACCAATTCTCTGCTCGCGGGGTGCGGCTGGTGGGAAGAAAAAACGGTAGAGACGAGACAAGAGCAGAGCGTGGCGCCAACCGTGAAGCGTGATCCCGAGAAGAAGAGCAAAGTGCTTCCTTTCGTCTATACGGCAAAGAAGGAGCTCACGTTGACGTTCAACGGAATGGGTGACGAGGCTACGATGAGGCGCCTGCTGGATGAGCTGGACGCGAATCAGATCAAGGCGACCTTTTTTCTACCAGGGATGAGAGTGGCGGAAGAGCCGAATATCGCCAATGACATCCTGCGCAGAGGGCATGAGATCGAGAACAATACATTGAACCATTCAGATGTGAGCAACCTCGACTACGAACAGATCTATAAGGAAATCCGCCTGGCAAACGAAGTCATTCAGAAGCAGACAGGAGTCACTCCCCGTTATGTTCGGACCAAGTCCGGGGATTACAATGACGACCTTCGCATAGCCGCAGCGGCTCTGGGGATGAAGGCGGTGGTTACATACAATATCAACCCGAAGGACCGCGATATGAAAGACGCGAAAGCGATCGGAGAATATGTGGAACGGTTCATATCCAGAGGGGGCATCATCTCCTTGAATACGGATATCAATCCGGAGGTGATTCCGGCCATTCCCTATATTGCGAAAGCGGCCGTGGATATCGGCTACAAGTTCGTCCCGTTAGGACAACTGGTGGCGGACGGCGGGGAGCGCAAGCCTCTCGAGCAAATCCCCGGATACGATGCAGCCAAAATCAACCCGGACAGCGCAAACGCTGCCTATCGGCTCATTTATCGGATCGAAACGGGCCAGCCGAAAATCGCATTGACCTTTGACGACTGGGGAAGCGACAAGACGGTCACAAAGATATTGGACATCCTGGAAGCGCACGACGTTCAAGCCACGTTTTTCTTGCGGGCCAAAGGGGTCGAAAACAATCCGAATCTCGCCCGAGCGATGGTAGAAGGCGGACACGATGTCGCCAACCACAGCTACAGCCACCCGGTCGTCACGACTCTGTCGCCCATGCAGCTGCAGGAGGACTTGGTGAAGGCGCACCGCGTCATTACGGAAGCCATCCAGCAGCAGCCGGTGATGCTGTTTCGCCCTCCGACTGGAGTCGTCAGCGATGAAACCGGAAAGGTCATCGCAGCGGTCGGATACAAGGACATTGCCATGTACGACGTCACCACACTGGATTGGGACAAGAAAAACAGTGCTGACGACATTGTGAACGGCATCCTCTCCCAGACGCAAAGCGGGAGTGTCATCCTCCTGCATATGCTAGACGATATCCACACGATTGAGGCGTTGCCGATTGCGATAGAGAAATTGAAGAAAAAGGGCTTTGCCTTTGTGAAAATGGCTGACCTGATTCAGCAGGAAGGAGCCAAAGCGGCTCCCTGAAATTGGCACTAGCCTGACTGTTTCGATTCAGAGTAGGATTAAAAAATTGGCAAACGGACAAATGGTGGGTGAAGTCGTACACTTTGCAAAGGAAGGGGAACTTGACGGCAATGGTCAGGAAAACAAACAAAAGACTTGGTACGAAATGGATGCTGGCAGCCATGGCACTTGCTATGGCAGCAGGTGGCTGTGCCCCGGCCCAGAGATCAGAGAGGGCGGTCGGTTATGTCTCGGCACCGAATAAAGCGGTGCAAAAAGCAGCGCGCTTGACCGGCGAACCGAGCAAGATGGTTTCTTCCGTGTATACGACGCAGAGAAAACTCGCCCTTACCTTTAACGGGATGGCGGACAGCAAGACGATGAGGCTGCTGTTGGATGAATTGGACAAGGTCCATATCAAGGCGACTTTCTTCTTGCCGGGTATGAGGGTAGCCGAGGAGCCGAATCTGGCAAAAGAAATTCTCGCGCGCGGGCATGAAATCGAAAACAACACCCTCAATCAGCTCGACCTGACCAAGCTCGACTACGATCAGATTGACAAGGAGATCAAGCTCGGCAAGGAAGTCATCCAGCAAAAGACCGGCATCACGCCGCGCTATGTCAGAACGTGGGCAGCGAAGGCAAGCGATGACATCCGGGCTGCCGCCGCTCAAAACGGGCAGGAAGCCGTGATCACTGCGAGTCTGTTTTTACATAATTGGGAGAACGAGACCGAAGAGCAAAAGTACCGCTACATCCGGAAATACATCAATCGGGGCGGCATCATCGCGATGGACACGGTAGAGAGCAAGCAGCTCCTCCCCAACCTGGCGCTGATTGCAAAGGCGGCAGCAGATGCAGGCTACCAGTTTGCAACGCTTCGCGACCTGATTGCAGTCGGTTCAAAGAAGAAGCCCCTCGAACAAATCGACGGGTACGATGCCGCCAAGATCAATGCGGACTATGACCGTGCCGCGTACCGGCTCGTGACGCACATGGATACAGGCAAAAAAGAAATCGCGCTGACTTTTGACGATTGGGGCACGGACTACACGATCACGAAAATACTGGACACCCTGGACAAGTACGACGTCAAAGCCTCTTTCTTTTTGCGGGCGGACGGAGTGGAGAGAAACCCCAATCTCGCGAGGGCGATTGCCGAGGGTGGGCACGATGTGGCCAACCACACGTATTCCCACCCGGTCAACACGAAAATCACGCAGGAGCAGCTGCAAGAGGAAATCGTCAAGGCGCACCGGATCATTACGGAGGCCATCCAGAAAAAGCCGACGATGTACTTCCGTCCCCCGACAGGGGAGTTCAGCCAAGCGACGCTGAAAGCAATCGGAGCGACAGGCTATCACACCGTGGCCAACTTCGATGTCGATCCGTCCGATTATGACAAGAGCAAATCAGCTGACGACATCGTGAACGCCATTTTGAAGCAAACACACAGTGGAAGCATCATCCTGATGCACATGCTGGATGACATCCACACGGCGGAAGCACTGCCGATCGTCATCGAAAAGCTGAGGAGTCAGGGATATACATTTGTGAAGCTGTCAGACATGTTGGGTCCATAATCGAGCAAAGCAGGAGAGTGTTGACATCATGGGGTTGTTTGAAGCGATTGTAGACCGGCAGGAAAAAATTGCGGTAGTCGGACTTGGATATGTCGGACTTCCGGTAGCAGTAGCTTTGTCGAGGAAAGCGAGCGTCATCGGTTTTGACGTGAATCGCCAAAAAATAGAAGACTTTCAGAACGGGATATGCCGGGACGGGAGTGTGGAACCCGAGAGGCTTAGGGAAACCTCGATCGAGTTTACGGACGAGGAGGAGCGCCTGAGTGAGGCACGCTTTTTCATCATCGCGGTGCCGACGCCGATCCAAAGCGGCAACGTTCCGGATCTGCACTACGTAAAAGCCGCGGCGAGAACCGTGGCACGACACATGCCGAAGGGCTCCGTGGTCGTGTTCGAATCGACGGTTTATCCGGGTGTGACGGAAGAGGTATGCATCCCTCTGCTGGAGGCCGAGTCCGGACTGCGCAGCGGGATCGATTTCAAAATCGGGTACTCGCCGGAGAGGATCAATCCGGGGGACACGGAGCACCGCTTCGAAAACATTGTCAAGATCGTTTCCGGCATGGATGAGGAGACGCTGGATGTCGTGGCGCGCGTGTATAGCCTGGCCGTAGAGGCAGGCGTTTATCGGGCAGAGAGCATCAAGGTGGCAGAAGCCGCAAAAGTGATCGAAAACGCGCAACGGGATATCAATATCGCGTTTATGAACGAGCTGGCCATGCTCTTTCATCAGATCGGGATCAATACCAAATCGGTCCTGCAGGCTGCCGGAACGAAGTGGAATTTCCTCCCATTCACGCCTGGGCTGGTCGGCGGCCATTGCATCGGGATCGACCCGTACTATTTGACGTATAAAGCCGAGGACAGCGGGTACCACTCGAAAATCATCCTGGCTGGCCGGCACATCAATGACGGAATGGGGAAATACATCGCCGAGCAGATCATCAAGACGGTTGTTCGGCTGAAGCTGGATGTGCCCAACGTCAGGATCGGCGTTCTTGGGCTTTCTTATAAAGAAAATTGCGCGGACATCCGCAATACGAAAGTGACCGACATAATTTTCGAACTGCACGAATACGGAATGCTTCCCCTCGTCGTGGATCCACTGGTCGATTCGCGTCAGGCTTACGAGGAATTCGGAATCGAGCTTTCCGAGCTGGAGGACCTTACCGATCTGGACGTGGTCGTCGTGGCGGTTCCGCATGCGCCATTTGCCCAAATGCGCCTGGAAGAGATCGAGAGCATGTACGGCAAAGAAAAGAAAAGAGTGATGATCGACATCAAAGGCGTCTTTGATCGGGAGACCCTTGAGAAGAACGGTTATCACTACTGGAGTTTGTAAGCGGAAAGGGAGAGGGCGACCGTGTTTCATAGCAACAAAAAGAAGAAGGTCGGAGAAGTGCTGACGGTATCCCGTGCAGACCGGCGCCTTTTGTCCAACGTGCCAGATCCTGAAAGGATACGCAATCAGGTAGACCGTCGAGGAGTCAAGGACGCCAAAGGGGCGGACCAAACGCAGGCGGACCCGGAATATTTGGACAAGCTCCGCATGCTTAGCCTGCGATACATGGCCAATTTTGAAGTGCGGGTCTATACGCGCGGTCAACAGCGGAAGCATTCGCTGAAAGGACGGGCTGTCGATATTTCTTCCACGGGGCTCTTGGCGGAATTTGCCCCATCCGCTGCAGGCCAACTGTTTGAGGGGAAAAAGGTGAGCATCCACTGCGAAATCCCTCCGGGGACGATGCCGGAAGGGTTCGAATCGACTGTGAACATAGAGGCCACTGTCGTTCGGACGTATGCCCAAGAGGACGAGGTGCAAGAGAAGTGGATGGTGGGCATCGAATTTGCCAAACCGCTGACGGAGTATTTCCAAAAGAAACGCTGGGGATACGCGATCTACACCTCCAGCGGTTTCTTGCTCCTGTCGGCGATTTTTATCATGCTCATGCGGGCGGAGAGCGTAATTTACTTTTCGTACAACATCTTGTTGTACTTGTATAGCATCATCGCGGCTGCCTTCCTGTTGACGCGCTACTTTTTCGGAGCGCTCTACCGCGATGTGCCGATCAATCCGGACTTCACCCCCGGAGTGTCGATCATCATCCCGTGTTTTAATGAAGAAAAATGGATACACCGGACTATTTTGAGCTGTGTGAATCAAAATTACCCGATCGACAAACTGGAAGTCATCGTCGTGGATGACCGTTCCACGGACAAGTCTGTCGAACAGATCGAAAAAGTCATCTCCATGATCCACAATGAGGCGGAGCGATTCCAGACCAAAGAGCGCGTACGGATGCACGTTCTTTCCGAAAATGGAGGGAAGCGGGTCGCTCTGGTGAAGGGTGTGGAGATGGCGAAGCACGATTTGGTCGTATTCGTCGATTCGGACAGCTTTTTGGAGCCGACTGCGATCAGACATCTCGTTCAGCCTTTTCAGGATCCGAAGATGGGCGGCGTAGCGGGGCGTACCGACGTCGAGAACAAGTTTACCAATTCGATCACCAAGCTGCAGACGGTGCGCTACTATATCGCCTTCCGCATCATGAAGGCAGCGGAGGCCTGGTTTGACAGCGTGACGTGCCTGTCTGGTCCATTGTCCTGCTACCGCAAAGAACTGGTGCTGAAGCACTCCGAAGCCTGGCTGACGCAAAAGTTTCTCGGCCAGCCTGCGACGTTCGGAGACGATCGAAGTATGACCAACTTCATTCTCAAGACGCATCGGACCTCGTATCAAGACTCCGCGATCTGCTCCACGATCGTCCCTTCGGAGATGAGCGTGTTTTTGAAGCAGCAAATGCGCTGGAAGCGTTCGTGGCTGCGGGAGTCGCTTCGGGCAAGTACGTTTATCTGGAGAAAGGAACCGTTTATGGCCCTTTTCTTCTACATCGGTCTGATTGTGCCGATCGCTGCACCGGTCATCGTGCTGTACAATCTGGGATACGTTCCGCTCGTTCACCACATCTTTCCGGGCACGTTCCTCATGGGCCTGTTCATGATGGCTCTGTTGATGAGTCTCGCTCACTTGCTCTACCGCAAGAGCAGACTCTGGATATTCGGAATGGTATTTTGCCTGTTTTACGAATTCGTGCTGTTGTGGCAAATGCCCGTCGCCTGGGTGACCTTCTGGAAATCGACCTGGGGAACGAGGGAAACGCCGCAGGATGTTGAAGCGCGAAAAAGAAAGGAAGCTCGAAAGAAAAACAAAAAAGGATTCGGGCTGCCTTTTTGATGGCGGCCTGTAAGATTCGTAGAATGTGGGTGGGATAAGCGATGAGGAAAAAACGAATCACCGCCCTGGACGTTTCCAAAAAAAATCGCCGGAAAGCGGTTCGCACCATCGGTCAGTTCGCTATCCTGCTGGCTGTGGGAGCCATCCTGTACCAAGCCGTGTTCGATCCAAATCAATACGTGGAACCGGATCGTACGGCCTGGCACAATGACAAAGGCTTTATCGCCATTTCCTACTTTGGGGTCGGGCGGACAGGCACTCCAAAGCTGATCGCGCAGGAGCATTTGGACGAGCAGCTGAAGGCGCTGAAAGATCAAGGATACGTAACGATTTCCCAGCAGGACGTTCTCGATTTCTACAAGGAGAAGAAGCCGCTTCCCGATAAAGCGCTCTTTTTGGCTTTCGAAGACGGGCGAAACGACTCTCATCTGTTCGCCCAGCCCCTGCTGGAAAAGTACAATGACAAGGCGACGGCGTTGTCCTACGCCAATAAGATGGGGAACAGCGACCACAAATTTCTTCAGCCGAACGATCTGTTGAAGATGAAGGAGTCGGGGTATTGGGAGCTCGGGACGAACGGCTACCGGCTTACGTACATCAATATCTTCGATCGGCAGGGGCGTTTTGTCGGCGTCCGGGACGAAAACGAGATGACGGCAAAGGGCGATGTGGCGTATTACAACCATTACCTGATGGACTTCATACGGGACGCCAACATGATCCCGGTGGAAGACAGAGCGCAGATGGAAGCCCGGATCAGCCATGACTACCAGGAGATGAACGAGGTATACACGAAGACGCTGGGCTTTGTGCCGCAGGTGTACATGATCATGCACGCCAATACGTTGTACAACGGGATGAACCGATTGGTTTCCGACGTGAATGACACGAATATTCGTCAGCTGTTTGCCATGCACTTCAACAGGGAGGGCACGGCTTACAATACCAGCAAGGACAGCCTGTACGACCTGACCAGACTTCAGGCCGCTCCGTATTGGTACACGAACCATCTGCTGATGAAGATCCAGAAGGATACACAGCAAAAAGTGAGGTTCGAAAGGGGCGACGAGCTTCAGGCCGAGCAATGGGAGCGATTGAGCGGGGCGGATGAGTACAAGGGGAACAAGCTGGTGCTGACTTCGCCGCCAGGGGGAAGCGGCATGCTGTTTCTCAAGAACAGCGAGAATCAGCGCAATCTGCACATCTCAGCCAAGCTGGAAGGCAACGTCGTCGGAGAGCAGAGCGTATACGTTCGTTTTGACCGAGCCAAAGACGCGTATGTGCGAGTGACGCTTCGCGATAACGAATTGACAGTGGAAGAGAAGCGGCCGGGCGGTGCTGTCACGGAGCTGGCGACGGTCAAATTAAATGAAATCAGCTGGCGTCCGGAAGATTTGTCCTACGACAAGGCGACTGTGTACACCAATGCCCAGACGGCTGCGGGAGCCAAGGAAGAAGACGAAGGTTATCCGGTCAATATCCAGAACACCCGCATGCTCGACATCCGGGTCAGCGGCGATCAACTCAACGTATCGGTGGATGGCAAGCAGTGGATCAGCCAGAGCTTCGATCGTGGCTTGGAGAAGGGCGGCGTAGCGCTGGAGTCCGCGTACAGCGAGAAAAACAAAAAGGACGACATATACGACGCCGTATTTACGGATCTGCAAATCTCGGAGCTGTCAGGTGCAGACGGCAAGGAAGTCATGCTGTTTCACAATTCGTACACCGGATGGGAAAAGGTGGTAAACGCAGTCAAGCGTGGATGGAACGTTTGCATCGATTGGGTCATGGACACATTTTGATCAGTTGAAAAGGAGATCCGAGGCTGGTGGCAAATACAAAGCGGGTGCTATACCGGATAATGGCTTGGACAATGAAAGTGGGGATGGCGGGCGCCCTTCTATCAGGGTGTGCGACGATAGGCGATACAACGGATCGGATGCCGACCGCTGCAGCGAAGCAGCCCTTGGAAAAGACGGCATGGCTGGTCGATTGGCAATGGAAAGCCGGCGCGGAAGATTTGCGGCAAATGACGGATGGGCTGACGAGCGTGCAAATGTTTGCCGCCTACTTTGACGAGTCTGACGACCTGTATTTTACGAAAGCATTTCAAGATGCTCTGCCCAAGGTGCAGGACGTCGCCAAAAAGAGCAGTCTGGTCCATCTCGATCTCACCATCGTCAACGATCAGCTGCGCAAAGACGGAAGCGAATCGCAGAAAGACCCGGCCATCGTGTCGAGGCTCATGGCGACCGAAGAGAGTCGGAACAGGCATATCGACCAGATCATGGAGGCAGTTTCCCGCTATCAGTTCCACGGAATCGAAATCGATTACGAACGGATCGAGGAGAAGGATTGGGAGCATGTGCTCGCTTTTTACGGGGAGCTGTACCGACGCCTTTCCGCACAGGACAAGACGCTGCGCATCGTCCTCGAGCCGCGGACGCCGATCGAGCAGCTTTCCCTACCGGAAGGGCCGGTATACGTCATGATGGCGTACAATTTGCATGGACCGAGCAGCGATCCCGGACCAAAGGCTGATCGTTCCTTTATTGCGGAGCTGGCAAGCCGGATGAAGAAGGTCCCGGGCAAGAAAGTCATCGCTTTGTCCGCTGGAGGATTTGACTGGTCGGAGGGCGGGGAGGTCACAGCGCTAACAGAGACCCAGGCAGCCGAGCTCGCAAAGTCCAGCCTGGAAATGCCGAGGCGCAACAATGCAAGCGGCAGCCTTCACTTCACCTATCTTGACCAGGAGCAGCGGAAGCATACGGTCTGGTATGCGGATGAAACGACGCTTCAGACTTGGGCGGACGCCGTTTGGCAGGAAGGATACGACATCGCACTGTGGCGTCTCGGAGATCTGAGTCCAGGCAGCGTACGATTGATGAATCAATCCAAGTAAGGAATCAAACCGGAGAGGCGTACTCTCCGGTTTTTTCGTACAGATAGGTCTTGATCCCGTATAAGGGTAACCGCGGCTCCGCCAAACGGTATGGCGTAGCCAGGTTGTCTCTTTTCCGATCAGTAATACAGGCTTTCGGTCAGCAAGCATTTCACGCAGGTGCGAGCGAGCGGCGTCTCCTGAAATTCGTGTAAGCAGCTCTGCTGCAAGGCGAATAGCTGGCGGCGATGTTCCAGAAGGGACTCTTGCAGCCGCAAAATTTCTTCGCGCAGTCTGATGGCCTCTTCCATCGATCGATCCCTCTCCTTCTCACGGCGTTACGTATAGATGCGGCTTCCTTGGGAGCGGAACTGAGACGCCTTTTCTTTCATGCCTTCCGCAAGCGCGGCATCCTCTGAGAGCTGCTTCTCCCGGGCGAGCGTGCGAATGTCCTGCGTGATTTTCATACTGCAAAACTTCGGCCCGCACATCGAGCAGAAATGAGCCGATTTCGCCCCTTCCGCTGGCAGCGTCTCGTCATGGTATTCCCTGGCACGCTCGGGATCCAGCGACAGGTTGAACTGATCGTTCCAGCGAAATTCAAAACGTGCTTGGGACAGGGCATCATCCCTCTGCTTCGCGCGGGGATGGCCTTTAGCCAAATCGGCTGCATGCGCGGCGATCTTGTAGGCGATCAGGCCGTTGCGCACGTCTTCCTTGTTCGGCAACCCCAAGTGTTCCTTCGGTGTCACATAGCAGAGCATCGCCGTGCCGAACCAGCCGATCATCGCGGCGCCGATGGCCGAAGTGATGTGGTCGTAGCCCGGGGCGATGTCGGTCGTAAGCGGACCCAGCGTGTAGAAGGGGGCCTCATGGCAGATGGTCAGCTGTTTGTCCATGTTCTCCTTGATTTGATGAAGCGGGACGTGGCCGGGCCCTTCGATCATGACTTGCACGTCGTGCTGCCAGGCGATTTTCGTCAGCTCGCCCAATGTCTCCAGTTCGGCAAATTGGGCCTCGTCATTCGCATCCGCGATCGATCCGGGGCGCAGACCGTCTCCCAGCGAGACAGCGATGTCATACGTCTTGAGAATCTCGCAAATCTCTTCAAAATGGGTGTACAAAAAGTTCTCTTCGTGATGGGCAAGGCACCAGGCAGCCAGAATGGAGCCTCCGCGCGAGACGATTCCCGTCACTCTGTTCGCTGTGAGGGGGATGTAGCGAAGCAGCACCCCCGCGTGGATCGTAAAGTAGTCCACTCCTTGCTCCGCCTGCTCGATCAGCGTGTCGCGATAGATCTCCCAGGTCAAATCCTCGGCCTTGCCTTTGACCTTTTCCAGGGCCTGATATATCGGGACAGTGCCGACGGGAACCGGGCTGTTTCGCAGGATCCATTCCCGCGTCGTATGGATGTGCGTGCCTGTCGACAAATCCATGATCGTATCGGCGCCCCAGCGCACGGACCACATCATTTTCTCGACCTCTTCACCGATGGAGGAGGAAACGGCAGACGTGCCGATATTGGCATTTACCTTGACGTGGAAATGGCGTCCGATGATCATCGGTTCGCTCTCGGGATGATTGATGTTGACGGGGATAATCGCACGTCCTCGCGCGATCTCATCACGCACGAATTCGGGATCGACTCCTTCGCGCAGCGCCACGAACTCCATCTCGGGAGTGACCACCCCTTTTTTTGCATAGTGCAATTGGGTGACGGAGCGTCCTTTCTTGGCGCGAAGAGGGAGTCGTCCAGCCCGGTGAAAGGTGGGGACGGACTTGTTCTGGCTGTCGCTTTCGATACCGTCGTCGAGTGGCTGCGGCTGGCGGCCCGTGTATGCTTCGGTGTCACCGCGTCTCTCGATCCAGCCCGACCGCAGGAGCGGAAGTCCTTTTTGGATATCAGGGACGTAGCCTTCTTCGGTGTACACTCCGCTGGTGTCATACACGCGAAGTGGGGGATTCGGCGCCGAACCCGCAGCTGTCTTTGTTGGCTGAAGGGAGATTTCCCGCATCGGGACGCGGATGTCGGGTGAACTGCCGATCGCATACACTTTTCGGCTGCCCGGAAAAGTTTGGACCGGGGTGATGTGGAAGGGAGAATCGTGTGAGGTGGACATAATAAAACCTCCTTGTGATGGTTGCACGAATCGCGAACCGTACGGGGAGGCGGAAAGAATCCCTGCGCCACGAAAAAACGCCGCATGGGAGCATGCGACGCCAGACGCGAGAGATGAACAGACACAAGTATCCCAACGATGAGATACGCGAGTCTGATCGTGTCGACTATGACAATTCCTCCGCTGGCATTACCCAGTTCAGGTTCAACGGTCGATGGCGATGACAGCCATCCTCTCAGCCTGGTTTTCCCCAAGCTCCCGTGCATGTGTTGGTTTGGTTGCACATCTAGCATACCGATAACCTTGCTTCTTTTCAAGTGAAAAATTGGAAGGGGAAATTGCGGCCGTGCAAAACATTTTCCTCTGCCCGATACTCCTGACTCGGACTAAAACTGTTTCTCTAGACCCACACGAATAGCGTCTGTTACGATGAAGGTCGTTAAAAAATGCGTGGTTCTTCACTTGTTTGCAATCCTATCGGATGACAACATAGAGATTTCTGAGGTGATGGTGTGTGGATGTGTACTCCAATATCAAAAAAGGGGAGCGGGGGGCATGGGTGAGCATTGTCGCCTATGTGTTCTGCTCGGTTCTCAAAATAATGATTGCCCTGATCGCCGGTTCGGAAGCGTTAATGGCGGACGGGTTGAACAATTCAACGGATGTGATTGCATCCGTGGCTGTTCTGATCGGACTTCGCATTTCCCGCAAGCCGCCTGACCAAGATCATCCATACGGCCACTTTCGGGCGGAGACGATTTCTGCACTCATCGCTTCGTTTATCATGCTGGCCGTCGGGATTCAGGTCGTGACCGAAGCGGTTCCGACGCTGTTTTCACCGGAACATTCCGCGCCGGACATGCTGGCGGGCTGGACTGCACTGTTTACAGCGGTCATTATGTTTGGGGTATATCGATACAACCGGGGGTTGGCACAGAGGACGAACAGCCAGGCCCTGATGGCTGCAGCCATGGACAACCGCTCAGACGCATTCGTCAGTATCGGGACGTTTGTCGGCGTGGCCGGGGCGCAGTTCCGGCTCGACTGGCTGGATCCCCTCGCTGCGTTGGTCGTCGGTCTGATCATCCTAAAAACGGCATGGAACATTTTTCGGGAGTCAACGCATCGCCTTACCGACGGTTTTGACCAGAGTCATCTGGAACAGTTGCGTGGGACTATTTCCGGCATCTCGGGCGTGGAGGAGATCAGCGACATCAAAGCGCGTTACCTCGGGAGCAGCGTCCTCGTCGACGTCGTGATCCACGTCGATCCGGACCTGAACGTCGTCGAGAGCCACACCATCACGGAAAAAATCGAGGAACGAATGCGGAAGGTACACAAGATCAATAACGTACACATCCACATTGAACCGATCAAAAAGGTCGCACAACGTTAAAAACCTGTCCCTTGGCGGACAGGTTTTTTTATGATTTAACATCTCACACAGACGTTTTTTTCCTGCGCAGCGTTTTTGTCGTGGTCCCGGTAGTGGAAGCGGCAGGAGCGGCTGGCATCGGCTTGGCGGCCCCTTCCTTGGGCGTCTTGGACGATGCCTTTCGTCCGGGCTTTTTCGCAGCAGGCTCCGGTGTGGGCTCCGGCTCGAGCTTGACCGGACCAGCTGCGGGCCCGCCGGTCGCCTCGAGGCTTTGCTTGAGCGCCTGCATCAGGTCGATGACATTGGCCCGCGGCACGGCTGGAGAAGTCGCAATTTCCTGGCCTTCCAGCTTTTTTTCGATCATCGCTTGCAGTTCGATGCGGTAATCGTCCGTGTATTTTCCTGGATCAAAGGGGACGGTCATGTTGTTGATAAGCTCCGTCGCCATCTTGAGTTCGTTTTCCGAGAGGGCGACTTCTGCTTCAGGCAAGGCAGGGACTTGACTGACCGGCCTGACCTCATCCGGATAGTAAATGGTCTCCATCATGATGCAGTGCTCGTACAGCCGTACGACGGCGAGGCTCTGGCGATTGCGCATCGTCACTTGGGCAACTGCGATTTTTCCGGTCTGCTCCATCGCAGCCCGCAGCAGCGCGTACGCTTTGTCCCCTGTCTCCTGCGGCGAAAGGAAATAGCTCTTGTCGAAGTAGATGGGATCGATGTCCTTCAAATCGACGAAGTCGAGAATTTCAATCGCCCTGCGTGTTTCCGGAGTGATCGCCTCGAGATCGGAATCGTCGATGATGACGAAGTGTCCTTTCTCGTATTCGTAGCCGCGCACGATTTCGCTGGCTTCGATTTCCCGATCGCAATGCGGGCACATCTTGGCGTATTTGATCGGCGTATGGCATTCCTTGTGCAACTGGCGAAATCGGATGTCCCGCTCTTCTGTCGCCGTGAACATGCGAACGGGAATATTGACGAGTCCAAAGCTGATGGAGCCTTTCCAAACCGTGTGCAATGCGATTCCTCCCGTCTTTCGCTTCTTAATGGGTAGTATCCGCTTTCTCGGGAGGAAGCGGGAAGGGAAATACAGGTGAACAAGCTCAAGGATGCGGCCGCGCTTGTATGCCGCCGATTATGGGGGAATATACAAAAAAACCAGCCGCAGAAAGCAGACGGCTGGCACGCAGAGCTATTGTCCGTGCTTGACGATGTCGGACTGATCGGCCTCTGATTGCATCTGTCTGGCTCGATCCACACCTTCGCCTGTGCGGTCCGCAATCGATTGGGCTTTGGAAGCTTTCAGCTTTTGCTCGGATGGCTGCTTTTCGGCCATGTTAGCACACTCCTTTTCGGCGATGGTTCGGAGGATCGCTGTGCGCGCTTTAGCGGCGAATTCCTCCCTTGTATCGTTCCCGAACGCAAAAAAAATACCCCACCGCCTGATGGGCAATGAGGTAGCAGTTCAACTCCTCCCGCATGGGGAGTGATGGCACGGAATGCTCCTATCAGACACGCCGTGCGCCAAAGTGAACGGCCTTTCAATTATGGGAGAGGAGAAACCGGAGGAAGAGCTTATGGGGAAACGTAAGTCTTCTCCGCGGTTGTCAGCGACACCGTTGCGTCGCTATCCATAATCTTTTCCAATTCGTCTTTCGGTTATACACCTTCGCGAGAATAATTTTCCACTTGAAATTTTACGGGCCCATGCAGTTGTGATAGTATGAAATCATTCTCGCCTGCTTCCGACAGTCAGGCACAATAACATAAACAGATGACGGGTGAAAAAAGTATGCGAGTCATCGCGGGTGAGCACAAGGGACGCAGACTGACGGCCGTTCCAGGCAAAGGCACGCGTCCTACGACAGACAAAGTGAAAGAATCGATTTTCAACATGATTGGCCCGTATTTTGACGGCGGTTGGGCGCTTGATCTGTACGCCGGAACGGGTGGGTTAGGAATAGAAGCGCTGAGCAGGGGAGCCGAGCGGGCCGTGTTTGTGGAGCGGGATGCGAAGGCTTTCGCCGTCGTGAAGCAAAACGTGGAGGCCTGTAGGCTGGAGGGCAGCGCGGAGCTGTACCGCATGGACGCGGATCGCGCGATACGTACGCTGGCTTCGCGCGGCCACGCGTTTGATTTGGTGTTTCTCGACCCTCCGTACGCCCACCAAAAAATTGCAGAGGAAATCCGGTTGTTTCAACAATTCGGACTGCTTGCCGAAGGAGCGTGGATCGTCGCCGAACACGATGTCGGCGTCGAGCTGCCGCTCGAGATCGGCGATTGCGTGGTGGACCGCTCGTCTTCCTATGGCGAGACGGCCGTAACGCTTTACTACTATGAACGCCATTCTGAAAGGGACGCGTCAGACGACGAGTCGACGCCCGAAGGAGAGGAATCGCCATGACCATCGCGGTATGCTCAGGAAGCTTCGATCCCGTTACATACGGACACCTCGACATCATCAACCGGGGAGCCCGCGTATTCGACAAGGTGATCGTAGCTGTATTGATCAATTCCAAGAAAAACTCCTTGTTCACCGTGGAAGAACGCGTAGAGCTGTTGCGCCAAGCGACAGCCGACATAGACAATGTGGAAGTGGATTCGTTCGACGGCCTTTTAATTGACTACATGAAAAAGCGCAAAGCCCAGGTGATCATCCGGGGGTTGCGCGCTGTTTCCGATTTTGAATACGAAATGCAGGTCGCATCCATCAACAAAAAGCTGGATGAAAATATCGAGACGTTTTTCATGATGACCAGCAACCAATATTCCTATCTGAGCTCCAGCATCGTGAAAGAGGTAGCCAGCTACAAGGCAAGCGTGTCCGACCTTGTTCCTCCGGTTGTGGAGGAGGCGCTTCTGGCCAAGCTGGGCAGGTAGCTCTCCGTTCTCAGCGCGTCTTACCAGTGCGCAAGCTGCGGACCAGTCCGCTTGCCAGCAGCAGGAACGCGGCGATGCCAAGTGCGAGCAAGCTGGATTTCCAGAGGATCTCCCACCAGCTGAAGACCGGTATGCCGGATGAGGTGGGGAGGAAGACGGGAACGCTTTTCGCTGCAAACCATGCCGTCGCTTGGAGCGGGCTCCACACGGCGAAAGTGAGGACAGCGGCGAGAAGGGCGTGAATCGACCGTGCGATCAAATACGGAGCCACCCGTATATCGGTTTCGCTCAAAATGCTCGCCACTTGCGCATGTACACTCAATCCACCCCAGGAAAGCACGGCGCTTGCGATCGCGGCTTTCCATACGAGAGGCACGCCGTCGGCAACAGTGCTCGCTGCCTGGGCTCCGAGGGTGACCTCAAACAGGCCGGCCACGATTGCATGGGAGAAAGCAGGAGGAAAGCCGAAGGGGCCGAGGAAGATCGACAGCAGCGTACCGATGATCTGCGTCAGGTGGATCGCTGAGAACAATTGGATCAGCACGGAAAACACGATGATGAACCCGCCGATCATGAAGAGCGTATTCAAGGCGGACTGAACGGCGTCTCCCATCAGCTTGCCGAAAGCGCGGCCATCGCGGAGGCGAGCCCTATGCATGGCTTGGAGGGCGCGCAGCGGCAGCGGCAGCTCCGTCTTTGCGAGAGGCTTGGTGACAGTGGCGAACGGTGCGTGAAAACGGTACAGCAACCCCATGATGACCGCGGAGAGATAATGGGTGAGGGCGAGAATCAGCCCCATCTGTTCGCTGTGAAAAAAACCGATGGCCACGGCCCCCATGACGAACAAGGGATCTCCGGTCGTCGTAAAGGATACGAGCCGCTCCCCTTCCGCCTGCGTCACGCTGCCTTGCTGTCGCAGGCGCGTCGTCAATTTGGCGGCGACGGGGTAACCGGAGGAAAAGCCCATGGCGAGGATGAACCCGCCTGTCCCCGGCACGTTAAAAAGGGGACGCATCATGGGCTCCAACAATACGCCGACAAAATGAACCACACCGAGACCCATCAAAATCTCGGAGAGGACGATAAAGGGCAGGGTGGAAGGGAAGACCACTTCCCACCAGATTTTGAGTCCGCGGACCGCAGCCTCAAACGAGATCTGCGAGTAGGCGACCAAGGAAAACACGAGGGCAATCGTCGACAAGGCGAACAACAACGTGAGAATCGGAGAGTGGCGTGACATGGAATCCTCCTGAACCGACTGCAAGATAGTACATGTCTACGCCCTCAAACCGCAAACTATGCGCCGATCCTCTACGCGATGGGTGCGAAAGGATCGGCGGCTCCCCACATAGGCTATGGTACAGGGGGAATGGAGCATGGGAGCGAAACGGAAACCGGTAGTAGGCGTGGCATTGGGGTCGGGAGGGGCGCGCGGCTTCGCCCATATCGGGGTACTCAAGGCTCTGGAGGCACATGGCATTGAGGTGGATATGCTGGCAGGAAGCAGCATGGGCAGCCTGATCGCCGCCGTGTACGCCAACGGCATTGAGCCCCATATGATGGGGAAACTGGCGCTGAATTTGAAACGCAAGCACTGGCTCGATTTGACGGTCCCCAGTCTCGGATTCGTATCCGGTGAAAAAATCAAACAGCTCATCCGTTTGCTTACCCATGGCAAACGGATCGAACAATTGAATAAGCCGCTCGCAATCGTGGCGACCGACATTGAGTCCGGCGAGCGAGTGGTCTTTCGTGAGGGACCGATTGATCAGGCTGTTCGTGCGAGTATTTCCATCCCCGGCATTTTTGTGCCGGAGAAAGTGGATGGACGGCTGCTCGTCGACGGTGGCGTCATCGATCGCGTGCCCGTGACAGTCGTTCGCGAAATGGGCGCCGATATCGTGATCGCAGTCGATGTCGCACAAGTGGACACGCCGATGAAAGTATCGACCATTTTCGACGTCATCGCCCAGACGATCGACGTGATGGAGCGGGAAATTTTGCGGCACCGGATCCTGGCTGCCGATCTCGTAATCCGGCCGGATGTTGGACATTATAGCAGTATCGCTTACACCGGAGTCGAAGAAATCATCGAACTGGGCGAGCAGGCAGGGGCACAGCATGCCTCGCGCATCCAAGAATTGATTGAAAGCTGGGAGGCTGTTGAATGAATGAGGTAAGGCAAAGCTCCAATTCGAGAAGAGCGAAGGGCGCCAAAGGCGTCAGTTGGGGGTTAGCTCTGATTTCGGCCCTTCTAGGCCTCTCCTTCTTTATTCCTACGAATTACTACATCACGAGACCGGGATCGGCGATCGAACTGGCTCCGATGATTGAGGTTGAAGGCGGAAAAAAAGATGAATCCGGATCGTTCATGCTGACCACAGTTCGCATGGGGGAAGCGAATCTCGCCTGGTACATCTACGCTCAAATGTCTCCGGACGCCGAGCTGATGCAAAAGGAGCTCGTGGTGAGCCAAGGGGAGAGCAATGAAGATTTCGTGCGGCGCGAGCAGGCTGTCATGGACAATTCGCAAAAACTGGCGGAAGCGGTCGCTTTTCGCCTGGCCGGATACGACGTGAAAGTGGAAAAGCAGGGCGTGTGGGTGATGGGGACCATTGACGGCCTCCCTGCGAAAAAGGTACTGAAGATCGGGGACGTCATCACTTCCGTCGACGGGATCCCGACCCCGGAAGCGGCCGACCTGCTGGCAGTGCTCTCCAAAAAGAAAGCAGGGGACTCCGTCGAAATTGCTTACATCCGCGATGGACAAGAAGCCAAAACGGTGATAACGTTGGTACCGCTGCCTGATTCCAAGTCGGTCGGCATCGGTGTGCGTCCGGACAACAAGCAAAACATCGTCATCCCGAAAAAAGTGAATATCGCCTCCCAAGGAATCGGCGGTCCTTCTGCAGGGTTGATGATGACGCTGGAAATCTATGACCAGCTGGAGACGAATACGGATCTGACCAAAGGATACAAAATCGCCGGAACAGGCACGATTTCCCTGGATGGGACCGTAGGCCGCATCGGCGGGATCAATCACAAGGTCGTAGCGGCCGACAAGGCTGGAGCGGAGATCTTTTTCGCCCCGCAGGATACGCCGGGAGCGGACTCCAATTACGAAGAGGCTTTGGCTACCGCGAAACGGATTGGTACCAAAATGCAAATCGTACCCGTCAAGAATGTCAGTGACGCAGTGGCTTATCTCCAGTCCCAAAAGCAAAAAACCTCCTGAGGAAAATGAGCTGTCAAGGAAAAAAGGTTGACAAAGCTTTGGGCAGGGGCTATAATCATCTTTGTTGTGCATGAGGTGAAACTATGAATATTAAGTTGACAGAGTTAGAGCATCGAAAGGGAGAGCCCTTGCCGTTTCAGCTGACGCTTGATGCGTCCGAGCTGAAGAATCGCCATCACGAAATCAGAAGTATCACTCCGGTTTCCGCCAAGGGCGAAGCGGTGCAGCTGGGCAACCTCTATTACGTAAAAGGCGAAATGAATGCAGACGTGGATTTTGTTTGTGCCCGTTGCCTCACTCCTTTTACCCAGCATGCGAACGTTGCCTTTTCCGAGACCTTTGCACATGAAGACGAACCGATTCTTCAAGAGGATGAGGACAGCGATATTCTTCCGTTGCACGGCGATGAAATCGAGCTGGACTCGCTTCTCCAGGAAGATTTTCTGCTGGCTATGCCTACCTTCCCGCTGTGCGAGGAAGATTGCAAGGGATTGTGCCCGACTTGTGGCGTCAATCGCAACGAAGTGGCATGCAGCTGCAAGAACGAACGAATCGACCCCCGTTTGGCAGGGCTGGCGGATTTGTTCAAAGACAGCAAGTAGTCGTTCCTTTTGTTTTCAAGATGGGACGCCGATCTGTCGGATTGGAGCGTCCCATTTTTGAAGGATGGCATAAGCATTTTGCCTATACTATCCACCCAATAGAGCATCTTAGCATTTGTCAGTTGAAGGAGGTGTAAGGAAGATGGCAGTACCTCAACGGAGAACTTCCAAAACCCGTAAAAGAATGCGTCGTACGCACTTCAAATTAGAGATTCCAGGCATGATCAAATGCGATAATTGCAACGAATACAAACTTGCGCATCGCGTTTGCCCAAGCTGCGGTCACTACAAAGGTGTGAAAGTAGCGAAGTAATTCGGCGCTGCTTAAAAGACAAGGTGAGAAATCACCTTGTCTTTTTTATTTGGCAAAAGCGACCTGAGGAAGTCGCTTGACCTACCTGCCCCGGGACTCAGCGGCGATCCGCCGTGGGCTGACTCCATTCAGAGCTCCGAATTGGACGCATTACTTAACTTTACTTATAAATACTTATAAACACTTGCGTATAATGCGAGATTCCCTTACAATAAAAGCAGAAGCACAGCGGCTGTGTCCGGATGGAGTGAAATCGTGATGTTTCAGGAAGAAAGGCTGGCCGCCATCCTGCAGTATTTGCAGGAGCATCAGCGGATCAGCGTGCAGGATGTCGTGGAGCGATTTGGGGTGTCCCGGGATACGGCACGGCGGGATATCGTCAAGCTGGAGGAGCAGGGGCAAATCTTGCGGACTCGCGGCGGAGCCATTTTGCCTACCTTGACGAAGAAAAGCTATTCCTACCGGGAGCGCATGCAGCTCGGCTTGCCGGAAAAACGCAGCATTGCTGCGGTCGCGGCAGGATTGGTGAAAGACGGGGACTACCTGATGCTCGATGCGTCGACAACGGTCCAGCTCTCCATCGAGTCCTTGCAGACGACGGGCCACGTGATTATCACCAGCTCGCTCGCCGCCGCATCCAGCCTGGCCGGCAGAGAGGGGTTTCAGGTAAAGCTCCTCGGCGGAGATGTGCATCCTGAAGATCAGTATGTATACGGCTCCCGAGCCATCGACAACCTGTCCGATTTCCATGTCGACAAGCTGTTTATTGGGGCTTGCGGCATTACCCCGAGCGGCTTGGTCTCTCCCACGGAGGAGTCCGGCTACGTGATCAAGGAAATGATGAAAAGAGCCGATCAGGTCATTGTCCTGGCCGACCAGTCCAAATTCGGCAAGTCAATGCTGTATCGGGTGGCTGGTCTGCAGCAGATCGACATCATCGTGACCGACCAAAGGCCGAATCCGGAAATGATGGAAGCCCTCCTGCAGCATGAGGTGGAGCTGTTGGTGGCGGAGGATCGGCAGAACTAGGCGGGTAAACTTCACCTGGCTGGCGTGAAGGGTTCTTTATCCCGGCGTGACAGCAAGTGAATTTATCAGAGAAAGCCCTTCTATTTTGGAAGGGCTTTCTCTTTTTTTGTCGGCATTTACATACCGACCATCGGGCTTGACGTATGTTGTTGCCAAGACGCGACTCCGGGCCTTTTGCGGCAGAATCATCCTCATCAACCACGGGAAAAAGATGGTGGACACGATCGCGCAAGGGCCGCGCAGCCAGATCGGACTCTCGATTATGATACCAGGCAGAATTTCGCAGGCCGCTCGAGCTGCGAACGTCATCAAGCGTCTGTATAAGACGAGACCATCGGGCTATTTTCTCGATCTTTGCTTGTAATTCGGGGAAACGTCCCTTATACTTTGTTTGGTACCAGGTATTAAAAACTGATCGCAATCATTAGATAAGTTATAGAAGAATCTTTCTAGGGGGGTGTCGAGCATCGCCCGCTTGCCGAAAAAGGATCGCCAGACTCGCTTGGTGCAGACGCTGCAAGAGAATCCTTTTGCCACTGACGAGGAACTGGCAGAGTTATTTCAGGTCAGTATTCAAACAATACGCTTAGATCGTCTGGAGCTGGGCATCCCGGAGCTTCGGGAGAGGATCAAGTCGGTGGCCGAAAAAAGCCTCGACCCGGTGAAGTCGCTGGGGATCGATGAGGTCATCGGGGAAATCATCGATTTGCAGCTGGATTCGCAGGCGATTTCCGTATTAGAGATCAAAGAAGAGCACGTCTTTTCACGAACGCAGATCGCTCGTGGACACTACATATTTGCCCAGGCCAACTCGTTGGCTGTGGCGGTCATAAACGCTGATGTCGCATTGACAGCGACGGCGAGAATTCGCTTTATCAGGCCGGTGCGGGCGGGAGAAAAGCTGGTTGCGAAGGCAATGGTACGAAGCCGCAACGGAGATGAGTGCAAAGTGCGGGTAGAGACGAAAGTGCAAGGTGAACTGGTCTTTACTGCGACATTCCGCGTGGTAGGAATGCCCGCTCTCACATAATTGACATGGCCCAGAATTAAGGAGGAGACACGGTTGCGAATTGCAGTGGATGCGATGGGCGGCGATAACGCACCGCGCAGTACAGTGCTGGGAGCGCTGGCTGCCATCAAGGAAAACCCATCTATTACGGTAGTGCTGGTGGGGGATGAACAAGGCATTCGGAGCCACCTGCCGGGAGAGATCCCGGCGAACATCGAGATTGTACCTACGACCGAAGTCATCATGCCGGATGACGAACCGGTGAAAGCGGCGAGGAAAAAGAAAAATTCATCTCTCGTCGTCGCCGTGCAGATGGCGCGGGAAAATATCGTGGATGCGGCCATTTCAGCGGGAAATACGGGTGCGCTCATGACGGCAGGGCTTTTGTATGCCGGGCGCATGGAAGGGATCGAACGTCCTGCGCTGGCTGCATTCATTCCGAACACGAAGGGCCGCGTTTCGTTGACGCTGGATGTCGGCGCCAACATGGACGCGAAGCCGCTTCACTTGCTGCAATACGCGGTGATGGGCAGCCTGTACGCAGAGCGCGTCCTCGGTTTTGAACGTCCGACGGTTGGGCTGCTCAATGTGGGCACGGAAGACGGGAAAGGCAATGAACTGACCAAAGCCGTCTTTCCGATGCTAGCTGAGGCCGATTTGAACTTCGTGGGGAACGTAGAAGCGCGCGATGTCTTGCTTGGGAACTGCGACGTATTGGTATGCGACGGATTCGTCGGCAATGTGCTGCTCAAAGCAGTGGAAGGCGCGGCCTCCACAATCTTTTCGATGCTCAAGCAGGAATTTACTTCCAGCCTGATTAATAAGGTAGGGGCGGCTATTTTGAAGCCGGGACTGTCCCGCTTCAAAAAGCGCATGGATTACGCGGAGTACGGAGGAGCACCGCTCTTGGGTCTGCGCAGTCCTGTCATCAAGGCGCACGGTTCCTCTGACGAAAAGGCGATTAAAAACGCGATCGCCAGCGCTGCGCGATTCGTGGAACAGAACGTGAACGACATTATCGCGCAAGCACTGCAAAAAAATCATACGGGAGAAAGCGAGTGAGGCAGATGAACGGCAAGCGTTCTGTAGGCATTTTGGCAACCGGCTCCTATACCCCTGAGCGGGTGTTGTCCAACTTTGATCTGGAAAAGATGGTGGATACATCGGACGAGTGGATCGTCACGCGGACGGGAATCCGCGAACGCCGGATCAGCGCTCCGGATCAGGCTTCTTCCGACCTCGCCTACGAGGCGGCCAAAAAAGCGCTGGAGAAAGCGAAACTGAGCCCGGAACAGCTGGACATGATTATCGTCGCGACCGTGACACCGGACACGATGTTTCCGTCTACGGCCTGCATTTTGCAGGACAAACTGGGAGCGACCCGCGCAGCAGCGATGGACTTGTCGGCGGCTTGCACCGGCTTCCTGTACGGAATCACGACAGCGACCCAGTTCATCCAAAACGGGCTCTACAAATACATTCTGGTGGTTGGCGTCGAGAGCCTCTCCAAGATCACCAACTACAAAGACCGAAATACGTGCGTCCTGTTCGGTGACGGGGCGGGTGCAGCCGTCATCGGGGAAGTCCAGGAGGGCTACGGCTTCCAGTCGTTCGAGCTCGGTGCAGACGGTTCCGGCGGCTCCCTGCTTTGCCTGCCTGCCGGGGGCTCCCGCACACCTGCCTCCAGCGAAACCGTGGAAAACAATCTGCACTATTTGACGATGGCTGGTGGAGAAGTATTCAAGTTCGCGGTTCGCGTGATGAATTCGGCGACGGAAGCCGTCCTTACAAAGGCAGGCTTGACCAAGGAAGACATCGGTCTTCTGGTGCCGCATCAGGCGAACAAGCGGATTATCGACTCCGCTGTGCAGCGCTTCGGATTGTCCGAAGACAAGGTCGTCATCAACCTCGACCGGTACGGCAACATGTCCTCGGCATCCATTCCGGTGGCTCTGGATGAAGCCGTCGAAGCAGGTCGCGTAAAAGAAGGCGACAATATCGTGCTCGTCGGATTCGGTGGCGGTCTGACCTGGGGAGCGGCTCTCCTGAAATGGTCGACCACCTCAGCAGAAGGGAGCGGAAAGTAATGGGGAAAGTGGCATTTGTCTTTCCTGGCCAAGGCTCGCAATTCGTAGGAATGGGCCAGGCACTCGCAGAGAAGTCCGAGGCAGCTCGCCTCGTTTTTGAACAAGCAGACGAAGCGCTCGGATTTTCCTTGTCCGGCTTGTGCTTCCAAGGCCCGGAAGAAGAATTGAAGCTGACAGCGAATACGCAGCCGGCGATTTTGACGGCGAGCATCGCGGTTTTGTCGGCGTTTCGGGAAAAGCAGCCTGGCTTCGCGCCTGACTTTGTGGCAGGACACAGCCTCGGCGAATATTCCGCGCTGGTAGCTGCTGGTGCCCTGTCCTTCGCGGATGCGGTGAAGACGGTACGGGCACGCGGACAGTTCATGGAGGAAGCGGTACCTGCAGGACAAGGCGCCATGGCTGCTGTCTTGAACATGGATCGCGCCGCGCTGCATGCCGTCTGCGAAGAAGTGACGGCATCGGGACATCCGGTGCAGCTCGCCAACATGAACTGCCCCGGGCAGATCGTCATTTCCGGTTCGGCGGAAGGTGTGAAGCTGGCAGGCGAAAAAGCGAAAGCAGCAGGAGCGAAGCGCGTGCTCCCGCTCAACGTCAGCGGTCCGTTCCACTCCAGCCTGATGCAGCCGGCAGCTGACAAGCTGAAGGCGGTTTTGGCGAGCGTAAGTGTGCAGGACGCGGGCGTGCCTGTCGTGGCAAACGTATCGGCAAGACCGGTCTCTGACGCACGGGAGATCGTTGACAGCTTGGTGCAGCAAGTGTCTGCCCCTGTCCTCTGGGAAGATTCCGTGCAATGGATGGTGGAGCAAGGCGTGACGACGTTCGTCGAGATTGGTCCGGGGAAAGTCCTTGCAGGGCTGATCAAGAAGATCGCGCCGGCGGAAACAACCATGATCTCGGTGCAGGATGAGGAGTCGCTCGCGGAGCTGTTGAACGGAGGGGTATTATGCTAGCAGGAAAAACGGCGCTGGTTACAGGCGCTTCTCGCGGAATCGGCCGTGCAATTGCCCTGAAGCTGGCGGAAGCCGGGGCCAATGTGGTAGTCAACTACGCAGGCAGCGAGGCGGCTGCTTCGGAGACGGTCGCTCAGATCAAGGAATTGGGAAGGGACGCCATCATGGTGCGTGCGAATGTGTCGCAGACCGAAGAAGTAAACGAGATGTTCAAGGCTGCCCTGGATCATTTCGGAGCGATCGACATCCTCGTGAACAACGCGGGCATAACCCGCGACAATTTGCTGATGCGCATGAAGGAAGAGGAGTGGGACGACGTCATCGCCACCAACCTCAAAGGCGTGTTCAACTGTCTGAAAGCGGCGACGCGCCCCATGATGAAACAGCGCTCCGGTAAAATCATCAACATTACATCCGTAGTCGGCGTACTGGGCAATCCCGGCCAAGCCAACTATGTGGCTGCCAAAGCTGGGGTGATCGGCTTGACCAAGACCGCGGCACGCGAACTGGCTACCCGCGGCATTACAGTCAACGCCGTCGCTCCCGGATTCATCGATACGGAGATGACCGCCGTGCTTTCCGAAGAAGTAAAAGAAGGAATGATGGCGCAAATTCCGCTCGGCAGATTGGGTCAAACGGATGACATCGCTTCTGTCGTGCTGTTCCTGGCATCGGACGCAGCCAATTACATGACGGGCCAAACCCTTCACGTAGACGGCGGTATGTACATGTAGCCATAACAGGTACATGAGCCTTGCAGCCTAGTCGCAGCTTGGATTTTCGCCCGAATGCTAGAACTGGTTTTTTGCTGGCTCATCTACTATAATACGGGAGAGGGGGTGAAGCAAAATGGCAGATACATTGGAACGTGTGAAGAAAATCATCGTCGATCGTCTGGGTGTAGATGAGTCCAAGATTACTTTGGAAGCTTCTTTCAAAGAAGACCTGGGCGCTGACTCCCTGGATGTAGTGGAACTCGTAATGGAACTCGAGGATGAGTTTGATTTAGAGATTTCTGACGAAGATGCTGAAAAGATCACTTCTGTAGGTGAGGTCGTAAAATACATAGAATCTCACAAGTAGATCCATCAGTTGGAAGTCCCGTATCGTACGGGACTTCTCCTTCATTCCCAACTGTACATACCTGCACGGGTCACATGAAACATTTAGCGAGAGTGAAACCAGAAAGCGGATTGCTGACTTTCATATAGAGGTGATCGTAATGAAACGAAGAGTGGTGATTACCGGCGTCGGAGTCATCTCCCCAGTGGGAAATGACGCGCAGACCTTCTGGAACAGCCTTTTGGAAGGCAAATCAGGCATTGATCGCCTGACTGCGTTTGACGCTTCGGATTATCCGACGCAGATCGCGGGTGAAGTCAAGGATTTCAACCCCGAGCTGTACATGGACAAAAGAGAAGTTCGACGTACAGACCGATTCGTTCAATTCGGGCTAGCAGCGGCGAAAATGGCGCTGGAAGACGCCAAGCTGGAGATTACTCCCGAAAATGCGGAGCGAGTGGGTGTATACATCGGGTCAGGGATTGGCGGCTTGTCCACGTGGGAAGAACAGCACAGCATTTTGCTGGAAAAAGGACCGCGCCGTGTCAGTCCGTTCTTTATTCCCATGCTGATTGCCAATATGGCCTCCGGTGCGGTTTCCATCCAGTACGGTGCGAAAGGCCCTACCTCCAGCGCGATTACGGCCTGCGCTACGGGTACAAATGCAATCGGTGACGCGCTTCGCCTGATCCAGTTTGATCACGCCGATGTCATGATCGCGGGCGGAGCGGAGGCAACAGTCCGTCCGATGGCTTTCGCAGGCTTCTGTTCCGCGAAAGCGATGTCAACCCGCAACGACGAGCCCCAAAAAGCAAGCCGCCCGTTTGATCAGGACCGCGACGGATTCGTCATGGGCGAGGGCGCAGGGGTGCTTATCCTGGAAGAGCTGGAGCACGCCAAAAAGCGTGGAGCCAACATCCTCGCAGAAGTGATCGGGTATGGCATGAGCGCTGACGCCCACCACATCACGGCGCCGTCTCCGGGTGGAGAAGGGGCAGCCCGCTGCATGAAGAACGCTTTGAAGGACGCCGGTATCGACCCGAACGAGGTCGACTACATCAACGCACACGGAACCTCGACGGATCAAGGCGACATCGCCGAGACCCAAGCGATCAAGTCCGTATTTGGCGAGCATGCGTACAAGCTGGCCGTGAGCTCGACCAAGTCGATGACGGGCCACCTGTTGGGCGCCACGGGCGGGATCGAAGCGATCGCAACGGCTTTTGCCCTGCGCGACCAAATTTTGCCTCCGACTATCAATCTGGAGAATCCGGATCCGGAGTGCGACCTCGACTACGTGCCAAATCATGCGCGCAAGGCGACAGTCAACGTGGCTGTTTCCAATACGTTCGGATTTGGCGGTCACAACGCGACGGTCATCTTGAAACGATACGAAGCATAAATGAGTCCTACTGAGAGAAAAAGTAGGAAGTCTCCTGGAATGGTGGTGAGGGTGATGAGTTTTGCACAGCTGCAAGAAAAGATCGGCGTGCGCTTTCATGACGAAAGCGTGTTGCGGCAGGCATTCACCCATTCTTCCTACGTGAACGAGCAACGCGGCAAGCGGATACAAGACAATGAGCGCCTGGAGTTTTTGGGTGACGCTGTCCTCGAGCTGACCGTTTCCCAGTTTCTGTACAAGACATTCCCCAAGATGAGTGAAGGGGAAATGACGAAGCTTCGTGCAGCCATTGTCTGTGAACCGTCTCTGGTGAAGTTTGCTGAACTGCTGAATTTCGGCGATCTCGTTCTGCTGGGAAAAGGGGAAGAGCTGACGGGTGGCCGTCAGCGACCTGCCTTGCTGGCGGACGTATTTGAAGCATTTATTGGTGCCCTTTACTTGGATCAGGGGGTCGACGCTGTGTTTTCCTTTATGGAAAAGTACGTCTATCCTCGCGTCGATAAAGGCGAGTTTGCCCAGGTAACCGACTTCAAGAGCCAGTTGCAGGAATTTGTTCAACAAGACAATCTGGGAGACATCCAGTATCGCATCGTAGAAGAAAAAGGACCGGCTCACAATCGCGAGTTCGTGTCTGAAGTACTCTTGAACAATCGCTCGCTGGGCGTCGGCTCCGGCCGTTCCAAGAAGGAAGCGGAACAGCAGGCGGCCGCTCGCGCGTTGGTCAAGCTGGGAGATAAGCAATAACGATGAAAGGAAGGCTGCACCAACTCGTACCGGGTGGGTGCGGCTTTCTCTTTTCCGTGGGAAAATACTGCGGGACGTACTCTTCTATGTTACACTTATGTCGATAAGACGAAGTAGCTGATTGTAGGTAAGCTCCTGTCCGTATGCAGGGGCTTCTTTTCGAGCGGCCTGGCGATGATGCGACAGTCAGCGCGGCTTCTATTTCCGGAAGCAATCAGGCTGCAGGAGGCCATATCTCGGATGGGCTGTTAAGGAGGACCGTCAGTATGTATTTAAAACGCCTGGAACTGGCAGGATTCAAGTCCTTCGCCGACCGGACGGAATTGGAATTCGTGCCCGGAGTGACAGCGGTAGTGGGCCCGAACGGAAGCGGGAAGAGCAACGTCTCCGACTCGATCCGCTGGGTGCTTGGGGAGCAGAGCGCCAAGTCGCTTCGCGGCGCAAAGATGGAAGACATCATCTTTGCCGGCAGCGATACGCGCAAGCCCGTCAATTTCGCGGAAGTGACCCTCACTTTGGACAACTCCGACCGTTCCCTTGATGTGGAATATTCGGAAGTCTCGGTCACACGCAGAGTATACCGCTCCGGTGAAAGCGAGTACTACATAAACAACAGGTCATGCCGTCTCAAAGACATCATGGAGCTGTTCATGGATACCGGTTTGGGCAAGGAGGCCTACTCGATCATCGGGCAAGGCAAAATCGAGGAGATTCTCAGCACCAAATCGGAGGATCGCCGCGGCATTTTTGAAGAGGCGGCCGGGATCGTCAAATACAAGACGCGGAAGAGGGAAGCGGAAAAGAAGCTGGATGAAACCGAACAAAACCTCGTCCGTATTCACGATATCGTAAGTGAAATCACCGAGCAGATCGGTCCTTTGCAAGAGCAGGCAGAAACTGCCCGAACGTACAAGGAGCTGCACAAGAGGCTCGTGGAGCACGAGGTGGCGCTGTACGTCCAGCAGATCGAGGCGGCGCACGCCAAATGGGAAGCGGCGACGAAACGCGTACATGAGCTGCAGGAGCAATTGGTCGAGCAGTCGACGGAGGCTTCCAAGCAAGAGGCCGATCTGGAGCAGGCACGTTTTCACGTCACGCAGATCGACCAGTCGATTGAGGAGCTCCAGCACGTGCTCCTGACGGTCAGCGAGGAGACGGAGAAGGTCGAAGGGCAGCGGGAAGTACTGCGCGAGCGGATGCGCAACCTGCACGCCAACCGCCAGCAGACGATGGAGCAGATGCACCGGATCACGGAAAAGCAGCACGCTCTGGAGGCTGAACTGGCAGAAGAGCAAGAGCGAGCCCAGGAAGCCAATCGCCGCATGGCGGAGGCCAACGCTTCGCTGCAAGAAGCCGAAGGGCAATTTTTCTCGATGGTCCAGTCGCTGACCGATGATGTGGAAAGGTTGAAAGGCGACTATTTCGAAAAGCTGAACGAAATGGCCAATCTGCGAAATGAAATGCGGCACCAGCAGCAATTGGTGCAGACGAGTCAGGCGAGACTGGACCGCCAATTGGCGGGAAAAGAGCAGCTCGATGCGGAAGAGCAGCAGCGGCAGTCCAAGCTGGCTGCCTTGCGGGAGCAGCTCGTGGAGATCGACCAATCGATTCAGGACACCGTCGCGGGCTACAAGTCGCTGATGGAGCGCATCCGCGATGGACAAGCCCGTCTGGAGACGGATCGCAGGGAGCTTCGGGGTTTGGAGCAGAAGAAAGAGGCGGCCAAGTCCCGCTTGGATCTCTTGAAGGAAATGCAATCCGAGTTCGCCGGCTTCCAGCAGGGCGTCAAAGAAATATTGAAGGCGCGCGAACGCGGCTTTGCGGGTATTCATGGAGCGGTGGCGGAGCTTGTCGTCGTGCCGCAGCAATACGAGACTGCAGTAGAAGTGGCACTCGGAGGAGCCCTGCAAAACGTCGTCGTCGAGAACGAAGGCGCAGGCCGCGCCGCCATCGCGCATTTGAAAAAGCACAACGCCGGTCGCGCGACGTTTTTGCCGCTTGATGTCATCCGACCGCGCCATTTGCAGCCGGAAGACAAGCGCCAATTGGCGAAGGCGGGAGGGGTCGTCGGGATCGCCAGCGAACTGGTGTCGTTCGAGGAGAAGTACCGGCCGATTCTCGAATCGCTCCTCGGCAATGTCATCGTAACGCAAACGCTCGAGGAAGCCAACAAAGTAGCCCGGACACTGAACTACCGCTACCGCGTCGTGACGCTGGAAGGGGATATCGTCAATGCGGGCGGCTCCATGACAGGGGGAGCGCTGAAGAAGAACAGCACCAACCTGCTCGGACGCAATCGGCAGGCAGAAGAACTGGAAGCGCAGATGGGCGAAATCGACCAGGCAATTTCTGGGCATACTACGCATATGGATCAACTGGCGAAGGAGCTCCGTGAACTGGAGCAAGAGCAGGAGGCGCTCCGGAGCCAGGGTGAGGCGCTTCGCTTGAAGGAGCAGGAAGTCAAAGGCCTGCAGTCGCAAACGGAAGCGGAAGGCCGTTCGCTTGGCGAGCGTACGCGGATCGTCGAGCAGGAAATCGCCGGCTACCGCCGCGAAATGGAAGAAGCTTCCCGCAGGCTGGAAGAATTGCAGGCGTCTCTGTCTGTGATGGATGGAGAAGAAAAGGAATTGTCAGCCTTGATCGCCGCTGCGGAGGCCAAGCGTCAGGAGCAGCTCGAGTCCAAGGAAGAGATGAATCAGAAAATCACCAGCCTCAAGGTGCTGAATGCGCAGGTCATGCAGGAGTACCAGTCGCGCATGGAGCAGACAGAACGGTTGACCGAGCAAAAGAGCGCCCTGCAAAAGGAGTGGGAAGAGCAAAATGCGGCTCTTGCCTCCCTCGATGAGCTGGAGCGCACGAATGAAACGTCCGGCGCCGAGCTGGACCAAAAAATTGCCGAACTGCGGCAAGACAAGGATCGGGTAGCAGGTCTGATCCAGGAGCGGCGCAGCGAGCGGGCGACTTTGTTCTACAAGCAGGAGCAGGTGGAGCAGCAGGTCAAGGAAATCCGCAGGGAAGTCAAATCGCTGGAAGACAAGCTGCACCAGGAAGAAGTCAAGGTAAACCGCTACGAGGTCGAGCTCGATCATCTGTTGAACAAACTCTCCGAAGAATACGAAATGAGCTACGATCTGGCGAAGCAAAAATATCCGGTACGCGGCGAGATCGCCGAAGAGACGCAGCTCGTGGCAAAGCTCAAGAAGCAAATTGCCGCGCTCGGCACCGTGAACCTCGGCGCGATCGAAGAGTACGAACGACTGTCCGAGCGGCAGCAGTTCCTGAGCACGCAGGAAGCGGATCTGAACGAAGCCAAGGACATGCTCTATCAAGTGATACAGGAGATGGACACGGAGATGTCACGCCGGTTCAAGGAGACGTTCGACGCAATTTCCGAGCAGTTCCGGGACGTCTTCGTCAAGCTGTTCGGCGGGGGACGCGCGAATCTGTTGCTCTCCAATCCGGACAATTTGCTGGAGACAGGCATCGACATCGTGGCACAGCCGCCCGGCAAAAAACTGCAAAATCTGGCGCTGCTCTCCGGCGGGGAGCGTGCCTTGACCGCGATGGCGCTGCTGTTTGCCATCCTGCGCGTGAAGCCCGTGCCATTCTGCGTGCTCGATGAGGTAGAGGCGGCCCTCGATGAGGCCAACGTCAACCGCTTCGCCGAATACATGCACCACTTCAGCAGCCAGACCCAGTTTATTTGTGTCACGCACCGCAAAGGGACGATGGAAAGCGCGGACGTGCTGTACGGGATTACGATGCAGGAAGGCGGGGTCTCCAAGCTGGTTTCCGTCAAGCTCGAGGACAGCGACAAATTTATCGAATCCGCATCGTAGCGTTTCCATGAACGATTGATTACTACCGGCAAAGGAAGATGAACATGAGCTTTTTCAAGCGCCTTCGCGACGCGATCGTACAAAAATCGGAAGAAGTGACCCAGAAGTTTACGGACGGACTGGCCAAGACCCGCGACTTGCTCGTGGAAAAGGTGGAGGATCTGGTCCGCCGCTACAAAAAAATCGATGACGACTTCTTCGACGAGCTCGAAGAAATTTTGATCACCTCGGACGTCGGCGTCAGTACCGTCATGGAGCTGATCGACGACCTGCGCGTGGAAGTGCGCAAGCAAAAGATCGAGAACGCCATGGACTTGCAGCCGATCCTCTCCGAAAAGCTGGTCGCCCTGCTCAAGAACGACGAAGCGGCAGATACGGAGCTGAATGTGCAGGATGGCCGTCTGAACGTGATTCTGTTCGTGGGAGTCAACGGCGTAGGGAAAACGACCACCATCGGGAAAATGGCGCACATGTTCAAGCAGCAAGGCAAAAAGGTACTGCTCGCAGCGGGCGATACGTTCCGCGCTGCCGCGATCGAACAGCTGGAAGTGTGGGGAGAGCGTGTCGGCGTCGATGTCATCAAGCAGCAGCAGGGCTCCGACCCGGCAGCGGTCATCTACGATGCCATCCAGGCAGCCAAGTCACGCCAGGTGGATGTCCTTCTGTGCGATACCGCCGGCCGTCTGCAAAACAAGGTCAATCTGATGGAAGAATTGGCTAAGGTGCACCGCGTCCTGGCGCGGGAGCTTCCGGGCGCGCCGCATGAAGTATTGCTCGTGCTGGACGCCACTACGGGACAAAATGCCCTTTCACAGGCCAAGACGTTTGGCCAGTCTGCTGGCGTGACCGGACTCGTCCTGACCAAGCTGGACGGGACGGCAAAGGGCGGAATTGTCATCGCGATCCGGAACGAACTGAACATTCCCGTGAAGTACGTCGGCTTGGGCGAAAAAATGGACGATCTGCAACGCTTCGATCCGGAACAGTTTGTCCACGCCCTGTTCGCGGGCCTCATCCAGCAGGAAGTCGGAGAAGAGCAAAACGAGGCGTAATTCGAGCAAAAACGAACGAAAAAAATGATGTCAACAAAAAAGCTTGACACTGGGTGTGGAATTGGGTACTATAATCTACGTGCTGTAAAGAAAAAGTCTTTACAGGTCACAGTCGAGTACCTCAAAGCAAAGGATTGGGTCCCATGCTGGAGAAAACCAATCAAGTCAATCTCTTGTTTGATTTTTACGCCCCGCTCCTCAAGGGCAAGCAGCGCGAATATCTCGAGTTGTACTATCTGGATGATTTGTCCCTCGGAGAGATCGCCGAAATGCACGAGGTCAGCCGACAAGCTGTCTATGACCACATCAAGCGGGCGGAGAAGCAGCTGTTCGAATACGACCAGAAGCTCCACCTCGCAAGAAAGCATGAACAGCGCATGGCCGTGCTGAACCGCATGCAGGAGCTTTTGCAGTCCCTAGCAGAGGGCGAGACAAGAGACGAACTGAACACTTTGCTGCACCAACTGTCAGAGATGGATTAGGAGGGCTCGCATGGCGTTTGAGAGCTTAGCCAATCGGCTGCAGAGCGCGTTTGACAAACTGCGAGGCAGAGGCAAGATTGACGAGACCGTCGTCAACGAGGCGATGCGCGAAGTTCGACTGGCCCTGCTGGAAGCAGATGTGAACTTTAAAGTAGTGAAAGACTTCGTCGCTCGCGTCAAGGAGCGCGCAGTCGGTCAGGATGTCATGAAAAGCCTGACGCCTGGCCAGATGGTCATCAAGATCGTGAATGAAGAGCTGGTCGAGCTGATGGGCGGCAGTGTCGCTCAACTGACGATGGCTCACAGGCCGCCGACCGTCATCATGATGGCGGGTTTGCAGGGGGCCGGGAAAACGACCACGACCGGTAAGCTGGCCAAGTATTTGCAAAAACAAAACAGGAAGCCTCTCTTGGTGGCGGGAGACATTTACCGACCTGCTGCGATCAAACAGCTGCAAGTCTTGGGAGAACAAATCGGAGCGCCTGTCTTCACACTCGGTGACCAGGTCAGCCCGGTGGAAATCGCCAAGCAAGCGATCGCACATGCCAAGGAGAACAATCTCGACGTCGTCCTTCTCGATACGGCAGGACGCCTGCATATCGACGAAGCGTTGATGGATGAGCTGAAGCAGATTCGCGAGGTAGCCAAGCCCGATGAAATCTTGCTGGTCGTCGATGCGATGACGGGACAAGATGCAGTCAACGTCGCAGAGAGCTTCAACAGCCAGCTCGAGCTGACCGGTGTCGTTCTCACCAAGCTCGATGGCGATACCCGAGGCGGGGCCGCGCTCTCCGTTAAAGCGGTCACCGGCAAGCCGATCAAGTTCGCGGCGATGGGTGAGAAGCTGGACGCGCTGGAGCCATTCCATCCGGATCGCATGGCATCTCGGATCTTGGGCATGGGTGATGTGCTCAGCCTGATCGAAAAAGCGCAGGCATCCGTCGATGAAGAAAAGGCGCGCGACATGGAACGCCAGATGCGTCAAGGAGAGTTTACCTTTGACATGTTCCTGGACTCCATGCAGCAGCTCCGCAATCTGGGCCCCTTTGAAGACATTCTCGGCATGCTGCCCGGAATGAACAAGATGAAGGGCAAGATGAACGTCGATGAGAAGCAGATTGCCCGCGTGGAAGCCATCGCCAAGTCGATGACGAAAGCGGAGAGGGCCAATCCCGAATTGCTCAACGCAAGCCGTCGCAAGCGCATTGCAAGCGGCAGCGGGACCAGCATTCAGGAAGTGAACCGGTTCATCAAACAATTCGAAGAAATGAAGAAGATGATGAAGCAGTTCTCCGGAGCCGCAGACAAGATGATGAAAAAGTCGAAGAAAAAAGGCGGTCTCGGCCTTCCGTTCATGGGCAAAGGCGGCAAAAACCAGGGTGGCATGAACTTTCCGTTCAACTTCAAGCCGCCGTTCAAATGAGTTTGCATGATCTCTTCGCGCCGCTGATTCTTCAGGGGTCGCGATGGTTCAGATATAGAAGCACCAACGCGAAGTGATTCTCGCGTTGATCCATACAGGAGGTGACACAACATGGCAGTTAAAATCCGTCTGAAGCGCATGGGTTCCAAGAAAGCTCCTTTCTACCGTGTAGTAGTAGCTGACTCCCGTTCCCCGCGTGATGGCCGTTTCATTGAAGAAATCGGTTACTACAATCCGGTTGCTCAACCGGCAGTGGTGAAAATTGATACCGAAAAAGCGGTTCAATGGATCCTGAATGGTGCAGCTCCAACTGATACCGTTCGTAACCTTCTCTCCAAAGAGGGCGTTCTCGCGAAAGTACACGAAACCAAATACGGCAAGTAAGTCGGTCATCTGGAGGTCTGATGATGAAAGCGCTGGTCGAAACGATCGCAAAAGCTCTCGTCGATCATCCGAATGAGGTTCGTGTCAACGCAGTGGATAAAGAGCGCATTCTCGTCTTTGAATTGTCGGTGCACCCCGATGATATGGGGAAGATCATCGGCAAGCAAGGCCGAATTGCGAAGGCACTGCGGACAGTCGTGATGGCCGCATCCGTGGAAACGGACAAGCGGGTCACGGTTGAAATTGTTTGAGAAAAGGCTGGGAGCAATCCCAGTCTTTTTTCCTATGAGAGCGGTTGTTGTGGATCGATCGATCACCGAGAGGAGTGGCGCCATGGTCACGATATTACGTTCGGTACAGGTCAAGATCATCATGACGGAAGCGTCCCGTGCAGCGCTGGTGGAGCACTATGAGAAGCAAATACACATGCTCCAGAGCGAATGGGAACAGTGGCAGTTTCAAGCAAAGCTTATCCTGGCTGACGCGCGGAAGAAATCAGCCGATACATATGCGCTGGCACAAGAAAAAGTAGCTCGGGAAGAGAAGCAGCGCAAGGAAAAAATCGATCTCTTGAAGCTTCAGCTCGAGCAGGCAGCAAGCGTGCCGGTGGGAAGCGAGCTGGACTTTCAGACCGTGCAAAGTCCCGTGACGGTCCAAATCGGAGATGTTTGGGATGAAATCATGGCTGGAACGGAAATCATGATAAAAGACGGCCGGGTGCATGAAATTCGCACGAAAACAGATACCCAGGCATGTATGGAGGATTGAAGGCATTGGAAAAGCGTTACTACGGTGTGGGGAAGCTGGTCAATACCCACGGCTTGCGCGGAGAAGTGCGCGTCATTTCCACGACGGATTTTCCCGATCAACGGTTCAAAAAAGGGAGCGAGCTGTTTTTGTTCCACCCGACTCTCGCTGAGCCGCTGAAATTGAAAATCGCGACTCGCCGCCATAATAAGGGCTTTGAGATTTTGAGCTTTCATGGGTATACGAATATCAACGACATCGAAAAGTACAAGGGCGGCGAGCTGAAAATCCCGGAAGAAGCGCTCATGGAGCTGGAGGAGGACGAATATTACATCCACCAGCTGATCGGGTGCGACGTGTTCACGGAAGAGGGAGAAGAGCTTGGCAAGATCGTGGACGTCATGCAGCCAGGTGCCAATGATGTCTGGGTCGTAAAAGGCAAGCGTGGAGAAATTTTGCTGCCTTATATCGACGACTGCATCAAACACGTGGACGTCGCGAACAAACGAGTGGTTTGCCACCTCATGGAAGGCTTGCTGTAGGGAGGATACGAACTCGCATGCGCATAGACATTCTTACGCTTTTCCCCGAGATGTTTACGGGGGTTTTGTCCAGCAGCATTCTGGGAAAAGCCAGCGAAAAAGGAATCGTGGATTTTCACGTGACCAACTTTCGCGATTATTCAGAGAGCAAGCACGGAACGGTAGACGATACTCCATACGGTGGAGGGGGCGGCATGGTTTTGAAGCCGGAACCGCTGTTTCGCGCTGTGGAGGCGATGACGGGAGAGAAAAAGCCAAGGGTTATCCTTATGTGCCCGCAAGGCGTTCCCTACCATCAAAAGCTCGCGGAAGAACTGGCCCAGGAAGAGCACCTCGTATTCATTTGCGGCCATTACGAAGGCTACGATGAGCGCATCCGCGAGCATCTGGTCACAGACGAAATCTCGATCGGCGATTATGTGCTGACAGGCGGCGAACTGGCATCCATGGTCGTCATCGACAGCGTGGTGCGGCTGCAGCCTGGGGCTCTCGGCAACCAGACGTCGGCGGAGGAAGATTCCTTTTCCACGGGTCTATTGGAATACCCTCATTACACCAGACCTGCCGATTTCCGCGGCTGGAAGGTGCCGGACATCCTTCTCTCCGGGCATCATGCCAATATCGTAAAATGGCGCCTGAAGGAATCGCTGCGCCGCACCCGCGAGCGCAGGCCAGACCTTCTGCACAAGCTGGAAATGACGGACGAAATGAAAAAGCTGCTGGACGAGCTCGACAATGAGAAAAAAATGGGGGACAAACCGTAGATATTGCCTTGTCGTTTGTCGCCCAATGTGTTATTATACTTCTTGTGGCAATTTTGCCCGCTGACTAAGGCGGTCCGCTACTCGTATCTCAGGCATTTGCGCTGAGCCATCCAGTGGTAGACGAGTAAGAACGTCTGATCGGAAGGAGGGAATTCAAATGAACCAAGTAATTCGCGAATTGGAAAAAGAGCAATTGAAACAGGACATTCCTGCGTTCCGACCTGGTGACACCGTTCGTGTACACGTAAAGGTTATCGAGGGTCAGCGTGAGCGTATTCAGCTCTTCGAAGGCGTTGTTATCCGCCGTCGTGGTACTGGTATCAGCGAGACTTTCACCGTTCGTAAGATTTCTTACGGTGTAGGTGTTGAGCGTACCTTCCCAGTACACACGCCTAAGATCGACAAGATCGAAATCGTGCGTCATGGTAAAGTGCGCCGTGCGAAACTGTACTATCTGCGTGATCGCGTGGGTAAAGCAGCTCGCATTAAAGAAATCCGCCGATAAGCGTTTGATGACGCATAGGAAAGAGGACTGGTCTGCTAGCCAGGCCTCTTTTTTCCATTTGTACCAAAAAGCAGGATTGATTTGGCTTGGCATAGCCAAGGTCTGAAGACGACACGATGGACGAGCCAACACGGGAGGATCGGAATCATGAGTGAAGAAGTTACCTCCACCCGCGCCAAGAAAAACGAGATTTGGGAATGGACCCGTGCGCTGGGTATTGCGATAGTACTGGCATTTCTCATCCGGACCTTCCTATTCGCCCCCTTTATCGTGGAGGGCGAGTCCATGGAAACCACCTTACATAACAATGAAAAATTGGTTGTCAATAAGGCAATCTATTATATGGGAGATCCCAAACCGGGCGACATTATCGTCTTTCATGCGGAGGCTACGCGCGATTACATCAAACGGGTCATCGCAGTACCAGGAGATACGGTAGAGGCAAAAGGGGATCAGCTGTTCGTCAACGGGAAGCTGGTAGAAGAACCGTATCTTGCACAGCATAAGGAAGCGTGGAAAAAAGAAGGCGGGACAGTATTCACAAGCGACTTTCCCCCTGTGAAAGTACCGGCCGACCATATTTTTGTCATGGGCGACAACCGTCCGAACAGCCGCGACAGCAGGATGATCGGGCCCGTTGCGATCAGCACGGTCGTGGGACGTGCCGAGTTTACCTTTTGGCCGTTAGCGGACATGCGTATGACGAAATAAGGCAAACAAGCAAGCTGCAAGGTAGGTGAACAACATGACAATTCAATGGTTTCCTGGCCATATGGCAAAAGCCCGCCGTCAAGTGACGGAAAAACTCAAACTGATCGATGTGGTCATCGAACTGCTGGATGCAAGGCTTCCGTTGTCCAGCCGCAATCCGATGATCGACGAAATCGTCAGCGACAAGCCCAGACTGATCCTGTTGAACAAAGCCGATTTGGCAGATGATCAGGTCACCGAGCAATGGATGGCCTACTTCCGCGAGCAAGGGATCCGTACGCTGCCGATCGACGCCTTGAGCGGGAAAGGCGTCAGCAAGCTGCCGGAGCTTTGCCGTGAGCTGGCTGGAGAGATGTTGGCCAAGCGAACGGAGCGCGGCATGCAGGCACGGGCAATCCGAATCATGATCCTCGGTATTCCCAATGTCGGAAAGTCTTCGTTGATCAACCGGCTGTCCAAGCGGGCTGTCGCGCAGACGGGTGACCGCCCTGCGGTAACGAAAGCCCAGCAATGGGTCAAAATGGGCGATACTCTCGAGCTGCTGGATACACCCGGGATTTTGTGGCCAAAGTTCGAGGACCAGATGGTCGGGCTCAGACTCGCTGCGAGCGGGGCGATCAAGGACGAATTGATCGACTTCACGGAAGTGGCGCTGTTCGCGATCAGCTACATGATGCACTACTATCCGGAGCGGCTGCTGGAGCGCTTCAAGCTGAAGGAGCTGCCGGAAGACAAGGTGGCCATGCTCGAGGAAATCGGCAAGAAGCGCGGCTGTCTGGTATCCGGCGGAAATATCGACTACGACAAGGCGGCGGAGATCTTTTTGCGGGAGCTGCGCTCAGGAAAGCTGGGCCAGGTGTCCGTGGAGCGCCCCGTCGACTGGGAGATGGACGAGCCCATCGGCAAGCCGCTCTCGTTGTCGGAATGAGCATATGCGAAAACCTGTCTATCATTTCGGTGGTAGACGGTTTTTTTTACGCGGGAAAGCCACCGGGTAAACAAGCGTGGCCGATTTTCCGTTCTCAAGATGGTACATAAGGAGAAATGATTCAATGAACATCGCGGAACTGTCGATAAAGGAAATAAAGGCGATGCTCGAAAAATTGGACGAGTTGCCCAAAGATTTTTTACAATGGCTGAAGGAAGACAAGCGGGCAGGAGTGCAGGAGCTCGCTCGCCGGCATGAAGCCGCACTTCAGCGTCAAGAGAAGCTCGCGCAGCAGTGGGCTGAAATGACGAAGTATGAGTGCGCGCTGCGGGACAAGGGCTACCGCCATTTGTTCGGAGTGGACGAGGTCGGCCGAGGACCGCTGGCGGGGCCGGTTGTGGCAGCGGCTGTCTGTTTGCCCGAGGATTTTTATTTGCCGGGTCTGAACGATTCGAAAAAAGTGCCGGCAGCCACCCGAGAGGCTTACTATGAAATCATTCTTCGAGATGCAGCGGCCATCGGGATCGGAGTCGTGGACGCCGCACGCATCGATGCGATCAATATATTGAACGCTACGAAGGAAGCGATGCACAAGGCCATTGTCGCGGCTGATCTTGCTCCAGATGCTTGCCTGATCGATGCGGTTCAGCTTACGGGGCTCTCCTGTGAGCAAGTGCCGATCATCGGCGGCGACGGAAAAAGCGTGTCGATCGCGGCAGCCTCGATTGTAGCCAAGGTGACCCGCGACCGAATGATGGCGGAGTTTGCACGAGACTATCCAGCGTACGGCTTTGAAAAACATGCAGGCTACGGAACGGCCGAGCATTTGGCTGCGATTGAACGCTACGGACCCAGCCCGATCCATCGGATGACCTTTACCGGCGTGAAAAAGCAGGCGTGATCTCGCCCGTTTGATGGCCTTTCGAGAGGTGAAGTGCTATGTTTTCCCCGTCACAACTGATCCAATCATTGGTGCAGCGCACGCCGATTTCCGCTCCGAAGCCTGTCGAGCTGACCGAGGGGCAAGTGTTCAAAGGAACCGTGGTCAAGCTGTATCCGGACAACATGGCGCTGGTGCAGATTGGCGGCACGAAGGTGCAGGCGAAGCTGGAGGCAAGGCTGGAGGAAGGTCAAAAGGCTTGGCTCCAGGTTCAGCCCTCTTCCGATGTCGTTACACTGAAAGTCCTCGACACCGCGGGCGATGGGGCAGGGAAAGAGGCATCGCTGGAAAGCCTGATTCGCACGTTGGGGCTGCCGGACACAAAAGAAAGCAAGGCGATTGTCACGGCGCTGATGAATGCCAATTTGCCCGTCAACAAAGAAACGGTTCAAGCCTTTACGGCTGTGGCCGCTCGACTTGGCACCGACGACGCCACACTGGAAGCTTTCATGATCGCGGTCAAGCGAAACTTGCCGCTTACCCCCGATGCGGTGGCAGGTCTGAAAGCGTTTCTGTCCGATAAGCCGATCAGCCAGGCAATCCAAGCCTTTCTGCAGCAATCATCCGCATTTCTGGGAGAGGAAACAGCGGGGGGGCAGCCAGGCCAGGCCACGGGTGCAATGTTGCAAACGCAGGCGGGCCAGACCAATGGAGCTCTTCGAGGGCTGGTTTCGCTTTTGAGAGAAAAAGTGGCAGCATTGCCCGTAACGTTGTCCGCCGCAGAGGATACCACTCCGCTCTCTCCTTTGGCACAGCAGGATGGCAATCGATCTACTCCAGCGCCTGCTGGTCCAAACACCCAGAATGGACAAGTGCTGTCACAAACCGCTGATGGAACGACGAAAACCATTTCGCTTGCTCCCACATCAGGGGCAACCGCTTTGCAAGGCCCATCTTCCGGAGAGGCGATGCGCGTTTCCCCAAACAGTACGGTTCCGAATCCATCCGCTCAGCTGCCCGGCGCACAAGGCGGGCAACTGGAGTCCGTACCATCGAAAACAGCGAGTGCAGCTGAGCCGCAAAATAGTGGAAGCGCTCTGTCAGGAGCCAGCCAAAACCGAAATGCGGTTCAAGCGACGGCAGGCCTCTCAGCCCCAGGGAGAGAGGAGCCTGTCCCGGTTACGTTGCCACTCGCAGCCAACCGCGAAGGGGCTGGGGTAGCGGAGCAATCAGCCAAAGCGCCGCAGGCAACAGGGAACGGGCAGTACGTGAGCCTGAATCAGCAGGGAGTGTTGGTGAATCAGGAGTCTTCAGCAGTCCCCCCAGGCAATCATCCGATTCAGGAGCTGTTTCGCCAGATGGGTATCGCCCATGAACGCGACTTGCTGGGACAGTCACTGCCTGGAGCATTGCCGGATGCCCGACACTTGGGTCAGATGGAATCGGTGAAGTCCATGCTTCTGCAAGTCATCCAGGCGCCGGCTCACACCGTGCCGACCGCGTTGCGGGAAGCGGCGGACCAGTTGCTTCAGCAAGTCACCGGCCAACAGCTCATGATGGTCCAGCCGAGCAGCCAAGCCCTTTCCCAAATCGTTATGCAAATCCCCATACGTTCCGCTCAAGGGGAGGATACGGCTTACGTTCAGATCGAATCGAAAAAAAGAGGCGGCGGACAGATCGACGCAGAAAATTGCCGGCTTTTTTTCCACCTCGACTTGAAGACCATGGGTACGACCATGATCGATGTCAGTATTGTCAATCGAATCGTCAATTTGCAAATATTCAACGATACCTCCTGGGTAGAACCGATTGTGCACGGGATGAAGGACCGCTTTGCACAGCAGCTGCAGGACATCGGCTACCAGCTTTCTGCCGTTCGGGTCCAATCCATTCCCGAACAGCGTGCGAAGTCGTCTGCCGCTGCCGGAGTCAAAGAGACATGGCTGGCTGAGTACAAAGGAGTGGATCTGCGGGTATGAGTCAGCCCAAGGAATCGGAAAGCAAACGAAAGCAGGCGGTCGCACTCAAGTATCAGGCAGGTACCATGGAAGCTCCCAAGGTGGTGGCGAAAGGGAAGGGGTACGTAGCCGAAAATATTTTGAAGGCGGCAAAGGAAAACCACATCCCGGTACAGGAAGACCCGTCGCTGGTAGAGGTATTGGGTAAGCTGGATCTCAACCAGCAAATTCCGCCTGAGTTGTATCAGGTCGTCGCAGAAGTCCTCGCTTTCGTATATCGTCTGGACAAAGGAGGGGAAAGCAACGGGTGAGCGACAGCCGAGCTGCACTGGGACAGCGGGGAGAGAGGATGGCAGAGGCCTATCTTCTACAGAGCGGATATGAAATCGTTGGGCGCAATATTCGTACGCGGCGCGGAGAGATTGATCTCGTAGCGATCGACGGAGAGGAACTCGTGTTCGTGGAGGTTCGGACGAGGAGCGGGCAGGTATTCGGCACAGCTGCTGAATCGGTCACGTGGAGAAAAAGGCAGAAGCTGAGGGAACTGGCCTTAGAGTATTTACAGAACGATTCTCGGCATATTCCGTCCTTCCGGTTTGACGTCATTGCGATTCATTGTTCGAGGGGGGACAAGTCTATCACCGAATGCAGTCTTGATCACATCAAGCACGCATTTTGACCGGACTATCCGGTTGCCCGACCCCAGGAGGATAGCAAACGGGGAAAAAAAGGGCTCCTGGATGCCGGGTTATTGGGGATATGTCTACATCAACTGCCTTGCTCCCAGCGTACTATGTACTGTACTCGACGCGATGAAACTCCTCCAAGCATCATCATCCGCTTCCCGGCGCTGCTGGGAGGCATTTTTTTTCTACGACTGACCAATTAACATACAGTAAGCATTTTCGGCCTGTTCCAGGTACACACTTGTATTCGTTCGGAATCGTCTGCGTTTGGTAGCTTCACTCAAACGAGCAGACCAACGCAGGCGTTCATTTTTAAAATCAAGGTAGTTTACAGACTGAAGTCTACTTAACACATTACTCTGGTGAAGTGCGTCATCGACAAATACGACCATTTCACCACTTCGGAGGATATATTCGTTCCAACTTCTCAGACCCGTCATCCGTCGATGCCGGGTCTTCGTCTGGCGGAAGAAGCGCTCATGGTCGTTGTTCGTTCGTGGGACATGCGGATGGTCGTAACACGTAAACAGGCCTTTCCAAAACCCCCGGGAGTAGCTTTTCAGATTTGCAACCATTGGCAAGTCGTCTTTGCTGGTGTACGTCTGTTCAACCCAATCTAACAGATGCTGCATATGAAATCGAACCGTTTCACTTCGTTTATCTATGCTTGGATTCAAGATCCCGGCAACGTGGTGAATCGGTTTGGACCAGCGCATCACGGTAGCATATTGCTCTTCAAAATCATCCAATTTATCGAAAATTCTGATTAGGTTTTTGAGCAGAGAGGGCCCCTTTTTTACTCAGGCATCGTTCGAGGGAAGCCTGAATGGCTCTAGCATTTTCATAAACACGTATGCCCGGTAGATCGAGTGGGGGATTGCCGTCTTCGAGGAGCACAGAACGAATGGCCGCCACGTAATCTTTTGCCACCTCTGCTTCTGTAGAGGCATCGTTTTCGATTCGCTTCTCGACTTCGCGAATACCACGGAGGCTCTTCTTGATTCCTGTCTTGAGCTTGCGGTCTAAATCGACAACAGGCTTTGCAATGTCCTTTAGATAGTGGTATTGGCAGTATTGGTACGGCACGTCCGGCAGTAACGATTCCATGGCCATTCGGATGGATTGTTGACCATCCGTAACGATCCCGATGATGGGAAATCCCAGTTCGATAACAGGCAGGATGAGTTTCTTAAGTTCTTCTGCGGAGCTACTCTTTAGATTTTGTGCAGACAGGATCGTTCCGCTGAATACTTCTCGTATGACATAGAGCGTCTCATTGCCTTTCTCGGGCTGAACACCGTCCATGGAAATCATGATACCGCCACGGTCCTGAACAACTTGCTTGAGTGCTTGCTTGACGTGATCCGTCACGCTAGCGCGGAGCAAGGTAAGATAACGTTCGTACAACCGCTGAGAATTGCGTTCTGACGTGGTTACCCCGCGCTGATTCAACGTTTCCGTAATTTCGCCGATTGTCATATGTTGCTTAAACCGAAGCTGACCAACCAACGCTAGCACGTCAAAACCGTAGGAAGTGTGTTTCATGCTGAGAAGCTCAGCTTCAGCGGATTTGTAATAGGTTCTGGGGTATGAGCAATCTGCGTTGCTGCAAGCATAAGCCATACTCCAAGCTTGGATAACACCGGCAAGTGTGATGACATTCTTTTTCCATGCGGTATGATGTCGCCTGAGTTTCGTGCCACAGTGCGGGCAATGCTGTATCTCTGGCCGAAAGTATATTTTCTTTTCAGGAATGACACGATTCTTGGGTAAAGGCATGAGAAGACCTCCGTCAAATAGGCTAATGACTAACTTCGACAGAGGTCTTGGAAATCCTTGTTAGTTAATTGGTCAGTCGTAGTTTTTTTTGCCGTAAAAAACCCCGCACGATAAGTAAGCGGGGATAGGGCTGGTCACTATTTTTGAATTTCGTCATACAATTCCGTTGCGGTATTTGCGATATGCTCAAAGGCTGCCCGCAGTTCCTGGATGCTCGCCGAGGAGTTTTGCGACTGGGAACTGACGGATTGGATGGCGGCATTCATTTTGTGCATGGACGTCTCGATGAACTTCAACTGCTTTTGGATTTCTTCAGAAGCTTCTTTGCTCTGCGTTGCCATTTTTCTGATTTCGTTGGCGACGATGCTGAAGCCTCTGCCGTGCTCACCGGCACGGGCAGCTTCAATCGCGGCGTTTAGACCGAGCATGTGGGATTGGGAAGCCATCTCGTTGACGAACGAAAGAACTTTGAAGATCTTGTCGATTTCCGTCGTCACAAATTGTGATTCCTGCGAAACGCCGAGGATTTGCTCGTTGACATGAAGGGAGACCGCCGCCACTTGATCCGCTGTCGCGGTCATCTCTTCGACGGTAGCAGCGAGTGTGGAAGAGACGGAACGGATGTTTTCGATCTTCGCGTTCGAGGTCAGAATCGTGAGGCAGCCGACGATGCGTCCGTCTTCGTAAATAGGGGTTGCCGTCGATATGTAAGGTGTTCCGCAGATTTCGGGTCCTTGCTCCTGAGACAGTTTCTTTCCACTGCGCAGCGCCCTTTCCGTGACGGTCCCTTTAATTCCTTCGATGGGCGTACCAGGCTCCGTGTGCAGATTCAACGTCTCGCTCGGCAAAAAAGCGAGATACTTCTCGGTATCGGTCAAAGCTACACAGACATCCTCCACCTGGCTTGCCTTAATATCTTCCAAGCATGCTAACAGCGCTTGCAATTTGGTAGACATGAAATGATCCTCCTTTTGATTTTGATTCCTGATCGTCAACGAGGAATATTCATACACAACGAGCTATGACGGTCACACGTTGGATCACTGTCGCTACTATATACATCGGCATAATCCGACAAATCTTGCGTGAAACAATTGACAGAACAAAAAACAAATGTTTTTCTAAAAAAAGTGGGTTTTTCATGTGACATTTTTCCACTTCATCCGTCAAACCAGATATAGGATAAATTTTGGAGGTACACTCATGAAGAGAATGAAGAGCAAGCTGTTTCAAACTTTCACGTTAGCGCTGGCTACCGTTTGCGCGGTCCACTTTGCGCTTCCTGCCACTACGCATGCGCAGACCGCGGCGATTGCGGCCGCAGCGGATTCAACCGGATTGACTGTGACTTCGAAGGCGATCAGCGTCACGAAGGGCAAAACCACGACCATCCAAGTGATGTACAACGGCCAAAAGCTCGATCCTACTCGAGCTACGTGGAGCACGTCCAATTCCTCCGTGGCGACTGTAAAGGATGGCGTGGTGACGGGGAAAGGGACCGGAACTGTGTTCATCACGGTCAAGTACAGCGGAGAGAGCATTAAGATCAGAACCACCGTTTCGAATCCTGATACGCTTGACGCAAATATGACGAAGGCTTCCATGAAAAAAGGAAACGAGCAAACGGTTCGTTTGACGTTTAATGGCAAAACGCTGGAAAACAACAAGGCCAGCTGGACGTCCTCGAACACCTCTGTCGCAACCGTCAAAAACGGCGTGATTACGGCAAAGGCGAACGGAACCGCAACGATCGCTGCCTATTATAAAAACCTGTTCGTATTGATTGATGTCAGTGTCGAGTCCAATACTTCCGGCAAATTGGAAGCGAACGAAACCAAGCTGAAACTGGATAAAGGCGACAAAGAGACAATCAAGCTGAAATATGATGACGAGACCCTTTCCGGTTCAAAAGCAACCTGGACAACATCCAAGTCTTCCGTAGCCACCGTTGATGACGGCGAAGTAACCGCCAAAGGCAAAGGTACGGCGATCATCACGGCGAAGTACAAAAACGATAAGGTTGAGATCGAAGTGGTCGTCGATGGTTCTGGAGCATCGGACGGCAAACTGGAGGCAGACACCGACGAGCTTTCCATGAAGAAAGGCGACAAGAAAACCATTAAGCTGACGTACGACGACAAGAAGTTGACTGGCTCCAAGGCTACCTGGAAGACTTCCAAATCGTCTGTCGCCACTGTGAAAGATGGAGTCGTCACCGCGAAAGCCAAAGGAACCGCAATCATTACCGCCAAGTACAAAAGCTACGAAGTGGAAATCGAAGTAACCGTAAAAGATTCCAACAGCAGCGGCAGCCTGGAAGCAGAGGATACCTCCATCACCATTAAAAAAGGGAAGAAAGACACGATTTACTTGTTGTACGATGACAAGTCGCTGAAAGGCTCCAAAGCAACTTGGAGCACTTCCAATTCGTCCGTAGCTACCGTGAAGGACGGAGTCGTCACGGCCAAGAAAACTGGAACAGCTACGATAACCGCCAAATACAAGGGCGATTCGGTAAAAATTAAAGTAACTGTCGAGTAAGGAAGAATAGATGACGAAAGCCCTGTGGACACTGTATGAACATAGTCTGCAGGGCTTTTTGAAAGCCGATCATTGTCGACTTCTCCGGCTCGTTGGTAGTGGGCAAAAATACAAGTTGACAGTAAGAACGGCATCTACCGCAAAGTGTATCTGTGGAAGCCTGAGAAAGCAGGCGAGTACACGCTGAAAGTGAAAGCTGCCCAAAGCCGGACCGGCCGAGAAGAAGCCAAAGAAATCACAATTGTGGTAGAATAGCGATAGAGTCGGCAAACCCTCTCATAGCGTCGCGAACATGAGAGGGTTTTTTTCTAATCTTTCCTTGATTCAACACGACAAAAGGCTCCTCTTCACTACATCGCAGTATAGCCCATTTTGACCGAGGCTCTATAAAGGGTTACAACCCAACAAGAGAAAGAAGGACCTGCCATGCCTTTTTATTTGACCTGGATCCTCGTACTCATCGCAGATCAACTCACCAAACTCATCGTCCGTCTGCATTTGCCTGAAGGGGAAACAGTTTTCTTCTGGGGCCTGGAGCTGACCCACTATGAAAATGCGGGCATGGCCTTTAGCCTCTTCCAGGGCTATGCGCGACTGTTTGCAGCAGTCGCTGTCATTTTCGTGATCGGGATCCTGTACTTCCGTAAGCATGAGCCAAAAAGAGGGGCCCTTGTCGATGTCGCCTTGGGATTTTTGGCGGGTGGGGCCATCGGGAATGCCATCGATCGGATCGTATTTGGCCGCGTAACCGACTTTTTGGTGTCACCTTCCGGAAAAGGGATCCTCAATCTGGCGGACCAAGCCATCAACGTAGGGATTGTTCTACTCGCGATGGGCGGCGTCATTCATTATGTGGCGGGTAAAGCAAGAGCGAGGGCAAGGCAGGGGAAAGGATGAACCATCAGCGGAACAAGAAAGCGGTACGCCTCGGGAAAGCAGACCAAATCGATCTGCCTTCCGTCCCCCTGCTGCGTCATGACAAATTCTTGGAGCTTTTGCCTTGTAGGTGAACACTGACTAGCAGGAAGCATACATATGATCGACAAACTCGCAGCGCGGGCTCATCCTTCCGCGCGAGACAATCTCAATGGGGTGCGTTCGTTTGCCCAAGGCTTGGCCAGCTTAAGGTGCCTATTCGTCAAAAAACATATTACAGTTCTGGAGGAGAAACAGATGAGAATTCATTTAGGGGTGTTTGAGAGTCATTCGGGACAATTGGTTGTCTCTGACCCTTGCTATGATTTGGGCAATTGGGGCCAGGGTGTCCTTGAGAACGTTTCGACCGGGAAGTGGAACGCCTATGTGGAGAAAATCGATGGAGGAGAGTGGGGAGAAAGGTGCGCGGTTGTTTTTGCTCTTCACGAATCTCTGCGGGAGGAAGACGAAGCAGCCTGGGAAGCGTGTGACTTTGTAGTCGCGGTGGACAGCGGTCAGGCAGGGATATTCGAGCGAACCGTCTACAGAAATGACGATTCAGTCGTAGGCGAGACGACCTTCGACCCGGACGACAAGTGGTACTCCTCGTGCTGCGATCTGACATTGACCGATTTGGGTGCGGGAGTAATCAATGGTGGCGTAGTATCCAGCTCGGGATTTGGGGACGGCGGATATGTGGCGTTCGTGGCAAGGAATTCGGAAGGGAAAGTGGTGGGCGTTCAGATCGTGTTTATTACGGAAGAGGATTTGGAGGAGGAAGAAGAAGTTTGAGCAGATTCCGACTTCGAAGCCCGCTCTGGCTTATTAAAAAGGAACGATCGCTGAGATTTCCCCCTGCAACATGCTTGAGATCGTTGTCGCGAGAGAGAAGCCTTGAACATCAAGGCTTATTTTTTTTTTGGACCGCAACATTCAGCTACTTTCAAAAACATTTGCCCACTCCTCTATCATTTCCTACCCTGAAAGAGGAGGGGAAACGATTATGTACGCTTGCAGTTATTCCGGGACCGTACTTGGCATAGATGGAATGGTAGTATCCGTCGAGACGGATATCGCCAATGGATTGCCGCAGTTTGATCTGGTGGGCCTCGGCGGCTCGGCTGTGAAGGAGGCACGAGATCGTGTACGAGCCGCATTGCGAAACGCGGGGTTTGATTATCCGATGCAGCGCATCACGGTAAATCTCGCGCCTGCCGACCAGCGCAAAGAAGGTTCGGGCTTCGATCTCGCCATCGCGTTTGGTATCTTGCTGGCTTCCAAGCAGATCACGCCTCGACCCGAACGAGTCCTTATTTTGGGGGAACTGGCCTTGGACGGTTCTCTGCGGCCGATCACAGGCGTGCTTCCGATCTTGCTGGAAGCGAGGCAGGCGGGATTTACACACGTCATCCTGCCCGAACAAAACGCCCCCGAAGCACGGCTGGTCGAAATTGTCGTGCTTCCTGCCCCTGATTTGTCCTCCGCGGTTCATTACTGGAAAGAAGGACTGCGGCCAGTGAATGCTGAAGCAGAACATACACGTGCGGCTGCATTGCTGACAGGTCGAGATCATCGCGAAAGCCCTGATTTCTCCAACGTCTACGGCCAGCAATTTGTAAAGCGCGGGTTGGAAATCGCTGCTGCCGGCTTCCACAACGTTCTGCTTGTTGGTCCGCCCGGTTCAGGGAAGACGCTACTGGCGACCTGTCTACCGGGGATCATGCCGCGAATGACGACCGAAGAGTCGTACGAAGTGACCAAGATATACAGCATAGCGGGGCAGCTGCCGCGGACGGGCGCGCTCATCCAAGAGCGCCCGTTCCGTGCGCCGCATCATACGATTACCGCCACTGCGCTTGTGGGAGGAGGGGCGCAAATCCCCCGGCCCGGCGAGTGCAGCCTTTCGCACGGCGGTATTCTTTTCCTAGACGAGATGCCGGAGTTTTCCAGACATGTGCTGGAGGTCCTCCGACAACCGCTGGAAGCTGGTATCGTTACGATCGGAAGAGCCAAGCAAATTTTCACGTTCCCCGCTCGTTTTCTTTTGATCGGATCATGCAATCCTTGTCCGTGCGGCTACTTTGGCACCCGGGACCAGCAAAGCTGCACATGCACGCCTCAGCAGGTTCAGAAATACCGTTCGAAGCTGTCCGGACCTCTATTGGATCGTATCGACTTGCACCTGGAAGTGCCACGAGTGCCTGTCCAGCTTTTAAATCTGCGAACGGCAGAAGAGTCGTCCGCAGATATTCGACAGCGTGTCGAGCAAGCCAGAAAACGACAAGCCGAAAGATATGCGCAAAGGCAAGGCTGTCCGTTCAACAGCGCGATGACGGGAAGTGAACTTCGTCGATATGCCAAGCTTGACAAGGAAGGCCAGGAACTGATCCAGCTGGCTTTTGAATCACTCGGACTAAGTGCACGGGCCTACGACCGAATCGTCAAGGTAGCGAGAACGATCGCGGATCTGGAAGGCTCCGAGAGTGTTCAGTCGGTACACGTAGCAGAGGCGATTCGTTACAGAGCCTTGGACCGGGGGATTCCTGCGTGACTTGCAAAGAGTGGCCTCTCAAGTAATCGTTACGATCGTGAAGTCAAAGCTTCCGCAATCGCCCGCATCCCACGGGCGGCAGTATTTCATTGCGATGGAGGTCATCCCCTTTTGCAGGGCATGAAAGGTGAAGAGTTGATGACCGCTCTGTCCGATGCGGGATGGCGACGTGGGAGGGACGTACTCGTTCGCGGCCAAGGATAGATACTGATTGTCCAATGGATTGGACAAAAACCATTGATAGCCCGTACTTGGATTTGATGCAAACGTAAGAACAAACGAATGACCTTCCGAAACGCGGATGGAATGAGTTTTTGATTGTGCCATGGCTTCCTCCTTCCCCCTTTCTCCTTTCCCATCAGCATATGTCCCTGGGGCCAGCCGGGTGTTTGACGGCTGGCCTGATCCCCATGGAGGTGAGTCTGCTTGAGTGGGATTCCCTTCCATATTTTTACGAAATCATGACAATCCCGACTTGTTTATATTTTTTTATAGGCAATTAGCATCATTTGGAAAGGAATTTGCAAAAAAATGGCGAATGATTAGGGATAAAGACACAAAATGTCGAACCGAAAAGGCGGGATTCGTGAGCGAATATTCCTGTCGTTTTCGTGAGAAGGAAATCGGCAAGGGTTTCAAGGCCGAATCGTTATGATCGCAACTATTTGTTTTCGTATATGGATCACTTCCCGGCAATGTATAAAAGGCAAGCCTGCCACTGTTGCTCCTCTCGATCGGGAGAAGCTTTTTCTTTGTGTTCATCTTTTGCTAGGAATGAGAAAGGGAAAGGAAAACTAATGGAAAGCATTGCGAACTTATTTGAAAAACAGGAATACTACCATGTATTTCAACCGATTTGCAGCCTACCGGGGAAAAAGCGAATGGGGTACGAAGCCCTGCTCCGAAGTTCAAGAAATGCAAATCCGGAGGAGCTGTTTCAGACTGCAAAAGAACAAAAAGAGCTTTTGGAGTTCGACACGCTGTCCATGTATTACGCGCTCCGGTCGTTCTTTCAGTCTCAAAAGCGCTATCGCCACGAGCTTCTGTTTGTCAATATTTTTCCTTCCACGATCGTTGACGAAACTTTCCCTGCTTTCATTCAAAAGCTCTCCGCGGACTATGCACCGTACCAGAACCAGATTGTGCTGGAGATCAACGAGTCGATCATGGAAGGGAAAATATGGAACGAACCGCTTTTTTTGAAGAGAATTGCCAAATTGCGGGAGTGTGGGTTTCTGATCGCGTTGGATGACGTCGGGGATGGAACGACCACTTTTCGCAAAATACTTGAAATTGCGCCCGATTTCATCAAAATAGATCGTTTCTTTTCGCAAGATTTGTCCCGTTCACAAGAAAAGCAGAAAGTAGTCAAGCTGTTCGTAGATTTTTGCAGGGATGATGCGCAGCTGATTCTAGAAGGAGTCGAACAGGAAGAAGATTTTGCCTGCGCAGCGGGGCTTGGGGTTGCGATCGGGCAAGGGTATTTATTCGGAAAGCCCGGCAGACTGCCCGGCGAATGAATGCCCGGATGGAATGGAGGTATACAAATGATTGGTGAAAATAATGTCTCGTCACGGAAAGCAACGTTAACGCTAAAAATATCCGAATTTGAAGTTCCGCCTATGCAGGATTTGCTGATTATTGGCCGTCGGGCGCCGATTGGACCGGAAGCGGTCAGGAGGATGGCGGAAGCGCTGTCTCCTGAGCAGTTCACTCTCATCAAAATGGATCACCCGAAAATTGAAGCGGTCCTTTTACGAAATTCTCTTCTGCAGATGATCGATGAAAAAAGGCTGATGACCATCATTTTGGAAGAAGCAGAACGAATGATCAGCGATTCGATGGTTCTGCGCTCGGAACTGAAGATTGCAATGTCCGTCCAGCGGGAGGTAGACCTGTTATGAAACTCTCGGAAATCATGACAACGGCGATTTGCACCATTAGCTCTGACAAAAGTGTGCAGCATGCGGCAGAGAAAATGAACGAATACAGCACAGATACGCTGGTTGTTGTGGATCACGGAGTACTGACGGGAATCCTGCTGTCGAGGCATGTGCGAGCAGCCCATCCCAACCGGATCGTGGCGGATGCAATGGCAGACCCTCCACCTCCCATGTCTCCGGAGCAAAACGTATGGGAAGCCCATGACTTTTTTGAGAATAATGACACCGACCTCGTACTGGTGATGGATCAGGAGAGGTTGATAGGTGTCGTGACCAGGGAGGCTGTCCAGATCAAACTGGCGGAATGGCTCGATCCATTGACCGGTTTATACCGCGCTCCTTTCATCCTATGCGTAGGGGAAAAGCTGTTAAAAGAGCAAAGACCGTTCCATCTGTTTTTCATCGACGTGAATGAGTTTGGAAAAATCAACAAGAAATACGGCCACCCGTTTGGCGACGATGTCATCCGGACATTCTCCGCTGTTCTGTCCTCGATGGTCCTGGACAAGGACGACTACCTTTGCCGCTATGCAGGCGACGAATTCATTTTGATTACTTCCGCTTCGGAAGAGCGGGTCGAGCAGCAACTGGGGCTGATTGAGCAGCCGATGGATATTTGCGATATACAAGTCTCTGCGGCGATCGGGCATATCGACGGATTTCGCGAGCCGGGCTTTTGCTCGACTCCGTTGCGGGAACACATCGCGAGAGCCAGTCTCCTCTCGACGGCAGCCAAGACCAAAAAGATCTCGCCAGCCGCTGCCATCTGATAAGGGGAGCAGGGAAGCTTTTGGGAATAGTCTTTCGCTTGAAGGCATACACTTTTGGATGATAAGGTTACATGACTGGATAAAAAATGTAACTTGTCAAAGGATCAATCGTAAACAAAGAAGAGAAGTAAACAACTGATTATACAGGAGGCATTCCCCATGATTGTTTCTACGACAAGTACGTTGCAAGGCAGAGAGATCGAAGCCTATCTGGATATTGTCAGCGGCGAGGTCATTATGGGCGCCAACGTGGTGCGCGACTTCCTGGCCGGCATTACGGACATTATCGGGGGAAGAAGCGGTACGTACGAAAACAAGCTGGCAGAAGGGCGCGAGGTAGCGATCCGCGAGATGAAGGAGAAAGCCCGAGCGCTGGGGGCAAACGCAGTGATCGGGGTCGATCTCGACTTCGAAACGCTCCGTGAAGGAATGATGATGGTCATCGCGACAGGAACCGCTGTTCGTGTCAAGTAAGCCGGGTTTACCGGCTTTTCTTTTTTCACCCCAAAATGAGCATCTCGCATTAGACGACTTCAAACAGGGGAAGGTGTAGGTTTCGTGTCTGTTGAGCAAACACTTGCGGATCTGGTGGAAAAAATAAACAGGGAGCCCCAAGTGATTCGCGGTTTTCAAGCTGTATACCACTTGTTCGTGAACGGGGAAGGAGGAGGGAATTTTCAGTTGACCCTTTGCCAAAATCGAGCTGCGTATACGAAAGGGACTCCGGATGAGGCTACGTGCACACTTGAGCTTTCTGACACAAATTTTATCAGATGGGCGGAAGGCAAGCTGAATCCGACTGTAGCTTTGGTGACCGGCCAGTTGAAAATCAAGGGGGACATGGGCTACTCTCTGATGTTCCAGATGATTCTGAATGGCACTCGCTCATAATTCACTAGTCAAGCTCCAAAGGCTTACTGTAAAATATGACCAACGATCTACGGTTTGAAAATTTGACGAACGAGGGGAATCATGCGCCATATTTGCTCCTTTGTAGCAGTAGTGACTCAGTGGGAAGAACAATGTGTGCGTTTTGACTTGTATCAGGAGACCAGGCGGGGGAGTGTGGAGCGAGAACTTCTCAGACAGCACGCTGCATTGCCTCGGCATTATTTCGACTACCTGCTGCATTCGGGAGTCATGGAGGCCGAGTGCGAGCCGCCGTATCAGACTGGTCTCGCGAGGCCTGCTGCCATCGGGATGAACATCCGTTCACTCGGCAGCACTGTTTTGTTTGACATGTGTTTCTCTCCACAGACGTATAAATTGTGGCAGAACACGGATGCAGTATTGGAAGATCTCGCGCTGTCCGCAGATCTGTTCGAGGAATACGTCTACCGACTGGGGGCGATCAGCAGGTTTCGCTACTTGGGAAGAGTAGACGACCCTCTTGTGGCGACTCAGCTCGGAGAGAATGACATGATTGAATTCAAACGCGACTTTTTGTTGTCGAAAAGCGGAATCATCAAGACGATTGTGGCGTTTGCCAATTCAAACAACGGTAATTTGTTCCTGGGCATTACGGACGAAGGCGTCATAACCGGGGTCAATCACGAAATCGAGCAGTACGGGGACCCGGACAAATACTTGCTGGCCATCACGCAGTACATCCAGGACAAAACGTCGCCGCTGCTATCGCCGTTCCCCAAAATCTCACTGAAGAAAGTCAAGGATCAGTACGTGGTTGCCATCTTTGTGGAGGTCGCATCGGAATTGATCTGTGGGTTGGACAAGAACGGAGACAAATTTGTGGTCATCCGAACCAACAATCGTTCGGTCGTGGTGAAGGATCCCCATCAAATTGGGGAAATTTACGTAAAGCGTAAGCTTGGCAGCGAAATCAGCCGTCGCTTGGGACTTCTTTGACGCAGGGGTCTTGCAGACGGCTACATAAAGGAGGATTTCTTCATGAAATCGTCTTTTCGTACCTACTTGTTTTCGCTCATGGTGGCGTGTGCAATGGTAACGGGTTGTGCGCAAAACGCAAAAGTGACCGATGCGGACATGCGGGAGCGGATCCGAACCGAGCTGGGGACCGTGGACAAAGTAACGGTGATGTCGACAGACGGTCAGGAAGTCGCCCTGGACTTGCCCACATTTTTGAACGAACTGCAAGGTCAAGGGAAGGATCTCCAGCTGTCGAACGAGCCGCTGAAGCAGGAGGAAGCCCGGTTCACGCTTGTTTTGTACCGGAAACAGCTGGCACCTCTTGTTGTCACTGTGGGAGAGAAGGCGAGCCAGTTCGGAGAAAATACGTATCGAGGTACTGGAGCCGCCACATTTTATCAATGGGTGCATCGCTTGACAGGGAAGGGGCTGTTGGCCATGCGAGCCGACAGCATTTTGCTGAGCGCGGAGGATCTCACCTTATCACGGGTACTTCAGGATAAAGAGACGACGTATATCCAAGCCGTACTGGGCAAGGCGGTTCCTGAAACGGAAATGCCGCAGAGCCAACACCCTTTGTATCCGTACTACAAATTGCGTCTTGACTCTGCAGAGCGTCCGTTGGAAGTAACCGTGTTGACGCCTACGCTTATCTCGGTTCCATTCGGGAGGGACACGCAGTATTTTCAGGTGGACGGATCCATGTTTTCCCGCTTGACGGAATACTTGGTACCGAAGGAAAATCCGGGGCAACCGATCGAGAAACTTTTTAAGGCAACGAATATTCGGGCGGAAGCGACCGGAGAGATGCGTGTGAACGAGAGGAATCTGGATGTCACCCAGAGCACGGTCGAGCAAGGGAAAGCTCATCAGATTGTTCGACTGTTGAAGACAGGGGTACGGCTGGGCGATGCGCCGAAGCAAGTCGGTCCGGAGCAATACCGGGTTCACTTTCGCGTAAACGGGGAGGAGCGGACTGTCATTTTCTACGAGCGCCATTTTTGTATCGACCAAGTATGGTATGGGCACAGTCAGCTGCAAAAGTCAGTCTGGAAGTTATTAGAACCTGCGCAAAAATAAGGATTGCCCTTATGAACCGGAAGCAGAATGGTCACGATAAAGAGAACATATGACTACCACTTTTGCGATTTTTGTCGTAGAATAGGTACTGTTGCACTGATAGTGGCGATAATGACTGGAACAGTCTTTTGTTTATGTATCAGTCATTGCGCCTGCTGATCTTTATCTGCCATAGGAGGATGGAGAATGAACATTCATGAGTATCAAGGTAAAGAGATACTTAAGCAGTACGGTGTGAAAGTTCCGGAAGGCCGCGTAGCTTTCACTGTAGAAGAAGCTGTCGAAGCCGCAAAAGAACTCGGCACACAAGTATGTGTAGTAAAAGCGCAAATTCACGCAGGTGGCCGCGGTAAGGCCGGCGGTGTGAAAGTGGCAAAAAATCTGGATGAGGTGCGTACATACGCCCAGGAAATCCTCGGAAAAGTACTGGTTACTCATCAAACCGGCCCAGAAGGTAAAGAAGTAAAACGTCTTCTGATCGAGCAAGGCTGCGATATCAAGAAAGAATACTACGTAGGTGTGGTCGTTGACCGTGCAACCGGCAGCGTAGTGATGATGGCATCCGAAGAGGGCGGTACAGAGATCGAAGAAGTTGCAGCCAACACTCCGGAAAAAATCTTCAAAGAAGTAGTCGATCCAGTAACTGGTTTGAATATGTTCCAAGCTCGTCGACTGGCTTATGCGATCAACATTCCAAACGAGCTGGTCAACAAGGCTGCCAAGTTCATGATGAGCTTGTATCAAGCATTTGTAGACAAAGATTGCTCTATCGCGGAAATCAACCCTCTGGTTGTTACCGGCGACGGAGAAGTAATGGCACTCGATGCCAAACTGAACTTCGACAGCAACGCGCTGTATCGTCACCCTGACGTAGTGGCAATGCGCGACCTGGATGAAGAAGATGAAAAAGAAATCGAAGCTTCCAAGTTCGATCTGTCCTACATCGCCCTCGATGGCAACATCGGCTGCATGGTAAACGGTGCAGGTCTGGCAATGGCTACCATGGACATCGTGAAGTTCTACGGCGGCGATCCTGCAAACTTCCTTGATGTAGGCGGCGGCGCTACCGAAGAGAAAGTAACCGAAGCGTTCAAAATCATCCTGCGCGATGAAAAAGTAAAAGGCATCTTCGTCAACATCTTCGGCGGTATCATGAAGTGCGACGTCATTGCAAACGGTGTCGTGAACGCTGCGAGACAAATCAAATTGGACAAACCGCTGGTTGTTCGCCTTGAAGGTACCAACGTAGACCTCGGAAAGAAAATCCTGGGCGAGTCCGGTTTGAACATCGTAGCTGCTGAATCCATGGCAGACGGCGCTGAAAAAATCGTTGCTTTGGTGAAGTAATCGAAGCGGTCTGATACGTAAGAATAACGTAGCGGAAAGCTTTCATGCGCTCCGGAAATTTATAAGTGCCCTGCGCTTATAAATTCCTACACGTCATAAAAAAGGTGGGAAAAATACGCGATGAGTATTCTCGTTAATAAAAATACAAAAGTAATTACGCAAGGGATTACGGGTGCAACTGGTCTGTTCCACACTCGCGGTGCCGTTGAATACGGTACACAAATGGTGGGTGGTGTGACACCAGGTAAAGGTGGCACTGAGGTTGACGGTATTCCGATTTTCAACACCGTAGCAGAAGCAGTCGAAAAAACGGGTGCAAATGCATCTGTTATCTACGTTGCTCCTCCGTTTGCAGCTGACGCGATCATGGAAGCGGTTGACGCTGAACTGGATCTGGTGATCTGCATTACGGAAGGGATCCCGGTTCTGGACATGGTGAAAGTGAAACGCTACATGGAAGGCAAGAAAACCAAGCTGATCGGACCGAACTGCCCTGGCGTCATCACCCCAGGCGAGTGCAAAATCGGTATCATGCCAGGCTACATCCACACTCCGGGTAAAGTGGGTATCGTATCCCGCTCCGGTACCTTGACGTACGAAGCGGTTCACCAAACTTCTACCCGCGGCATCGGTCAATCCACTGCTGTCGGTATCGGTGGGGACCCTGTAAAAGGTATGGAGTTCATCGATGTACTGAAAATGTTCAACGAAGACCCAGACACCGAAGCGGTTATCATGATCGGTGAAATTGGCGGTACCGCTGAAGAAGAAGCAGCAGAATGGATCGCTGCCAACATGAAAAAGCCGGTTGTCGGCTTCATCGGCGGTCAAACTGCGCCTCCAGGAAAACGCATGGGTCACGCTGGTGCAATCATTTCCGGCGGAAAAGGTACAGCTGCTGAAAAAATCGCGAAGCTCGAAGAATGCGGCATTCGCGTAGCGAAAACTCCAGCTGTCATTGGCGAAACACTCGTTGAGCTGCTGAAAGAACGCGGCATGCTCGACAAAGTTATGAATAAATAAGGTTTGGGGTTGAAAAAGGTGGGCAAGCAGCGACTTGTCTGCCTTTTTCTTTTTGAACGGACTTCTGTCATTGGTTAGAATAGCTCCTAAGACCATTGGATAGGAGTAAGGGGAGGGGTCCGAACGTGTCGAAGCATGGCTTGCAGGAAAGAGACTGGCTGTACGTGCTTGGAATGGTACCGGGATTGGGCAGGAAGCGGCTGCGGGCGATATTTGACGAATACGGGTCGTTTGCCGCGGCGGTAGCTGACTGGCAGACGGTAGAAAGACAGTGGAAGCTGCCCGGAAAGGTTTCGCAGCAAGTACGCGAACATATAAAGGAAGAAACAGCTCGTTTGTTTGTCGAACAAAGAAACAGAAGGGACATCCAGTACCTTTGCTTTCTGGACGATGACTTTCCCGACAAGCTTCGGCACATTCCCGATCCTCCGCTTACGCTGTTTTGCAAAGGCGAGAGTGACCTTTTGCACCAACCGGCGATCGGTGTCGTAGGATCGCGGAAGCCCACTCCGTATGGGAGGGCGAGCTGCGCACATCTGGTCAAAGACCTGGCACGGCAAGGATTGGTTATCGTGTCGGGACTGGCCTATGGTATTGATGAAGAAGCGCATCAGACGGCACTGAGGGCAAATGGAAAGACAATTGGCGTTTTGGGATGTGGAATGAACCATGTTTATCCAGCCGGGCATCGCTCCTTGTACAAGAAAATTGAGTCTTTAGGCCTGCTCGTCTCCGAATATCCGCCCGAGACGCCTCCGGTGGCAGGTCTTTTTCCGGAGCGCAATCGCATTATCAGCGGATTGAGTCTTGGCGTTCTCGTGGTGGAAGCAGCAGAAAAGAGCGGATCGCTGGTGACGGCGGATTGCGCATTGGAACAGGGAAGAGATGTTTTTGCCGTCCCTGGTCCGATTTTTTCATCGGTCAGTGCAGGGCCGAATAACTTGATCAAACAAGGTGCAAAGCTAGTAACAACGAGTGCGGATGTCTTGGAGGAGTGGGCGCACATGCTCCCGAAGCAGGCCGCTGCGTGTGAGGAACAATCGGCCCACGGCGAGCAGCTCGAGGATCATGAGCGGGAAGTTCTGCGAGTCTTGTCCCATGAAGGAACCCACCTGGATGAAGTGGCTTTGCTGCTGCGGCCGGAGGCGGTGAGGATGCTGCACCGAAGTCTTTTGACGCTGGAAGCGAAAGGGATGGTTGCCAGCCTTCCGGGCGGGTATTTCGCGAGACGTTAAAGCCTGCCTCGGCTTCCTCCGCTTCCCGTGCGCCTTGCAAGTGTTTGACAAACCGGATAAGCATATTTAATAATAGGGAAGATTCCTTACTAAAAGGGGAGGAAAAAAATGGCTGATACGCTCGTAATCGTAGAATCCCCTGCGAAAGCGAAAACCATTGGAAAATATCTGGGTAGCAAATATATTGTCAAAGCATCGATGGGACATGTGCGCGACCTCCCGAAGAGTCAGACGGGTGTGGATGTGACACGTGGCTTTGAACCCAAATACATAACCATTCGCGGCAAAGGGGACGTATTGAAGACCCTGAAAGATTCCGCCAAAAAAGTGAAGAAAGTATATCTGGCGGCTGACCCGGATCGCGAAGGGGAAGCAATTGCGTGGCATTTGGCTCAATACCTGGGGTTGGATTTGAACCAGCCGCTTCGCGTTGTGTTTAATGAGATCACGAAGGACGCCATCAAGGAAGCGTTCAAACACCCGAGACACATCAATATGGATTTGGTGAACGCTCAGCAGGCCCGCCGCATTCTGGACAGATTGGTCGGGTACAACATCAGTCCGATCTTGTGGAAAAAAGTGCGCAAGGGTCTTAGTGCCGGTCGGGTGCAATCCGTTACCGTCAAAATGATTATGGATCGGGAGCGGGAAATCCAGCAATTCATTCCGGAAGAATACTGGACGATCACAACGAAGCTCATCAGCAACGGAAAGGACTTTGAGGCCAAATTTTACGGCTATGGGGATGAAAAGGTTGAACTGAAGTCGGAGGCGGATGTTCAGGAAGTCTACAAAAGGATGGCGGATCAACCGTATGTCGTTCAAAAAGTAACGAAACGCGAACGCAAGCGGAATCCGGCACCTCCTTTCATCACCAGTTCCTTGCAGCAAGAGGCAGCCCGAAAGCTTAATTTCCGTACAGCCAAAACCATGCGAATTGCTCAGGAGCTCTATGAAGGGATTGACGTCGGCGGCAAAGAGGGCGCAGTCGGTTTGATTACCTACATGCGTACAGACTCCACCCGGATTTCTGCTACCGCGCAAGAGGAAGCAAAAGCATACATACAAGAAAAGTTTGGAAGCGAGTACGTCTTGTCCGAACCTCGTACTGCTGCCAAAAACGAGAATGCCCAGGATGCTCATGAAGCGATCCGTCCCACGTCGGTTATGCGTACACCGGATGAAATCAAAGAGTTTTTGTCCCGTGATCAGCTGCGCCTCTATCGCTTGATCTGGGAGCGTTTTCTCGCAAGTCAAATGTCCTCTGCGGTGCTGGATACGATGAGCGTAGACATCAAGGCAGGAGATGTCATCTTCCGGGCCACCGGCTCCAAGGTAAAGTTTCCTGGCTTTATGAAGGTATATATTGAAGGAAGCGATGACGGAAACGAGGAAGAGAGCTTTTTGCCACCGATTGAAGAGGGACAGACCCTTGAACAGAAAACCATTGAACCGTCGCAGCACTTTACGCAGCCACCTCCCAGATATTCCGAAGCACGTTTAGTAAAGACGCTGGAGGAACAAGGCATCGGTCGACCTTCTACATACGCTCCAACGTTGGAAACCATTCAAAAACGCGGCTATGTCGCCCTCGAGGAAAAACGATTTGTTCCGACTGAATTAGGAGAAATCGTCATTACCTTGATGGAGGAGTTCTTCCCGGAGATTCTGGACTTGGAGTTTACGGCCCATATGGAAAGCGGTCTGGACAGCATCGAAGAAGGGATCGCCAACTGGGTAGATGTTCTCGATGCGTTTTACGGTGACTTTGCAAAACGGGTTGCCTTCGCGGAAGAAGAAATGAAGGAAGTCGAAATTAAGGATGAAGAATCCGACGAGACATGCGAGTTGTGCGGTCGGGTCATGGTTTACAAATTGGGGCGTTATGGAAAGTTTTTGGCTTGCTCCGGGTTCCCGGATTGCCGGAATACCAAGCCAATCGTAAAAGAAACGGGAGTAAAGTGCCCGCAATGTGAAACCGGAATGATTATCGAACGTAAATCTAAAAAGAGCCGTATTTTCTACGGCTGCAACCGATATCCGGAATGTGATTTCGTCTCGTGGGACAAACCGATCGCCCGCCCTTGCCCGAAATGCTCCAGTATGCTGGTGGAAAAGAAGCGTAAGAAGCAAGGCGTGAGCATCGTCTGCACCAAATGCGATTACCAGGAAGACGCAGACTCCTGATGCGATTTTGACCATTGGAGGATATTCATCATGACACAACCTACAATTACCGTGGTGGGCGCCGGACTGGCGGGCAGTGAAGCGGCCTGGCAGATCGCCCAAGCCGGTGTCGCCGTAAAACTGTATGAAATGAGACCGAAAACGCAGACGCCTGCCCACCACACCGATAAATTCGCTGAGCTTGTTTGCAGCAACTCCTTGCGCGCCAATTCGCTGACCAATGCGGTCGGGGTGCTCAAGGAAGAAATGCGCCGAATGGGCTCGGTTATCATCGGGGCAGCGGATCGTTGTGCGGTACCGGCAGGCGGAGCTCTCGCCGTCGACCGCCACGAGTTCGCGGAGTATGTGACCGATGCAGTCCGCAACCACCCGCTGATTGAAGTGGCAACGGAGGAGATTACGGAGATTCCGGAAGGCATCGTCGTGATCGCCACAGGACCGCTCACATCCCCCGCTCTGTCAGAACAGCTGAGAAACCTGACCGGGGAAGATTATCTCTACTTTTACGATGCGGCTGCACCAATTCTGGAGAAGGACTCGATCGACATGGAGAAGGTGTTCGTGGCTTCCCGCTACGACAAGGGGGAAGCTGCCTACTTGAACTGCCCCATGTCGGAAGAAGAATTCAACCGTTTCTACGAGGAACTGATTGCAGCGGAAGCAGTGCCGCTCAAGGAATTTGAGAAAGAAATCTTCTTCGAAGGCTGCATGCCGATCGAAGTCATGGCAAAGCGCGGTCGTCAGACGATGCTGTTTGGCCCATTGAAACCTGTCGGGCTGACCGATCCGCGAACGGGCAAGCAGCCGTATGCGGTCGTCCAGCTACGCCAAGACAACGGAGCCGCTACCCTGTACAACATCGTCGGCTTCCAGACGCATCTGAAATGGCCGGAACAAAAACGCGTATTCTCCTTGATACCGGGTCTGGAAAACTGCGAGATCGTCCGTTACGGCGTCATGCACCGCAATACCTTCATCAACTCGCCGAAGCTGCTGAAACCGACGTATCAGTACAAGGATCGGGACACGCTGTTCTTCGCAGGGCAAATGACCGGCGTGGAAGGGTATGTAGAATCCGCAGCCTCCGGTCTGCTGGCGGGAATCAATGCAGCCCGCTTGGCAAAAGGCGAAGAGCTGCTAGTCCTTCCTCCCGAGACAGTCATGGGAAGCATGGCCCGATATATCACGACAGCAGATTCGAAGCATTTTCAGCCAATGAATGCGAATTTCGGACTCGTTCCGGAGCTTCCCACGCGTATTCGCAACAAACGGGAAAAGAACGAAAAACTCGCTGAGCGGGCGCTAGATACAATTCAGAATTTTACACAAGAACGACACAATTTACGTTGATATCCGTTTTTCGACTGTGTTACTATATAGGTGCTTCGAGGAGGGTGCATCCCGTATGGACATTTCGCAACAGCTCGCATCTGAAGTTGCGATGTTTACCCGTTATTTGCAAGTAGAAAAAAACGCCTCTCCTCACACGGTGAAGCAGTATGTGGCAGATATCCGCGAATTTGTCGCCTTTATGGAACAGCACCAAATCACCGCATTTGCTGCTGTTTCTTATTTGCATGGTCGCTCCTTTCTCGCGCATCTGGCGAAAAAAGGCCTCTCCAGGCGAAGTATTGCCCGCAAGCTTTCCAGTTTGCGCAGCCTGTTTCGTTTTTTGTTGCGTGAAGGGTTATTGGAAGGGAATCCATTCCAACTCGTTTCGACTCCCAAAATGGAGAAGAAACTTCCTACCTTTTTGTATCCACAAGAAGTTCAAGCATTTTTGGATCTGCCGGATATGACGACTCCACTCGGGGTGAGAGATCGGCTGATTTTTGAACTGCTGTACGCGAGCGGCATACGAGTCACGGAGCTGGTTACACTCTCCGTAGATGCGATCGATCCAAACATGGGTGTCGCGCTCGTATACGGAAAAGGGGCAAAAGAAAGGTATGTGCCGGTGGGAAGTTATGCTTGCGACGTTCTTCGGCAATACCTAGAGTATGGAAGACAAAAGCTTCTGGCTGGTCTCAAGGATCATGGATATCTACTGGTCAACTACCGTGGTGAGCCGTTGTCTGACAGAAGCGTTCGCCGCGTGATCGACAAATACGTCGAAACGCACGCGCTCCATCTGCATGTGTCTCCGCATACGTTCCGCCATACATTCGCCACCCATATGCTAAATGGAGGCGCTGACCTTCGGACGGTGCAGGAGCTGCTCGGACACGTGAATGTTTCGACGACACAGGTGTATACGCATGTGACCAAGGAGAGGCTCCGCCATGTATACAACACCGCTCATCCGCGTGCGGGTACGCGCGATACCGGTTCCGCCAATCGTACATAGAACGGGAGGAATCAGTCATGGAACAATTTCATGCCACAACGATTTTCGCCATACAGCATAATGGGTCAGTCGCGATGGCCGGAGACGGTCAAGTCACTTTTGGCAACAGCATGGTCATGAAGCACGGCGCAAAGAAAGTGCGACGGCTTTACCGAGGCGAAGTCCTGGCTGGTTTTGCCGGATCGGTGGCGGATGCCATTACGCTCTTCGAAAAATTCGAGGGCAAGCTGGAGGAGTACCACGGCAACCTTCAGCGTGCGGCCGTCGAATTGGCAAAGGAATGGCGCATGGACAAAGTGCTGCGCCGCCTCGAAGCAATGATGATTGTACTCAACAAAGACCACTTGTTGCTGATCTCGGGCAACGGTGAAATTATCGAACCGGATGATGGAATTTTGGCGATCGGCTCCGGCGGCAGCTTTGCACTCGCTGCTGGACGGGCACTGAAAAAATACGCTCCCCATTTGAGCGCACGGGAAATTGCGGAAGCATCTCTTCTCACGGCTGCGGAAATATGTGTTTTCACGAACACCAACTTGGTTGTGGATGAAATCCAATAGAGCATAAGGGAGGACGTTTACGTGCTGAATCTTGAGCAACTAACCCCGCGTAAGATCGTTGAGCATCTGGACAAATACATCGTCGGGCAAGCACAAGCCAAGAAAGCCATCGCCGTTGCCTTGCGCAACCGTTATCGCCGCAGCCGCTTGCCGGAGCAAATGATTGAAGAAGTCGTCCCGAAAAACATTTTGATGATCGGTCCCACTGGCGTCGGAAAAACGGAAATCGCCCGCCGGATCGCCAAGCTGACGGGCGCCCCGTTTATTAAAGTAGAGGCGACAAAATTCACGGAAGTGGGCTACGTCGGCAGAGATGTGGAATCCATGGTTCGGGATCTGGTCGAAGCCTCGATTCGTACCGTGAAGCAGGAAAAAATGGAAGCAGTCAAAGAGAAGGCGGAAAAGCTCGCAAACGATGCCATTGTGAACGTCCTGGTTCCATCGCGCAAGCAGCAAAGCTCGTTTAAAAACCCTCTCGAAATGCTTTTTGGAGGGCAAAACCAGCAGACTCCCGCACAAGAGCCGGAGGACGCTTCCATCGAGCAGCAGCGCAGACAAGTATCGTGGCAGCTTGCGAATGGCCAATTGGAAGACCAGATGATCGAGATTGACGTCGAGGATCAATCCCCTACGATGTTTGACATGTTCCAGGTTCCGGGTACAGAACAAATGGGGATGCAAATGCAGGATATGCTTGGCAGCCTCCTGCCAAAACGGACGAAGAAACGAAAATTGCGAATAAAAGATGCACGAAAGGTATTAATTCAGCAAGAAGCGCAAAAACTGGTGGATATGGATGAGGTCACGCAGGAGTCGATTCGCCGGGCGGAAAACCACGGGATCATCTTCATCGACGAAATCGACAAGATCGCGGGCAAAGACGGCCGTGGTCCGGACGTTTCCCGAGAAGGTGTGCAACGGGACATCTTGCCGATTGTAGAAGGCTCTACCATCATGACCAAGTACGGTCCTGTCAAAACCGATTACATCTTGTTCATAGCTGCCGGCGCTTTCCATATGGCGAAGCCGTCCGATCTGATACCGGAGCTGCAAGGACGCTTCCCGATCCGGGTAGAGCTCACCAGTCTTCGAGTAGAAGATTTTGTGCGGATTTTGACAGAGCCGAAAAACGCGCTGCTGAAACAGTACATCGCCCTCCTGGAAACGGAAGGGATTCGGGTGGAGTTTACGCCGGAAGCCATTTCCGAGCTGGCCAGTCTCGCAGCGGAAGTGAACCAGAGCACCGACAATATCGGGGCCAGACGCTTGCATACCATCTTGGAAAAGCTGCTGGAAGACTTGTCGTTTGAGGCTCCCGATATTCACCTGGAGGTCGTGCAAATCACCCCTGATTACGTCAAGCAAAAACTGGGTACTATCGTAGGGAATAAGGATTTGAGCCAATATATCCTGTAAAGGGACGTTAGTGCAAAGCATCACCTATACATTGGGAGGAAATACAGATGGATCTTTTGTCGAAAACAAGAAGAATTAACCGCATGCTGCAAAAATCTGCAGGGCATGCCGTAAACTTCAATGAAATGGCGCAAGTTTTGAGCGATGTCATCGAAGCGAATACATTCGTAGTCAGCCGCAAAGGGAAGCTGCTCGGGTTTGCCATCCATCAAGAAATGGACAACGCCCGTATCCGCAAAATGCTGGAAGACCGCCGATTCCCGGAAGAATACAGCCAAGGACTGCTGAAAGTCGAAGAAACCTCCGCCAACCTGGACGTAGAAAGCCCATACACGATTTTCCCTGTGGAAATGAAAGAGGTATTCCGCGCCGGTTGGACCACGCTCGTGCCGATCATGGGTGGAGGAGACCGCTTGGGTACACTGATTCTGGGCAGAATCAACGATCAGTTCGTCGATGACGATTTGATTTTGGCAGAAGTAGGGGCCACGGTAGTAGGCATGGAAATTCTGCGCGAGCGCTCTGAAGCGATTGAGGAAGAAGCTCGCAGCAAGGCCGTCGTACAAATGGCGATTGGTTCCCTGTCTTACAGCGAGCTGGAGGCAGTCGAACATATCTTTGAAGAACTGGAAGGCAAAGAAGGTTTGCTGGTCGCTTCCAAAATTGCCGACCGCGTAGGAATTACCCGCTCCGTGATCGTAAACGCGCTCCGCAAGCTGGAGAGCGCAGGCGTGATCGAATCCCGCTCTCTGGGTATGAAAGGTACGTTTATCAAAGTACTGAACGAGAAGCTGTTGCCAGAGCTGGAGAAGTTGAAAACTTCGTAAATCCCTTCACGAAAAATTTAATGTTCGTTAAAAAAAGGTGCAGCACGAGAGCGTGCTGCGCCTTTTTTCATGGGACCATAGTCCTGTTTTCAACAATTTGTGACATGATTTTACGTCGGTATCGCAATGGAACCCGGGACATATAGCTTTCAAATATATGGGATTTTTCCATGGGGAAATGTAAAATGTAGTAAAAAATCAGGAAAGAACAGGCATTTAGTGCCATTGAATCATTTTGAAAATCGTCATGAAAAGGGGCTTTTTTCGGTATAGCAGTTTTGCTATGATTGATTCGTATCTTGGATGTCGAATATGGAAGAATTATAGCGTTTTTGCGAAATCGAGTTGGTAATGAATGGGGGAGAAAAAGCCGATGCTGGGAAGCTATCATATGCAGGTCCTGGAGCGATCAATGGATGCTGCAAACCTTAGAAACAGAACGATCGCGAACAATCTAGCTAACATCGATACCCCTCAATACAAGAGCCAGCAAGTCGTATTCGAAGAGTACCTTCAGCAGGAATTATCTGGCGCACGGGGACAGCAAAAGTTGGAAGCATATCGCACCAATGAAAAGCACATACCATTTGCCAATGCGGGAGGTTTTGCAACTCCGCAAATCGTTTCCAACCCAAACAACTTTGTACAAAATAACGGGAACGATGTCGATTTGGAAGCGGAAGAAACCGAATTGGCCAAAAACCAGATTTGGTACAGCGGTTTGACTCAACTAACGGCCGGAGCGTACCAAAAAATACGAAGTGTCATTGACGGCGGAGGGAAATAGGGATGAGTCTCTTTCAGGGAATCAACACGAGTGCATCTGCACTGACTGCTAATCGGCTTCGCATGGATACGATCGCTTCGAATATCGCGAATGCCGAAACAACCAGAGCGAATTTCGTGAATGGCGTTTGGCAGCCGTACCGGCGAAAAATGGTGGAACTCTCGCCGAAATCCGGTGAGTCGTTCGAAAACTTGCTGCAGGCGGCAGTAGGAAACGTGACCGGGAAAAATGGCAGCCAAGGCGTGCGGGTAACAGCAATCAAGGAAGACGAGACACCGTTCAAACTGGTGTACGATCCGTCCCACCCGGACGCAGACAAAGAAGGTTATGTCCTGATGCCAAACGTCGACGTGATGAAGGAAATGGTGGACATGATCTCTGCTTCCCGATCGTACGAGGCCAATATTACGGCTTTGAACGCAACGAAAAACATGATGATGAAAGCCTTGGAAATCAGGTAAAGAGGAGAAGTAATCGATGGAAATCCATTCGCTATCCCAAATCACACCGATTCAGACGGCAGGAGTAGCCAAGACGCAAACACCTGCTGATGTAACGAAAGATTTCGGCGCCTTTTTATCGGATGCTCTGAACCAAGTGAATCAAGCCCAAGTGGATTCTTCGATCTTGGCAGACAAATTTGCAGCTGGACAGATTGACAACATCGACCAAGTAATGGTGGCAGGATTAAAAGCTTCGAACATGTTGCAGATGACCTTACAGGTACGTAACAAGGTGATCGAGTCTTATCAAGAAATCATGCGCATGACGATATGATTGTTGTTGGTATCCTGTGAGAGGTGAATCATGAACGAACGTATAGCAGTATTCAGAGAACAGCTTGCGTCAAGATGGAACCAGTTTTCCAAAAAGCAAAAATGGATGATCGCAGGAATATCCTTGTTTCTGCTCATCTCACTCGGGCTATACATATACATCGCGGCGCAGCCGGTATATACACCGCTTTACAATCAAAAGCTGAGTGAACAGGAAATCGGGAAAATCAAACAAGAGCTGGAAAGTGCAAAGGTTCCGTACCGGATTACCGGCAATGGAACGAGCATCGAGGTGCCGGAAAAAATGGCACAGGATGTGATTGTGGATTTGGCAGCGCAAGGCATACCTAGCGAGGCTGGCATCAATTCGGAGATCTTTTCCAATACGCTCGGCGTCACGGATCGCCAGTTCGATGTGATGAAAAAGGAAGCCCTTCAACAAGAACTGCGCAAAATGCTGGAGCGGGTGAAGGGTGTGCGAAGCGCACAGGTCATGATCACGCTGCCGGAAGAAAGCGTTTGGGTAACAGAAACCCCCGATACGGCTACCGCTTCGGTCATCGTCGATGTCGAGCCGGGTACGACCCTGGACCAAAAACAAATCAACTCGCTTTACCTGCTCGTTTCCCGAAGTGTGCCGAAGCTGCCGATGGATGCCATCGCCATTACGGACCAGTACTCCAATCCTTTGGAGCGCGCGGATGAAAACGAAAGCGAAGGAACGCTCACCGGTTTTAATCAACAAGAAAAAATCAAGGCTGAAGTGGAAAAGAATATTCAGCAAAACCTGTACAATCTGCTCGGCACCATCATGGGTAGAGACAAAGTAATTGTCCATACGTTTATTAAAATGAACTTTGACAAGGAAAATCGCGTAGAAAATCTCGTGGAAGCTCCTGACAAAGAAAATAACGAAGGACTTATTATTTCCTCTCAAAAATTATCCAAAACGTTCTCGGGTCAAGGCGCACCTCCGGGAGGAATTGCCGGTACGGGCGCAAGCGCAGTCCCCAGCTATCCTGCAAGCACCCCGCAAGGCAGCAACAGTGACTACGAAGAATTGAACGATACGATCAACCGGGAAGTAAACCGAATTACGCGAAACATCACACTGAGTCCATACAAAATCGAAGACGTCACGATCAATGTGGGCGTGGAGCCTCCAGACGGCGGCCAGCTCGATGATGCGACGGTAGAGAGCATCAAGCAAGTATTGCGCAATGTCGTACGGGTTACCTTGAGCAATCAAGGAATCGATTTGACTCAAGATGAACTGGACAAGCATATTTCCGTCCTGCCGCGTCAATTCTCTGGAAAAGTAGCTGCGCAAGACTCCAATTCGCTTAGCCCCACCGTTCTTTGGACAGTCGGCGGTATTGCAGTTCTGGCGCTCGCAGCGGTCGCATTCCTCATTCTGCGGAGAAGAAGTCAGGTCAAACAGCAAGAAGAAGAGGCTCCGGACTTGCTGTCATCGTCCCAGCCTACAGAAATTCCTGACTTGATATACCAGGAAGACGGAGATCAGGTGGTCGTCAGGAAGCAGCTGGAAAAACTGGCGCGAAGCAAGCCAGAAGAGTTTGTCGTCCTGCTTCGTACATGGCTAGCAGAAGATTAAGGAGTGAAAAGTATGGCTCGCGGCGCTAAAGAGTTGACTGGTCGACAGAAGGCGGCTATCTTGCTCATCTCACTCGGGCCGGAAATCTCCGCCCAAGTGTTCAAACACTTGCGTGAAGACGAGATCGAGCAATTGACGTTGGAAATCGCCAATGTTCGAAAAGTAGATAACGATGAAAAAGACAAAATCTTGGCTGAGTTCCACCAGATCGCAGTGGCAAAAGAAGTGATCGCGCAAGGCGGAATTACATACGCCAAGGAAATTTTGCAGAAGGCCTTGGGCGAGACAAAAGCGATGGATATTATCAATCGCCTCACCGCCAACTTGCAAGTGCGGCCATTTGATTTCGCCAGAAAAGCGGACCCCGGCCAAATCTTGAACTTTATTCAAAATGAGCATCCGCAAACGATCGCATTGGTCTTGTCCTATCTTGAGGCACAGCAGGCGGCGATGATCTTGTCGGCTTTGCCGCAAGAACGCCAAGCAGAAGTAGCGAAGCGGATTGCGATGATGGACAGCACATCTCCGGAGGTAATTGCACAAGTCGAGCAAGTGCTGGAGCAAAAGCTTTCCGCTACAGTCACCCAGGACTACACCCAGGCCGGCGGTATCGAAGCCATCGTGGCGGTACTCAACGGTGTCGATCGCGGTACCGAACGTACCATTCTGGACTCGTTGGAGATCCAGGACCCCGAATTGGCGGAAGAAATCAAGAAGCGCATGTTCGTATTCGAGGACATCGCAACGTTGGACAACCGTTCCATCCAGCGCGTCATTCGCGATGTAGAGAACGCAGACCTCCAGCTTTCGCTCAAAGTGTCCAGCGAGGAAGTACGGGAAGTTATTTTCCGCAACATGTCGAAACGGATGGCGGACACCTTCAAAGAAGAAATGGAATTCATGGGTCCTGTCCGTCTGCGCGACGTCGAAGAAGCTCAGTCCCGCATTGTTGCGATTATCCGCCGTTTAGAGGAGGCTGGTGAGATCATCATCGCTCGCGGTGGAGGAGATGATATCATTGTCTAGAATCATCAAAGCCTCTTTTTATCAGCCTTCTGACGATTCCGTGCTCCTTTCTGTGACACCTGTACCACTAAAGACGGAAGTTGATCCGGAAAGGTTGCAAGAAAATCAAAAAATTTTAAGCGCGGCTGAGGAAGAAGCGCAAAACATCATACGGGACGCGGAAGAATCCGCTCAAAAAATATTGCAGCAGGCAGCCCAGCAGGCCGAGGAGATCAGGCGTCAGGCGATGCAGGAGGTCGAGCTGTGGTGGGAACAAAAGCGCACAGAAGCAGAAACACTGTTTCAAAACGTTCACGAAGAAGCGTCTAGCGCAGGACATCTGGCTGGCTATGAAGCGGGGAAGCAGCAGGCATACGAGGAAGAATCGAATGCTGTTGGACAAGCCCGCACGGTGTTGGAGAGTGCGTTTGCTGAAAAACAGCGCATTGTAGCGGAAGCGGAGCCGTTCCTGGTGGAGCTCAGCATCGAGGTGGCGAAAAAAGTGATTGCGGCAGAGCTGGCACAGGCACCGGAGAAGGTCCTGGAAATCGTGAAGCGAGTGATGAGCCGCTCGAGAGTCCACGGACACATCACGGTATGCGTCAATCACAAACATTTTGACTTCGTACAAGAACATCGGGCGCAGTTGCTTGAGCTGCTGGATGGCCAAGCGGAGCTTTCGATTTACCCGGACTACACCGTACAAGATGACGGATGTGTCATTCGCACCCCTCTCGGAAGCGTCGATGCACGCATTGATACGCAATTGACGGAAATCAGGCAGGCACTGCTTGAAATCGCGCGAGGAAGTGAAGCGCCATGAGCATTCTCGATCTGTCCAAATACAAACACGCCTTGCTCGGGCTCGATCCGATGCGTGTGAATGGAAAGGTCACGCAAGTCGTCGGACTGACAATCGAGTCGCAAGGCCCCGAAGTCAAGCTCGGGGAAATTTGCCACCTGTTTCCAAGCAACAGCCGCGAGCCGATCATCGCAGAAGTAGTCGGGTTCCGAGAAAACAAGGTACTGCTCATGCCGCTTGGCGAGCTCGAGGCGATCGGCCCGGGGTGCGATGTCGTCGCGACGGGGCGTTCGCTGGAAGTCAAGGTCGGTCCTGAAATGCTCGGCTCCGTCTTGGACGGACTGGGGCGGCCGTTTCAAGGCACACTGCCAGTGGGACTGACCTCCTTTCCGACGAACAACCTGCCGCCCAATCCGATTTTGCGCCCGCGAATTCAAGAAGCGTTGAGCGTAGGTGTCCGAGCCATCGACGGACTGCTGACCATCGGGAAAGGCCAACGCGTAGGTATCTTCGCCGGATCCGGTGTCGGAAAGAGTACCTTGATGGGAATGATCGCGCGCAATACGACGGCAGATATCAATGTGATCGGATTGATCGGGGAACGCGGTCGGGAGGTCATGGAGTTTATTGAAAGGGATCTGGGGGAAGAAGGATTAAAGAAATCCGTTGTCGTCGTAGCCACATCGGACCAGCCCGCCATGATCCGGATCAAAGGCGCCATGATTGCCACGTCAATCGCTGAGTATTTCCGTGATCGCGGCATGAACGTCATGCTGATGATGGATTCCGTCACCCGTTTTGCCATGGCCCAAAGGGAAGTCGGGCTGGCCATTGGTGAGCCCCCTGCAACCCGTGGGTACACTCCGTCCGTTTTTGCATTGCTGCCGAGGCTGATGGAGCGGGCGGGTACAGCGGATCGCGGTAGCATTACCGCCTTTTACACCGTGCTCGTAGATTCGGATGACATGAACGACCCGATCGCCGATGCGGTTCGCGGGATTCTGGACGGACACATCGTTTTGGACCGGAAAATTGCGCAAAAAGGACATTTTCCTGCGATTGATGTACTCGCCAGCGTAAGCCGGGTCATGACGGAGATCGTAAGCGACAGCCATCTGGAAGCGGCCCGTCAGTTGAAAAAGCATCTGGCCACCTACACGGAAGCAGAGGACCTGATCAACATCGGAGCCTACAAACCGGGGACGAACCGGGAGATCGACGCTGCGATTCGCTACAGGGACGTCATCCGCGATTTTACGGCACAGGGTACGCACGAGTCATCTACGTTGCAAAGTGCTATCAAAGCGTTGACCGCGAATTTCGGGGGAGTGAACTAACGTGAAAGTGTTCCAGTTTCATCTCCAAAAAGTTCTGGATTTGAAAGAGAAGGAGAAGGAACAGGCGGAGTGGGCATTCGGCAAGTCGGTTCAGCGGAAAAACGAAGAGGAATGGAAGCTGCACCGTTTGCATGAACAGCGCGACGAAATGTCGCTGCTTCTTCAGGAAGCACAGGCTCAAACATGCAGCGCGGCACAGCTTCTCTCGATCAATCAGTACAAGCTGTCGGTAGAACGTTCGATTGCCAGTCAAAAGAGGACGCTGCGCGGGTGCGAACAGGATGTGGAGCGCTGCCAGTCCAGGTTGACGGAAAGAATGAAGGAGTCTCAGTTATGGCAGCGCCTGCGGGAGCGCTCGCTCGCACAGTACCTTGAGACGGAAAAGATCAAGGAACAAAAAGAGTTGGACGAGATTGGCACGCAGCTCTATCTTCGGCGAAGCAACTGAGGGAGGTACCAGATGGAAGAAATCCAAGAAGAACGGGAGTACGGCAGGTGGGAATGGTTTTTTTACATGATCGTGATTCCTGCACTGTTTGCCTGCCTCCTAGGCGGTGTGCTCCTCAGCCTGCTAGGGGTCAATGTGCTGGGGAATGTTCTGCATTGGGCCAAATCCATACCGTACGTGGAAAAGCTAGTCCCGGACGAATATGCGGCGGCTCCTGGCACTGATCCAAAAGAAGAGGTAACCAAACAGTTGTCCACCCTGCAAAATGATCGCGCGAAAAGTGAGCAAGCCATTTCTTCATTAAAAGAAGAAACGGCGAAGAAGGAAGCGACCATCCAGGCGCTGGAAAAACAAGTGGAAGACCTCAAAAAGATGATGGAGGACAAGCGCGCTTCGGAAGAGGAACGTCAGCAGCAATTTGCGGATTTGGCCAAGGTGTACACCACGATGGCTCCCAAGAGTGCTGCGGCAATCATCGAAAACCTCAGTCTGGACGAAGCCGTCACCGTCATGACCAAGATGAAGCCAAACCAGAGAGCCGATATTTTGGCGAAAATGGATCCGAAGAAAGCGGCAGATATTTCGATCATGCTGAAAGATTCGGTCGTAAACAAGGACGATGACATCGCTGCGCTGCAAGAACGTGTGCAAGTATTGACGAAGGCGCTGAGCGCGACGCGCAACGATGCTGCGGGAAGCAGCAATACAAAGGAATCATTGGTCAATTCATTTGCACAAATGCCTGCAGCAGACTCGGCCGCCGTCATTCGTTCCCTGATGCAGACAAACAAGTCGAGAGCACTCTCGATTCTGTCGGACATGCCCGATGATAAACGGGCGCAGACTCTCGCCGCGATCGCCCAGGACGACAAGAAGAAAGACGACAACCTGGCGGCCCGCATTACCGAGGAGTTGCTTCGATAACAGATTGGGAAACTGATCTCTTGTCGTTTACATAGCAACGAAACCAATTAGGGAGGTGAACGAGATGAATGTAGCAAGTGTGACGACTTCGGTCGGTGTGGGAAGTGGCGCGACTGCGACTGCCGGTACGGCGACAGGAGGCGCAGGACTTGGAGATCTGTTCTCGATGCAGATGATTCAGGCCTTGCAATCCTTGCCGGATCCCGATGCAACGCTTGCTCCGGAAGGGCTTAGCGAAGACGATATGGATGCCCTGCAGGAGCTGATGGCCTTGCTCGCACAGATGCTTTCGTCCGGAGAGCAGCTGCCGCAAGAACTGGGAGCTGCGTTGGAGGACAAGGCAGGGGCGGTCGATCAGCTGCTTCAAAAAGCACAAAGCCAATTTCCTGGGATTCAGGAAGACTGGAAGCAACTGATGACCAAGCTGAGCGAGGGGGAACCCGCTTCCGCCGAAATGGAAAAGCTCGCGGAACTGCTCGAGGCCCTGAAAAACCAAAAAGGATCCCAGGAGACTGGGAAGAAGAGCCCGTTGCTTGCCCGTTCGGAAGTGACCGGGGGACCGCAAGTTCAACCGGAGCTCGAAAAAAGTGTCCAGCCACTGCGTTTCCACCAAGGCTTGTCGGCGTACAAGGCCGAAGCCGGCATTCCATCTCAAACCGTACAGCCTTCATTGCAAGGCTCAGGCTTGTCCAATCAGAATGGAAACGAGGAGAGCAGTCAGCCGTTTGCCAATGCGCAAGGGACGGTCGCAACACCGACCCCGCAGCAAACCAACCAGACCCTCCCGCAACCCTCCGTCCCGGCTCATCAGGTACATGCGAGCCAGGTAACGCAGCAGGTCACCCAAATTTTCGTGAAGCAGATGAAGCTGTCGCAGGTAGAGGGCGTTCACGAAGCAAAGCTGATCCTGAATCCGCAGTCGTTGGGCCAAGTTGATGTGACCATCAAGTCGCATAACGGAGTCATTACGGCCCACTTCTCCGCAGAGACGCAGGCTGGCAAGGATTTATTAGACAATCAGCTGCCGCAACTCCGAGCTGCGCTGGCTCAACAAGGCTTGCAGGTTGACCGTTTGGAAGTAAGCCAGCAGCAGGAAACAGCATTTAGCTTCCAAGGACAACGGGATCAAGCGAGACAACAGCAAGAGAACAAGCGGGAAGCGGAACAGCAGCAAGATCAGGAATTTGCACTGGACGCTTTGGTTGACAACACGGAATCGACAGAATCGTTATGGAATCGCCTGCGGGAGACCGCACAGGGCATAGGCGATATCGTCTAGGGACGGAAAAAAGGAGGAGCCGCGATGAATCCCATTCGTGTGTCGCAAACCTACTTCCCTCCGAGAACGAATCCGACTGCCCAGACCGCCAGAGCTAGCGGCATACCGTTCCAGCAATATCTGACGGAATCGCTTGGCACAACTAGCAAAGCGCAGCCACTCAGCTTCAGCCAGCACGCAGCGAACCGGCTGAAGGAACGGGGAATCACACTTGATGCCGCGCAAATGGACCGTCTGGAGTCAGCCGTGAAGAAGGCGGCTACGAAAGGGGCCAGAGAATCCCTCATTTTGATGGACAATGTGGCCTACGTCGTCAGTATCGTAAATCGCAAGATCATTACTGCAGTAGATGACGGAAGCATGAAAGACAATGTGTTTACCAACATCGACAGTGCGATCTTCGTATAGTGAAGCGGCGGGCTGGACCTCGCGCGAGGAAGCCCCGCGATTACCGATCGACGGAGGTAATCGCAACTTACGATCAAGCAGAGGAGGAAATAGAATATGCTTCGTTCCATGTACTCGGGTATTTCCGGTTTGCGCGGTTTTCAGACGAAACTGGACGTCATCGGAAACAACATCGCAAACGTGAATACCGTTGGCTTTAAAAAGGGCCGTGTCATGTTTCAGGATATTTTGAGCCAAAACATCCAGGGCGCAAGTGCACCGTCAGATGGCGGTAAAGGTGGTACGAACCCGACGCAGATCGGACTGGGTTCGAAAATCGGTTCCATCGATACCGTGTTTAACGCAGGCAGCCCGATGACGACGAATCTGCCCACGGACTTGTCCATCGAGGGCGACGGATTCTTCGTCGTAAAAGACGGTGACGACGGTCTGACCTACTTCACGCGTGCGGGCAACTTTACCCGTGATAGCAACGGGACGCTCGTCAACCCGCAAGGAATGGTCGTACAGGCTGCCGGCGGCGGAGCGATTACCATCAGCCGCGATGCGTACACGTCTTATTCGATCGGACAGGACGGAAAGGTCATCGGTGTCACACCTGACGGCACGCAGGAAGAAATCGCGACGCTCGGGATGATGAGCTTCAACAACCCTGGCGGCTTGAAAAAAGTGGGCAACTCCCTGTATGAATACACGCTCAATGCGGGCGACGTAAACGGTGGAGATCCATATACGCCACTCGAACCGACGGATGCCAACATCAAGGCGAACATCATTGCAGGTCAGCTGGAAATGTCCAACGTAGACCTGTCCGAGGAGTTCACGGAAATGATCGTGGCGCAGCGCGGCTTCCAGGCCAACTCCCGCATCATCACCACCTCCGACACGGTGTTGGAAGAATTGGTCAACCTGAAACGCTAAATGGCTAAAAGGGTGAGCTAGGGGAAGGAGACAGTCCTTCCCCGCCCTCTCGCCCGAAAGGAGCAGCCGATGATCAAATTGACGCGATTTAACGGCGCCACGTTTTATCTGAACATCACGCATATCGAGACGGTAGAGGCTACTCCCGATACGGTGATTACCCTGTTCAACGACAGGAAATACATCGTCCAGGATTCAGCGGAATCGATCGCTGAACGTGTCCAAGCCTTTTATCAAAATGTTCATCCGGCACGCACCGCACCAAAATTGCCGGACGACGCAAATGAATAGCGGGAGGCTTTGCGATGTTTCAAAATCGTTTGTTTAACATGGCTCTCATTATTATCATCGCGATTTCGCTTCTGGGAGTTATTTCGTTCGTGCTTTGGCAAACGTATCTATCCCCGGCCGCACAGTCGGCAAGCGGCGCAGAAGAGCAACTGGAACCACTTTCTGCAAAGGAAATGCAGGAGTACTCGGTAGATACCGGGGAAATTACCACCAATTTGCTGACAAACAACTACATGATCGTACGCTTTACCATCACAGCGGATAGCTCGAAGTCAAAAGCGGAGCTGGAGCAACGCTTGCCGCAGGTAAACCAGGTGATCATCAAAACATTGGCAGGGTTGACGCCGGAAGACATCAAAGGCACGGAAGGCGTAAACAAGCTGGAAGCTAAAATCATGAATGAGGTCAGCTCCCTGATGCAAGATGGCAAAATCGTGCAAGTGGTGACGACGAAGCGCGTCTTGTCCTAGGAAGCGATGAAGGTATACATAGCAAGGAGGTGACGACATATGGCCGAGGTTCTCTCACAAAGTGAGATTGATGCGTTGTTGGCTGCTCTCTCCTCAGGGGAGATGGACGCCAATGAGCTGAAAAAAGAAGAGACTGAGCGCAAAGTAAAAGTGTATGACTTTAAACGAGCTCTGCGTTTTTCGAAAGACCAAATTCGTGGTCTGACGCGTATCCATGAAAACTACGCGAGGCTGTTGACGACGTATTTTTCCGCTCAGCTCCGTACCTTCGTGCAAATTACGGTTGCCTCCGTCGACCAATTGCCGTATGACGAGTTTATTCGTTCCATACCCAAGATGACCATTCTCAATATCTTTGAAGCCCCGCCGCTGGAAGGTCGCATGGTGCTGGAAGTGAACCCCAACATCGCCTACACCATGCTCGATCGTCTTCTCGGAGGGCAGGGGGCGATTCCGGAAAAAATGGGAGCCCTGACGGAAATTGAAACAACGGTGATGGAACGTGTGTTCGGAAAAGCACTGGACACGTTCCACGAGGCATGGAAGCAAATCATCGAGCTTGATCCTTATCAGGAAGGGCTGGAGATGAACCCGCAATTCATGCAAATCGTCTCGCCCAATGAAATCGTCGTCGTCATTTCATTCAGCACCAAAATAGGGGACACGACCGGCATGATTAACTTGTGTCTGCCCCATGTGGTGCTCGAGCCGATCATGACAAAGCTGTCCGGACAATACTGGTTCTCCAAACAGAAGAAGACGCGTGATGAAGAAGAGCGTCTGCGTGTGGAGGAACGGGTAAAGACAGCGAAGCTGCCGATTATCGCGGAGATGGGAACAGCGACAATCTCGGTTAGAGACTTCCTCCAGCTTCAAACAGGCGATGTGATCCAGCTGGATCAATCTTTGGACAGCAAACTCAAAATCAAGATCGGCAATCACCTGAAGTTCCTCGGACAGCCGGGAACGATGAAAGGGCGAGTGGCCGTACAGATTGATGAAGTCATAGAGGAGGGGGAGGAACACAATGAGTAGAGATATGCTTTCTCAAGACGAAATTGACGCGCTGCTCCGCGCGAACAACTTGGTGGAAGACGAAGAGGAAGCGGATTCGGCGGAAATCAAGGATGTAGCCGAGTATCTTTCCCCGTTTGAGCAGGACGCGCTCGGCGAAATCGGTAACATTTCGTTCGGAAGTGCAGCGACTGCACTGTCTACGCTCTTGAGCCAAAAGGTAGACATCACCACACCGACCGTTTCCGTCATAAGTGTAAACGAGCTGGAGAACGAGTTTCCCATTCCCCATGTAGCGGTACACGTGGAGTACACCGACGGATTCAAAGGGATCAATCTTTTGGTCATCCGAATGGAAGACGCAGCCGTCATCGCCGACTTGATGATGGGAGGCGATGGACGCCCGGATAACACTGAGCTTTCCGAGCTTCATATCAGCGCCGTACAGGAAGCGATGAACCAGATGATGGGCTCTGCAGCAACATCCATGTCGACCATCTTCAACCAGTTCATCAACATCACTCCTCCAGGCATTGATGTGATGGACTTGGCGCAAGGAAAGGGCGGAGACAGCTTTTCGGATGACGACAGTCCGCTGGTAAAAGTGTCATTTCGCTTGAAGGTCGGCGAGCAAGGAGAGTTGATCGATTCCAACATCATGCAGCTCTTGCCGCTGTCCTTTGCGAAAAAGATGATCGATCGACTTGTCGGAGGTACCGATGATGAGGCTGCTGCTGCCGAAGTCCTCGAGATGCCGAGCATCCCTGCTATCGGACACTCTGCCGCACCTGCTGCAGCTGCTCCAACTCCGCCTGAGCCGGCATACGAGCCACAGGCACCACAAGCACCACAAGCACAGGCGCCAGCGTACGAGCAGCCCCCGATGGGGTATCCGCCACAGCCTGCTTACGGGCAGCCGCCAATGGGCTATGCACCTCCTGGCTACGGGCAGCCGATGGGGTACCCGGGACAGCCGCCCGCGTATCCGGATCCATACGCTCAGCATGCAATGCCGCCCGGCTATGCGCCGTATCCGCAAGGCTATCCACAAGCTCCCGTGTCGCCGACTCCTCAGCACTTTGGAGGTCCGGCAGCACAACCAGCGAATGTGAGACCGGCACAATTCGCACCACTTGGAGGTGCGCCCATGGCGGCCGGGGAAGAGCAAAACTTGAACCTGCTTCTCGACATTCCTCTGCAAGTGACAGTCGAACTCGGACGCACCAAGAAATTGATCAGGGAAATTCTTGACTTGTCCGCTGGATCAATTATACAGTTGGACAAGCTGGCAGGTGAGCATGTCGACATCTTGGTGAACAACAAGCTGATTGCCAAGGGAGAGGTGGTCGTCATCGACGAAAACTTCGGTGTCCGTGTCACAGATATCATCAGTCAGTTCGATCGTGTTCAAAAATTACAATAACCAAATCAACAGTGAAGCATTGGGAGGAGCTAATCATGTCAAACAAAGTATTAATCGTGGATGACGCAGCGTTCATGAGGATGATGATCAAGGAAATCTTGTCCAAAAACGGGTACACCGTCGTAGGAGAAGCGAGCGATGGGGCACAGGCCATCGAGAAATACAAAGAGCTCGGTCCTGATCTCGTGACGATGGACATCACCATGCCGGAGATGGACGGGATCGCTGCTTTGAAAGAAATCAAAAAGCTGGATCCGAACGCACGCGTCATCATGTGCTCCGCAATGGGACAGCAAGCAATGGTTATCGACGCGATTCAGGCGGGCGCAAAAGACTTCATCGTGAAGCCGTTCCAGGCTGATCGCGTCTTGGAAGCGATCAAGAAGACTTTGAGCTAATGATGAAGATCCGGAAAGCAGGGATGCGATTCATCTGGGTTGGATGTCTCATCATGCTGCTTCTCGCTTCCCTTCCCGGTTTGGCGGCAGCCGAAGGAACAGTGGCGGATGCCTACAAACAGGGGAATACACCCACGAGCAATGCGCCCGCCGGCGGCGAACAGCCGGCGGCCATTCCGGGCAGCGGTTCTGACAGCATGTGGGGCTACTTGATTCAAGTTGTCTTCTCGCTAGGGTTTATCGCTGTGCTCATCTACCTGCTCCTTCGCTTTCTGGGGAAGAGGCAAATCGGTCAAAGCCGAGGCCCGATCAAAATCATCTCCGCCGCAGCGCTCGGGAACGGAAAGACGATGCAGGTGGTCATGATCGGGGAGACCTTGTACATCGTAGGAGTTGGCGAAAATGTACAATTGCTCCGCATGATCGAGCCGGGCGAAGAAGTGGACCTCATCTTGGCTGATGCCGAGATCAAGCCGCTGTCCCCGCAGTTTTCCTTGAGCTGGCTGCCTTTCGGTAGAAAGAAACAGATGGAAGAAGAAATCCTGTATTCTTCCGATGCGGAAGGGCAGTCGTTTCAAGAGCTCTTGAGGGGGCAATGGAATGATGTGAAAAAACGGCCGATTCAAACGGACGTATGGACCAAAGAGGAAGCCCAGGACAGAGGGGACCTAAAATGAAACGTTTTTTGCAGGTGCTCGTGATTGCCGCAGTGCTGCTGGCCTTGCCGAATGTCGTATGGGCAGCACCGGCGGGAACACCGCTTGTTCCGAGCATAGATTTGAAAATTGGCGGTGGTACTGGAACGCCTCAGGAAACATCCTCGGCGATCCAGATCTTGCTGATCCTGACGGTATTATCCGTGGCTCCGGCGATCTTGCTGCTCATGACGAGCTTCACCCGGATTGTCATCGTACTCTCTTTCGTGCGCAATGCGCTTGCGACGCAGCAGATGCCGCCCAACCAAGTTCTGGTGTCGCTCGCTCTGTTCATGACGCTCTTCATCATGGCACCGACACTCGGGAAGGTAAACGAAACGGCAGTGCAGCCGTTCATGCAAGGGAAATTGACCCAGCAGCAGGCGTTTGACGCGGCTGTCATTCCGTTCAAGGAATTCATGGCGAAGCAGACCCGGGAAAAAGATTTGGCGCTGTTTTTGGAGTACACCAAAGAGAAGCGGCCCAAGACCATTCAGGACATTCCGCTCAGTGCGCTGGTTCCCGCATACGCCATCAGCGAATTGAAAACGGCATTTCAAATCGGCTTTATGATTTTTATCCCGTTTCTCGTGATCGATATGGTCATCTCCAGTATTTTAATGGGGATGGGGATGATGATGCTTCCGCCGGTCATGATCTCCTTGCCGTTTAAAATTTTGCTGTTCATCATGGTGGACGGCTGGTACTTGGTCGTGAAATCGCTGCTGGCCAGCTTTTGAGGAAATTCCGAAGGGTCCGAGGAGGTAGAGCATGACACAAGAATTATTGATGCAGATCGCGCAAAGCTCTGTCTACACCATCCTGCTGCTTGTGGCACCCGCCTTGGGGATTGCCTTGCTGGTCGGATTGATCGTCAGCGTCTTTCAGGCTACCACACAAATTCAGGAGCAGACTCTTGCATTCATCCCGAAAATATTGGCCGTATTCATCACCCTGCTGGCCGTCGGGCCGTGGATGCTACGTGTGATGCTCGATTTCACGATGGGAATCTTCGGAAACCTCCATCGTTTTGTAGGATAGCCTATGAATCTCTTTTTCGCGTATCTGCCCATCTTTTTGCTTGTCTTTGTCCGAATGAGCGCTTTTTTTGTAGCCGCCCCGTTTTTCTCGATCAAGGGGGTTCCGAACCGGTTCAAGATCACGCTGGCTTTCATCATGGCGCTGATCAGCTTTCAGTACGTTCCTGTGAACATGCAGATTGCCATGGATTTGACCTTTATCCTTCACGTTTGCAAAGAAGCATTGGTAGGAGTCATTCTCGGATACATTTGCGAATTGATGTTTGTTGCTGTTCAGGTGGCTGGCGGACTCATGGACATGCAGATGGGGCTGGCGATGGCCAACGTCATCGATCCGAAGACGGGCGCATACATCCCGGTTACCGGTAACTTCAAGAACATCCTGGCTACTCTTTACTTTTTCAGCATCAACGGGCATCACATGCTGATCCGGGGGATCCTCAAGAGCTACCAGGCCATTCCGGTCGATGCGGTTTGGGCGGCCTTCGGTAGCGAGCAGGTGATGATGACCGCCGTCAAAGTCTTTCAAAACATGTTCCTCAGCGCGTTTATGATGGCTGCACCTATCGTGGTGTCTCTGTTCCTGGTGGACCTCTCTCTCGGCATTATCGCCAAGTCAGTCCCGCAGTTCAATATTTTCGTCGTTGGGCTGCCGATCAAATTGCTTGCGAGTTTTCTGCTTTTGATAGTGGTGATGCCTGCTTTCCTGCTGACGTTGAGCGGGTTGTTCGAAAACATGTTCCGGGCACTCGCAGAAATGATGAAATCGCTCGGAGGATCACCATGAAGAGAATCAGATTTCATTTTCCGATAGACCTCCAGTATTTTAACGGAGAGAAGACCGAAAAAGCGACGCCCAAGAAAAGGGATGACGCTCGCAAGAAGGGGCAGGTGGCCAAGAGCCAGGATTTGTCCCCGGCGATTGCCCTCACTTCGTTCTTTTTTTTGCTGACCATGCTCGGCTCGAATATGCTCGCTACATTTCAAAACATCATGAGAGAGTCGCTGATCACGTATACGGGATGGCAAGTCAATGAGGAAAACCTTGCCGTCATGATTAAGCAGTTGGCCTTTGAAGCATTCAAAATCGTGGGGCCGGTACTCGGTCTTTCCATGCTCGTAGCCTTTGCCGTCAACATCATGCAGGTCGGGTGGGTCGTATCCACCGAGACGCTGCATTTCAAGCTAGAAAAATTAAACCCGATTCAAGGGGCAAAACGAATATTTTCCATGCGTTCCCTAGTGGAACTGCTGAAGTCGCTGTTGAAAATCAGTGCCGGTATTTTTGTCGCCTATACGATTTTGTGGAACACGAAAGAACAGGTGGTACAGCTGTCCCTCAAATCTTTGGGAACGGTCCTGTCATTTACGGCGGGGGAAGTCTCCAAGCTGGGGCTGTACCTGGGCTTACTGCTGTTTGTTCTCGCGGTTTTGGATTACGCCTACCAGCGTTATGAACACGAGAAGAATTTGCGGATGTCCAAGCAGGACTTGAAAGATGAACACAAACTGGCGGAAGGGGATCCGCTGATTAAAGGAAAGATTCGCGAGCGTCAACGCAGTATGGCGATCCGGCGAATGATGCAGGAGCTGCCAAAAGCAGATGTGATCATCACCAACCCGACTCACTTTGCTGTTGCCATACGCTATGACGCCAACGCGATGAGTGCCCCGACGGTGGTGGCCAAAGGGCAAGATTACCTCGCTCTGAAAATCAGAGAGGTGGCCAAAAAGCACCGTATCGTAACGATGGAAAACAAGCCCTTGGCCAGGGCTCTTTATAGTCAAGTAGAAATCGGACAGCAAATTCCCGAAGAGTTGTTTAAAGCCGTAGCGGAAGTTCTCGCGTACGTATACAAGCTGCAGGGGAAAGTGAAATAAGAGAAAGGAGGATAAACAGTGGGATTCAAATTCAAGGAGCTAGGCACGATCCTATTCGTCATAAGCATTGTGGTCATGATGGTGATCCCACTCCCTTCCGGATTGCTCGATCTGCTTCTGATCCTCAACATCTCCCTTGCGTTGACGATTTTGCTTGTGTCCATGTACACAAAGGAAACGTTGGAGTTTTCCATATTCCCCACGGTTCTGCTCATCACTACGCTTTTTCGTCTGGCTTTGAATGTATCCACCACGAGAAACATTTTGTCTCATGGGGAAGGCGGAAAAGTAATCGAAACCTTCGGGGATTTTGTCGTTGGTGGAAACCAGGTCGTCGGATTTGTCGTCTTCCTCATTTTGATCATCATCCAGTTTATCGTCATCACCAAAGGGTCTGAGCGTGTGGCGGAAGTAGCGGCACGGTTTACGCTCGACGCGATGCCGGGGAAACAGATGAGTATCGACGCCGACCTGAATGCCGGAATGATCACCGAAGCAGAAGCGAGAGCGCGAAGGAAAAAGATCGAGAGTGAAGCCGACTTTTACGGAGCGATGGACGGTGCCAGCAAATTCGTAAAAGGGGATGCCATTGCCGGAATCATTATTTTTATTGTCAACATCATCGGAGGCTTCATAATCGGGATGCTCGTCCACGGTCTTGGCTTCGCGGAGTCTGCTTCCCGCTTTACCACAATGTCTGTCGGGGATGCGCTCGTCAGCCAAATTCCCGCCCTGCTGATTTCCACAGCGGCTGGTATTATCGTGACGCGCTCGACTTCCGGGGAAGGGCTCGGTGATGACATCACCCGGCAAATGTTCAGTTTTCCGCGGCTGTTGTACATCGTTTCCGGATGTATGCTGCTCCTGGGACTCTTTACCCCGATCGGTCTTTTGCCGGTTTTCCCGGTGGCGGGAATTATGGCCTTTGCCGGGTGGAAGCTGAGCAAGAAACAGCGGATCGAGATGCTTGAATCCGCAGACAAAGTAGAAGAACAGCAAATCGAAGAAGTGCGCAGTCCCGAGAGTGTCGTCGGTCTGCTGCAGGTCGATCCGATTGAGTTCGAGTTTGGCTACGGACTGATTCCACTGGCTGATGTGAAACAGGGTGGGGACCTGCTCGACCGCGTCATCATGATACGCCGACAGATTGCGCTGGAAATGGGAATCGTCGTTCCTGTCATTCGCATTCGGGATAACATCCAATTGCGCCCCAATGAGTACATGATCAAAATCAAGGGCAACCAAGTAGCAAAAGGGGAAATTATGCTGGATCACTATCTCGCCATGAGTCCGGGGATCGAGGATGACAGCGTGGTAGGGATTGAAACGGTGGAACCCGCGTTTGGATTGCCCGCATTATGGGTAACAGAAGAGAATAAGGAGATTGCCGAGCTGTCAGGGTATACGGTCGTGGATCCGCCATCCGTAGTGGCCACCCATTTGACGGAGATCATCAAGCGCCATGCGCACGAGCTTTTGGGCCGCCAAGAGACCCGCGCCCTGATCGACAATGTGAGGGAGACTGCTCCGGTTTTGGTAGACGAGCTGATCCCGGGGCTGCTCTCCATCGGCGATGTGCAGAAAGTGCTGCAAAAGCTGCTGAGAGAGAAAGTTTCGGTGCGCAATTTGAATGTCATCCTCGAAGCGTTGGCCGATCACGCCCTGTTCACCAAGGATCCGGAAGTGCTGACCGAGTACGTGCGGCAGGCGATGGCCAGACAGATCACTCTGCAGTATACCGAACCGGGCCAACCTCTCCGGGTGCTCACAGCAGGGGCAGGGCTGGAAAAGGCGATCTCCGAACGGGTCGAGCAATCCGAGCAAGGCAGCTATCTGGCGATGGATCCGGAGACGTCCCAGCGGATCTACCAGTCGATGTCGGTGGAGGTCGGAAAGATGATCAATTCGGGACAACAGCCGATCATTCTTTCTTCACCTGCCGTGCGTATGTATTTGCGCCAGCTGCTTGACCGAATGATGCCGGATGTTCCCGTTTTGTCATACAGCGAGCTGGAGCCACATGTTGAAGTGCAAAGCGTAGGGATGGTGAACATCACGTGAGAGTGAAACGTTACATAGTCGATTCCATGCCGGAAGCCCTGGACAAAATCAGGGCGGATTTAGGCAAAGATGCCGTCATTTTAAACTCCAAGCCAGTAAAAATAGGCGGATTGTTCGGGATGTTTGGCAAGATGCGGATTGAAGTCATTGCTGCAGTAGACGATAAGGCCGCCGAGAATGAGAAGGTTCAGGCACCGGCAGCAGATCGACAAACAGACGCTATCACTCGCACGCAAACAGGAGCCTATTCAATGGGACAAGTGTACCGAAAAGCTGGCGCGGCACAGTCTCGTGCGAATGAAGGAGGCGTGGCTGTAAAAGAACGTGTCTCGGCTCCTCCGGAAATATCCCAGAGAACGCAGGAGCCAGTGGCTGAAAAAGAGCTGGAGCAACCGGCGGTCCAGCCAAATCCGGCCGCCGTTCAATCGGCAAAACCGGATTCGAATCCGATCCCGAGCCATCCTTTGGCCGGCACGGATGCGTTGGCCAACGAGATGCGAGACATGCGGCAGATGTTTCAAAAACTGCTTGTTCACGATTTGAGCCAGCAGCTACCGGAACCCGTAAAAGCGATCCGGGCGCACCTTCTAGAGCAAGGGGTGACGGAGGAAGTCACGGCCCAGATCCTGCAAAAATTGATGGAGAAAGCGAACGCGGGACATGTCTGGCAACTGGATGATGCCCGCGCTGAGAGCAGGAGCATCCTCTCCGAAATGCTTTCTGGCCGTACAAAGACGCCAATGCGGCTCGATCGCTCCGTTCAGTATGCGTTTTTCTTCGGACCTACCGGCGTGGGGAAAACGACGACTATTGCCAAGCTGGCTGCCAACTGCATGCTGCAGGAAAAACGGAAAATCGGATTCATTACAGCGGATACGTACCGGATGGCTGCAGTTGAGCAATTGAAGACGTACGCAAACATACTCAACGTGCCGCTGGAGGTCGTGTTTCAACCGAAAGAGATGCTGTCGGCGATGGAAAAGCTCAGTGATTGCGATTTGATCTTCGTGGATACCGCAGGCCGCAATTTCCGAAAAGATGAGTACGTGCAAGGGATTCGGGAGCTCGTGGAGCACGGACAGAACAGCGTTAACTACCTGGTGCTCAGCCTGACTTCCAAGTATGCGGACATGAAGGCGATTATTCAAAACTTCTCGGATATACCGGTTAAGCAGGTGATTTTTACAAAAGCGGACGAGACTCAGAGCTATGGGACGATGGTAAACGTCTCAGAGGAAATGAAACTTGTCCCATCCTACGTCACGACGGGTCAAAATGTTCCGGATGACATCGTGGTTGCGACACCCGCACTTGTATCATCCATGGTAATGGGAGACTAAAGGCCATGCGAGACCAAGCAGAACAACTCCGCCAACGTATCAAAGCGAACAATCAGGCACGTCCGACAAAGCTCGTAACGGTCACCAGCGGAAAGGGCGGGGTGGGGAAGTCGAATTTCAGTCTCAACTTTGGACTCGGATTGATCGAGAGGGGACACAAGGCTGTTCTATTCGATGTAGATTTGGGCCTTGCCAATCTGGATGTGCTGATGGGGATTACTCCGAAAAAGCATCTTTTTCATCTGCTTGAGCCCGATGTGACCGTATGGGACATCATGGAACAAGGACCAGGCCGACTGGAATTTATCGCGGGCGGGTCCGGGTTCACTCAGATCATGCAGCTGGACGACGAAAAACTGGACTTGTTGTTTGCTCGGCTGAACCCGCTCCAAGGCTATGCCGATACGATCATATTCGATACGGGGGCTGGCTTGTCAAAGGAATCCATACACTTCATGCTTTCCTCGGACGAGGTGATTCTCGTGACGACGCCGGAGCCGCCAGCGATCACAGATGCTTACGCGGTCATCAAAATGCTGCACTCCCGCAACCCCGCGGTCAAGATCCGGCTGGTGATCAACCGAGTAACCTCAGATCGCGAAGGCAAGATGACAGCGGACAAGCTGGCGATGGTTGCCAAACGCTTTCTAGAGATGGAGATCCATTCATTAGGATACGTCGCGGATGATTCCCACGTGTCCAAGGCAGTGAAGCAGCAACGTCCTTTTCTACTGGCCTATCCACAAGCGCAATCCTCCAGGAGCATTCGGAGTTTGGTCGGGCAGTACTTGGAGATTTCTTCAAAAGCAGAGATCCCGGCGAATGGTCTCAAAGGATTTTTGGCGAGGTTGAAACACTTCATTCGATAAGGCAGCAGGCGAAGGAAAGGAGCGAGATTGAACTTGCGTAAGATTCGTGTCTTGGTAACAGACGATTCTGCATTCATGCGTAAAGTTATTTCTGATATTTTATCCGCGGATCCCGATATCGAAGTCATCGATCGAGCGAGAAATGGACTCGAGTGTGTGGAAAAGTGCAAACAACTTGATCCGGATGTCGTCACGTTGGATATTGAGATGCCCGTCATGAACGGCCTGGACGCACTGAAGATTCTGATGAACGATCATCCGGTGCCGACGGTGATGCTGAGCAGCTTGACGAGGGAAGGTGCGGAAGCGACGATTCTGGCCTTGGAGCTGGGCGCGTTTGACTTCGTGACAAAGCCCTCCGGACCGATTTCGCTTGATATTCACAAGGTAGGCGACCGGCTGGTAGAACGCGTAAAAGCAGCGTACACAACCAAGGGCCGCATTCGCAAATCACCGGCAAACGAAAGGGATAGCAAGCCACCGGCCAACGAACTGGGCTCGCCTGGCAAGCTTGCGGCTCCAATTCGGATTCAGAAAACGGCAAAAGCGACCGCTCCCGCTCCAGCCCATGCCGCTCCGCCGCGAGTGTTTGGAAGCGCAAGACAAAGGCTGGTCGTCTTGGGTACATCGACGGGAGGACCAAAAGCACTGCAAACCGTCCTAACTGCAATACCTGCAGATTTTCCCGCACCGATCGCTATCGTGCAGCACATGCCTGCCGGTTTTACAAAATCGTTGGCGCAACGACTGAACACGCTGTCCCATATACGGGTGACGGAGGTGGAAGACGGAGAAGTGCTGGAGCCAGGTACGGCCTATATCGCTCCGGGAGGATTCCATTTTGAAGTTCAATACATAAACGGGCGACTTCAGGCTCATCTGCATCAGGCGGAGCCGAGAGGTGGCCATCGCCCTTCTGTCGACATTTTGTTCGAGTCCGCAAGCCATTTGACAAATGTAGACAAGTGGGCAATTATCATGACAGGCATGGGAAATGATGGGACAAAAGGTCTAAAATTGATGAAAGACCAGGGTGTTGTTACGAGCATTGTCGAGGACGAGTCGACTTGTGTCGTTTACGGGATGCCACGTTCTGCCGTTCTGGCGGGCCTTGCAGACAACGTTGCCCCTGTTGATAAAATTCCAGAGCTGTTGTGCAAGCTCGTGCACTGATTTTGGGAGGTGGATCACCGATGGATATGAATCAGTATTTGGACATGTTTATCGAAGAATCGAAAGAACATCTGCAAGCGATCAACGCAAATCTGCTGCTGCTGGAAAATGATCCGGGCAACCTTACACATGTGAAGGAAATCTTCCGTTCGGCTCATACGTTGAAAGGCATGTCCGCAACGATGGGGTTTGAGGACATGGCTAGCTTGACGCATGAAGCGGAAAATGTACTGGACCTCATCCGCAATCAAAAGCTGACGATCAACAGCGATATTATGGATGTCATCTTCCAGAGCGTCGATTTGATCGAAGGGATGGTGATCGACATCACGGAAGGCGGAGACGGGTCGGCGGACGTGTCGATCCCCGTGAAGAAGCTGCGTGCAATCGTCGCTGGCGAGTTTACCGCCGAGCAGGAGGTTGCGGCAACAGCGGCCGTAGAAGAAGCGGAAGCTCCCGCAGCCGAACAAGCGGCTGTCGGGGTGGACGACATGGACGATTACGCGATGATGGTGCTGAAACAGTCCAAGGAGCAGGGCAACAACCTGCTATGGATCAAGGTGTCGCTAATTGAATCATGCTTGCTGAAAGCCGCTCGCGCCTACATGGTTTTCGATCAGCTGGAGTCGATGGGTGAAGTGATCAAAACCAAACCGAGCGTGGAAGACATCGAAAACGAACGGTTCGAGACGTCGTTCGAGGTCGCATATGTCACGATGCAATCCGCGGATAAAATTCGCAGTTCGATTTTGAACATTTCCGAGATTCAGGATGTCAAAATCGATCCGATCCAATTGAAGGAAGCGGAAAGAAAGCCTGAACCCGTGGCTCTGGAAAAGACGGAAGAAGCGGAGAAAAAAGCCCCGGAAGCCCAGCAGGCTCCTACGCGAAAGCAGGCAACGGGCGGAAAGACGATCCGCGTGGATATCGATCGGTTGGATATTTTGATGAACCTGTTCAGTGAGCTCGTCATCGACCGCGGGCGACTCGAGCAGCTGGCAAGAGAAATCGGCAAAAATGAGCTGCAAGAGACCGTTGAACACATGAGCCGCATCAGCGGAGATTTGCAAAATATCATCCTGACGATGCGAATGGTTCCGGTCGAGCAGGTGTTCAATCGCTTTCCCCGCATGATTCGTGATTTGCAAAAGGATCTGCACAAGAAAGTCCATTTGGAAATCATCGGGGCAGAGACCGAGCTGGACCGCACCGTGATCGACGAAATCGGCGACCCGCTCAACCACTTGCTGCGAAATTCGCTGGACCACGGGATCGAATCCCCTGAGAACCGGAAAAAAGCGGGCAAGCCGGAAGAAGGAACGATCGTGCTTCGTGCGTTCCATAGCGGAAACCACGTGTTCATCGAAGTCAAGGACGATGGGGCAGGCATCAACAAGGAGCGCGTGCTGAAAAAGGCGATTGAGCGCGGTATTGTGAATCCTGCAAATGCGGACAGCCTGACGGATAAACAGATCCATGAACTGCTGTTTGCCGCCGGCTTCAGCACGGCAGAGGTCATCTCGGACATTTCCGGCAGGGGCGTAGGCCTGGACGTGGTCAAATCCAAAATCGAGTCCCTCGGTGGAAGTGTAACCGTGGAGTCGGTGGCGGGACAAGGGACGACCTTCCTGATTCAGCTGCCGCTGACGCTCTCGATCATTTCCGCGATGCTTGTCCAGGTGAAGAATGAGAAGTACGCCGTGCCGCTCAGCTCCATCATCGAGACAGCCGTCTTCAAAAAAGACCAGATCATGATGGCCCACCGCCAAAAGGTGATCGACTTCCGAGGTCGGGTGGTCCCGCTCGTCTCGCTTCAAGATATCTTCCAGGTGCCTGCGAACGGTACAGAGCTGGATGAAGAAGAGGTCGCTGTGGTTATCGTCCGCAAAGGAGAAAAAATGGCCGGGCTGGTGGTCGACTCCTTCATCGGTCAGCAGGAAATCGTCTTGAAATCGCTTGGCAAATATTTGGTGAACGTCTTCGCCATCTCCGGCGCTACGATTCTGGGCGACGGACAAGTAGCACTCATCATCGATTGCAACGCACTGATCAAGTAAGCAACACTACCGAGGCCAATCAAGGAGGGGCAACCGAATGCTCGAGCACAAGGAAATCGTAGGCGAAGTAAAAGTGATCGTCTTTCGTTTGAAAGACGAAGAGTACGGAGTAGAAGTCAGTCAAGTCAAATCCATTGAAAAACTGGAACACATTACACGCGTACCTCGCACTCCCAAGTTTGTCAAAGGGGTGATCAACTTGCGCGGGGTCGTGACTCCGATCATCGACCTGCGCAACCGGTTCGGGCTGGAAGAGAGCGTCTATTCCGAATCGACCCGGATCATTATCGTCGCGGTAGGAGAGCTGGAGGTTGGCTTGATCGTGGACGCCGCAAACGACGTGATCGATATTCCAGTCGATGCGATCGAGCCGCCGCCGGAAGTAGTGGGAGGGGTGGAAGCGGCTTATCTGCGCGGGGTTGCCAAGCTGGACAAGCGCCTGTTGATCCTGCTTAACCTCGACAAAGTGTTGAGCAATGAAGAAATCAAGCAGTTGGACACTATTGAGGGGTAAGCAAAATGGGCTACTTTACGAAGTTTGGAGATTTCCAGTTCGACGTGCTGCGAGAAATTGGGAATATCGGTGCGGGCCATGCAGCTACCGCTCTCTCTAAACTCATGCAAAAAGAAATTGACATGAAAGTGCCTCAAGTCAGCATTATTCCTTTCGACCAAGTAGCGGATTGCGTGGGTGGGGCAGAAACGGTTGTGGTTACTGTCTTTCTCCGCGTAGAAGGCGACAGCCCCGGCAACATGTTTTTCATCCTCGACATGGATTCCGCCAAGCATCTGCTGCACCAGATCACCGGAATCGAGAAAGACGTCTATGAATGGGAAGAGCTGGAGGTTTCGGCGCTGCATGAGATCGGAAACATTTTGACGGGTTCTTACCTATCATCGCTAGCAGATTTCACTCAGTTGAATCTGCAGCCTTCCGTTCCTGCGCTGGCGGTGGATATGGCTGGAGCCATTCTCAGCTACGGCTTGATCGAACTCGGTCAGGCAGGGGACGTCGCCCTCACGATTGACACGGCTTTCTTTGAGGGGAACGAAAAGGTAAAGGGGAATTTCTTTCTGATACCCGATCCCGAGTCCCTTCCCATTCTATTTCGTGCACTAGGAGTTCCGTTCGATGGAAATTAGCTCGATGGAAATTATAAAGATCGGTATGGCCGACCTCGGTGTGGCCAAGGCGCCGAGCCGGCTGCGTACCACCGGACTTGGCTCGTGTGTAGGGGTGGTGCTCTACGACAGTATCCATAAAATAGCCGGAATGGCCCACGTCATGCTACCCGAATCGTCCCTGGCCAAAGGCGGGGAGCTCACGGTTGGAAAGTACGCGGACACCGCCATACCGTTTCTGATCGACCAGATGGAAAAAGCGGGCGCTTCCACCCGGCATCTCGTCGCGAAACTGGCAGGCGGGGCTCAGATGTTTGCCTTCTTGGGCAACAACGATACGATGCGGATCGGACCGAGGAATGTGGAAGCATGCAAGCTGGCTTTGAAGGACGCTCAGATCAAGATAGTGGCAGAAGATACAGGGGGAAACTGCGGTCGGACGATAGAGATGGATGCCACAAACGGAGTGCTTCAAATCCGGACAGTTAATCAAGGTGTGAAGGAAGTATAGGGATGATGGGAACCATTTGGATCAATGCTGGCTTGGGACTTCTCGCTTTTGTCATCACGCTGGCGACAGCCCTCTCGAGCAACGTCTTGCTTGTTGCGCTGGAGAGGGCAGGCGTCGCCTTCATCGTTTTTTTCCTCGCTGCGTTTCCGATTCGCTGGGTGTTTGCCATCGTGGCAAAGACACAGGCGTCGGCTTCTTCCTCGGCGAATGCAGGGGAACCTGGCCCTGAGGCATCGGTCGCTCCCTCATTGACTGGGCGAGAGGACGGTCCGAGCGAAGAGGACGAAGGGACTTTTGCTCCACTCCAGTTCTCCAGGGTGGAAAAAGTCCATCCGGCAGAGGATCCCACCACCGTTGCAGAGGTCGTTAGGCGCTTAACAGATGAGTAAAGGTTGGTGACATTTCGTGGCACGGCTAACCATTCAAGAAAAAGCAAAAGAATTCGATAAATGGGTCATGTGGAAACAGGAAGGGAGTCGCGAGGCGGAAATCGATTTGATTACCCGTTTTCTTCCTCTTGTGGACAAAGTAGCGAACCGGCTGGCGATCAATTTGCCCGCAAATGTAGACAAGGACGATCTGATCAGCTACGGCCGTTTTGGTCTGTTGGACGCCCTGGCAAAGTTCGACCACACGCGCGGACTGCAATTCGAGACGTACGCGATGTGGCGCATCCGCGGAGCCATGATCGACGGATTGCGTGAAAACGATTGGATTCCCCGTACCGTTCGCGACAAGGCCAAAAAAATCGAAGAAGCGTACACCACATTGGAACAGCAAATGCTGCGAATGCCTACCGATCAGGAAGTGTCGGATTATTTGGGGATAAGCGAAAAGGAGCTTCAGCAAGTATTTTACGAAACGTCACTGGCGACGATGGTCTCGATTGATGAAGCGGTCGGGGAGGAAGATGAGCAAAAAACGGCACGGCACACTTACATTGTCGATGAGGCGACTCCGCGTCCCGAGAACGTGGCAGAGGTGTCGAGCTTGAAGGAAGTGCTGGTCACCGTTATTGACAAGCTCCCGGAAAAGGAAAGACTCGTCGTTTCGCTGTTCTACTTCGAGGAGATGACGTTGTCGGAAATCGCAGAAATCATGAGCCTGTCTCCTTCACGAATATCCCAGCTACATTCCAAGGCTCTTTTCCGTCTTCGTTCTGCGTTGTCCAGATGGAAGTCGCAATTAATGTAGAGAGAAAGTACCCAATGATGTAAAGGGGGAAGCAAGATGGAAGCGATCGGGAACTATCGATTCGAAGTGAAGCTGTCCGCAGACAAACTGGAAGCGGTGATCATTCTCCGTGCAGAGGAGGAGGATCTCGACAACATCTTGATCCGGGAAAGTGATGTATATGAAGAGCTTCGGAAACACCGGGTCACTTTCGGAATCCTGGACAACGTCGTTCAGGATTTGTGCACCTTGCCTCGCAAATTCGTTCATGCACAGGTCACCGTCGCCAGGGGCCTCCCTCCTGTGCCGGGTACGGATGGATCGGTAGAATACCCTTATCTTGATTCGGTGCGTGAGGAAAGCGGTCCCAAAGAACTGGAAGACGGTCGCGTCGACTTCTACAACCTCACAACGATCCCTAACGTCGTAAAGGGGCAGCTGTTGGCGCGCAAAATCCCAGCGGGGCAAGGTCAACCTGGCAAGTCCGTTACCGGAGAGCCCATCATTCCCAAAGCCGGCAGAGATGTCATCATCAAGCCTGGAAAAAACGTGGTGCAAAATCAGGAGCGAACCATGATTTATGCAGCCATTGACGGTCAGGTATCGTTCACAGACCAGGACAAGCTGAATGTCTTCCCTGTCTTTGAAGTGAACGGGGACGTGGACTTCGGCGTCGGCAACATCGACTTTGTGGGAACGGTGGTCATTCGCGGGAACGTATTAAATGGGTTTCGAGTAAAAGCATCGGGCGATATTCGCGTCTTGGGCAGTGTAGAAGGAGCGGAGCTGATCGCAGGTGGATCCATCGAAATCAAAAGCGGAATCGTGGCTCAAGACAAAGGGTCCATCGTCGCAGGCCATGACGTTCGCACATCCTTTATCCAAAATGCAAACGTGACAGCGGGAAATCAGGTAATCGTGTCGCAGAGCATCATGTTTTCGACGGTTCGGGCTGGCAAGCAAATCCTGTGCAAAGGTGCCAAAGGCATCATCATTGGCGGTGTATTGCAAGCGGGCGAGAAGATTGCCGCACGCGTATTCGGCAATACGAGCGCGACGCCGACGGTCCTCGAAGTGGGAGTGAAGCCGGAGCTTCGCCAGGAGCTGGTGCAAATCCAAAAGGAATTGCAGCAGGTGTATGAAAATTTGCGCAAAACGGATCAAGGTCTCAGTGTCATGAACCAGATTTTGCAAACGAGCGGGGAATTGCCTCCAGACAAAAAAATGCTCCAGATCAAACTCACGAATACCCGGCTTGTGCTGGAAAAGGAGTGCAAGACACTCGAGGCCCGGAAAAAAGATGTGGAGACCGAGTTAAAGGGAGAAGGGCCGGCTGCGATCGAGGCATACCACGTGATGTACCCCGGGATCAAGATGACGTTCGGGAAACTTGTGCATTTCATCAAGCACGAGTATGCGCGGACGCGTTTTGTCGTGCTTGACGGAGAAATCAGTACGGCCACCTTGATCTGATTTTCGTTTTTGCCCACATCCAAAAGCGGCAGGGAGTGAGCCTCCATGAGTTGGAAAGCGGTGGAATTGCAGGTCGCTGTGCCTCGTTCGCTCGAGGCGGGAAGGATTCAGGAGCACCAGCAGCAGCGTACCATCCATGAACAGCAATCGATGCTCGACGAACGCTCCCTGCTTGACCAGCAGATGCGCAGTCGCCCGGTCGAGGTCGCTCAGCCAGAAAAGAGCCAGATCCGAGAGCGGGAGAACAAACAGCAAAAAGAAAAGCAGGAGCGGGAAGGAAAAGACCCAGTCTCACTCGAGGGTGCTTCCGCAGAGGACAAGGCGCCATCTTCGGTGTCGATGAGGGATCCCTTGCGCGGGCGATTTATTGATATCTCCTTGTAATAAGGAAAGAAGACATGCCAGAAACAAAGGTGGCCATTATGGACGTAGTGTATCTCATCATGATTGGAGCAGGCGTGCTTTGCATGGCTGTTGCCTTGTTCTTGAAAGGAAATCGGACAGATGATGCTGACAGGACGCTTCTGACACAGCGGACGACTGACAGGACAGAGATCGAAAAGCTGGTGCAAGGGCTGGAGCGGAAGTGGAGACAGGAAAAGGAATGGGTACGGGCCAGGCTCGAAGCGACCGAGGGGGAGCTTCGGTCAGAAATGCACGAATTGCGCCAGCGCGTGGCTCAATGGGAAAACGCACGGCCACTGAATCAAGAGGAGCCTCTGCCACAGACGATGCACCAAGAAAAGAAGGAAGGCATCGAGGCTCCCGCAGAGGTAGACATGCTAGCCCTGCGGGAGAGGTACCGGCGAGCATTTGAGCTGCATCGGGAAGGTCTGTCGGCCGATGAGATCGCCAAGCGTCTGGGCGCGGGGCGCGGTGAGATCGATCTGATCTTTGCATTGGCTTCCAGGAACGAAAGAGGGGCTTATGATGCGTAAACGGGAGCTGCTGTTCGGGTTCGGTGCGGGCTTGATCGTTGCTGCGGCAAGCATGGGATGGCTTGCATCGAAACAGGTGCCCACAGAGGCGAAGGCCCTTTCATCCGAGCAAATCAAGGACGCCGCAAAGGAATTACAGATGGTCGTGTTGACCAAGGAAGAGTACGAACAATGGCAACAGGAAAAAAAGGTGAACGTAAAGCCGTCTCCCGCTGCGCCGAAAGCGCCAGTGTCTCCTGCGGCTAGTCAGACCGTTCAGCCGAATGCCCCGACAGTAAAAGAAGCCGCGCAGCCGCAAGCGAAGCCACCGGAAGCCCAAGGGGAGGAACGCTCTCCAGCGCAACCGCCTCTTTCCGCGACGCCGCCGGCCCAAGCTCAGACGGGGCAGCCGCTCGCACCGAAAGTGGAGGAGTCTAAGCCGGAAACGCTCGTGTCCTTTACCGTCCCTTACAAAGCGACGGCGGAAGGAGTAGCGAAGCAGCTGGTGCAAGCGGGGATTCTGCCTGCCGATAACAAATTCGTGGACGAGCTGCGCGCACAGGACAAGCTGAACCGGATTCGCGTAGGAACGTACCAGGTTTCGACACCTGTGACGGAAGCGGAAATCGTCAAGCTCATTACCACACCGCCTAAAAAGTAAGGCGGTATTTTTTTGCGAAAATAATGGAATCTGTTTGTTGCAATTGAAAGTTCCATGTGATATATTCATTAACGGTGTTGAAATCGCACGCCCACCAATTCCAGCAATGGTGCTGCCTCAGGCAGAATTGCTTGGGACATGCGGTGCGGCGGAGGTAGGCATCAAAAAAACCACTTTCAAGGAGGTGTGAAATATGGCAGTAATTTCGATGAAACAACTCCTCGAGGCTGGTGTTCACTTTGGTCACCAAACTCGTCGTTGGAACCCGAAAATGGCTCGCTATATCTTCACCGAACGTAACGGAATCTACATTATCGACCTGCAAAAAACTGTGAAAAAAGTAGAGGAAGCGTACAACTTCGTACGTGAACTCGCTCAAAACGGCGGCAAAGTGCTCTTCGTTGGTACGAAGAAACAAGCACAAGAATCCGTAAAAGAAGAAGCAGAACGCACAGGTCACTACTACATCAACCAACGTTGGTTGGGTGGTACTTTGACTAACTTCACGACCATCAAAAAACGTACAGCTCGCTTGGCTGAGCTGAAGCGCATGGAACAGGATGGCACGTTTGAAGTATTGCCGAAGAAAGAAGTTATCGTTCTTCGCAAAGAAATGGATCGCCTGGAGAAATTCCTCGGCGGTATCGCTCACATGGATCAACTGCCGGACGCACTGTTCGTCATCGACCCACGCAAAGAGCGCATCGCTGTTGCCGAAGCTCGCAAACTGGGTATCCCAATCGTTGCAATCGTAGATACTAACTGCGATCCGGATGAGATCGATTACGTGATCCCAGGTAACGACGACGCTATTCGCGCAGTGAAATTGCTGACTGCGAAAATGGCAGATGCCCTGCAAGAAGGCAACCAAGGCGGAGAGCAAGCCACAACAACTGCGTAAGCAAGTGTAAGAGGGTGGACTGAGGGTGTCAGAGCCCCGTCCATCCTTTTTTAACAAATGGGAGATCTTTTCCCGTACAAAGATCGCAACTTTCCAAGGAGGTCTACTCAATGGCAATTAGTGCACAAACAGTAAAAGAACTGCGCGAGCGTACAGGTGCAGGGATGATGGATTGCAAACGCGCGCTGGAAGAAACAAACGGCGACATGGAAAAAGCAATCGACTTGCTCCGTGAGCGCGGTATCGCGAAAGCGGCGAAAAAATCCGGCCGCATCGCTGCTGAAGGTCTGACCGCTACTGCGGTTGCTGGCAACGTGGCAGCAATCGTCGAAGTAAACTGCGAAACCGACTTCGTTGCGAAAAACCCTGAGTTCCAAAACCTCGTAAAAGACATCGCCGAGCACGTTGTATCCCAACGCCCAGCATCTGTTGAAGCGGCTCTGGAACAACCTTTCAAAGGCGCTGGCGAGTCTTTGTCTCACGTGATCAACGAAAAAATTTCCACCATCGGTGAAAACATCTCTTTCCGCCGCTTCTTCATCTCCGAGAAGAGCGACAACGGCGTATTCGGCGCTTACCTGCACATGGGCGGCCGCATCGGCGTTCTGGTGACACTGGAAGGCACCCAGGATGAAACCTTGGCAAGAGACCTCGGCATGCACGCTGCTGCGTCCAACCCACGCTTTGCGAACCGCGAAGAAGTTTCCCAAGAGGAAATCGATCGCGAGCGCGAAGTTCTGAAGAACCAAGCACTGGCGGAAGGCAAGCCTGCAAACATCGTCGAGAAGATGGTAGAAGGCCGCCTCTCCAAGTTCTTCGAAGAATACGTACTGGTTGAACAGCCATTCGTAAAAGACCCAGACAAGAAAGTATCCGCTCTTTTGAAAGAAGCAGGCGCTACTTTGAAAGAATTCGCTCGTTTCCAAGTGGGCGAAGGCATCGAGAAAAAGCAAGAAGACTTTGCCGCTGAAGTAATGGCGCAAGTGAATAAACAATAAGAAGGAAATAGGGAACACCTCCGTGTTCCCTATTTTCAAAGCGAGAGTTTCACTACATGTGAAACTCTCCGTTACGTAAAAAGCATTTGTGCTGCTTCTTTGTCGATCGGCTCGCGGAAGGCGATGCAGTATCGACATGGTCAGCGTAGGCACTCCCGCGAGGCTGGCGCAAGCCAAGTTATGAGCATCGGGAGGAATGCCGACAATGCACAGAGAATGATTCATGAATGGAGGCCGTTTCACATGCCACTTCCTGCTTACAAACGGGTTGTGTTAAAGTTGAGTGGGGAAGCGCTGGCTGGAGACCTCGGGTACGGCATTGACCCGAAAGTCATCTTTTCCGTCGCTAACCAGATCAAGGAAATCGTAGAATTGGGAGTACAAGTCGCAGTAGTCGTCGGTGGAGGTAACATCTGGCGCGGACTTTCCGGCAGCTCCAAGGGAATGGATCGGGCAACCGCCGATTACATGGGCATGCTGGCCACGATCATGAACTCACTCGCCTTGCAGGATGGACTGGAACAAGTGAACGTCCCGACTCGCGTACAAACGTCGATCGAGATGAGACAAGTGGCAGAACCATACATACGCCGACGTGCGATTCGCCACTTGGAAAAAATGCGCGTCGTCATCTTTGCGGCCGGTACGGGCAACCCGTACTTCTCGACAGACACGACTGCTGCCTTGCGCGCAGCCGAGATCGAAGCCGAAGTCATCCTGATGGCGAAAAACAAAGTGGATGGCGTCTACTCCGCAGATCCGAGCCTGGATCCAGCCGCGGAGAAGTACGACCAACTCACGTTCCTGGAAGTCATAAGCAAGGGGTTGGGCGTCATGGATTCCACAGCCTCGAGCTTGTGCATGGACAACAATATCCCGCTGATCGTCTTTAACATTTCCGAAGAAGGCAATATTCGCCGGGCAGTGATGGGCGACAAGATCGGTACTCTGGTGAAGGGGGAATAATTATGGCACAATCCGTGATCAAAGACATGGAAGATCGCATGAACAAAGCGATCGCAAATCTGAAAAAGGACCTGTCCACCTTGCGTGCAGGGCGGGCGAATCCCGCCATGCTGGATCGTGTAATGGTGGACTACTACGGCACGCCGACGCCGATCAGCCAATTGGCGAACATCAGCGTCCCTGAGCCGCGCATGCTGACCATTCAACCTTGGGACAAAACGGCCTTGAAAGAAATCGACCGTGCTCTGCAGCAGTCTGATCTCGGTATTTCTCCGAGCAATGACGGTGTGATCATCCGTTTGGCCATTCCACCGCTGACGGAGGAGCGCCGCAAGGATCTCGTGAAGCTGGCCGGCAAGAGCGGTGAGGAGGCCAAGGTAGCCATCCGCAACATCCGCCGCGATGCAAACGATGAGATCAAGAAGCTGGAAAAGGCTGCGACGATTTCGGAAGACGAATCCCGCCGCCACCAGGAAACCGTGCAAAAAACAACGGATAAGTTTATCGCAGAAGTCGACAAAATTGTGAAGGACAAAGAGAAAGACATCTTGGAAGTGTAATTCTAGGGAATCCCCCTCTAATGAGGGGGATGTACGTCTATATCTCTCATTACGGGGGAACACTTTATGTTAGAACATCTAGCGCGCAAATGGTCCCGCAAGGAAAAGAACAGCGCACCTGAAGAACTGGACCGCTCTGGAAAAATCCCGAAGCATGTCGCTGTCATCATGGATGGCAACGGCAGATGGGCCAACATGCGCAATTTACCCCGGGTCGCCGGGCATCGAGCAGGTATGAAAACAGTGAAGGATGTCGTAAAGGCGGCGGACGAAATTGGCGTGCGCTACATGACCATGTACGCTTTTTCCACGGAAAACTGGAAGCGTCCACGGGACGAAGTGGATTTTCTCATGAAGCTTCCGCAGGAATTTTTGTCGACAGAATTGGATGAATTGATTGAACGAAACGTTCGGATTCGCATGCTGGGCAGCAAGGATGAATTGCCATCCCATACGCTCAATGCCTTGCTTACGGCGGAGGAGAAAACCCGCGAGAACAGCGGCTTGCAGCTTAATTTTGCGTTGAATTACGGCGGCCGAGACGAAATTGTCAAGGCATTTTCCACGCTCGCACAGCAAGTGAAGGCGGGGGTACTCGACCCGCAGGATTTGGATGAAGAACTCATTTCCCGTTACCTGTATACAAGCGATATTCCCGATCCCGACCTCTTGATTCGCACTAGTGGAGAGATTCGCTTGAGCAACTTTATGCTTTGGCAATTGGCCTACACGGAAATGTGGTTTACGGATGTGCTTTGGCCTGATTTTTCCCGTGAACACTTTTATCAAGCGATTGTGGAGTACCAAGGCCGAGCTCGTCGCTACGGGGCGGTATAGCCGAGAGGTGGAATCTGTTGAAGCAACGAATAATAACTGGCTTGATAGGTGGGGCGGCTTTTCTTTTCTTGATCTATGCTGGAGGAGCATGGTACTCCCTATTGGTTTTTTTACTGGCCGTCATTGGCCATTTTGAATTTATGATGATGTCGGGCATACGGCCGTTTGGCGTAGCAGGATTTCTTGGTTATATCTTGGTGGTGGGCATTCTCTGGCCATCGCTCACTTTTTCTGCATGGCTTACCATCAGCACGCCGGATCTGGTGATAACCGTACTGTTGCTTTTATTGATTTACTCCGTTCTGCGGAAAAATCAGTTTCATATCGAACACGTCGCCCTGACTGTCGTGGGGGCGTTATACATAGGCTTTGGATTTTCTTATATGGCAGCTACCCGCAATCTTCCGGACGGATTGATGCTGACAATTTTGGTCATTTTGGGTATATGGGCGACGGATTCGGGGGCGTATTTCGTCGGCAAGGCGATCGGCAAGAACAAGCTTTGGCCACAAATCAGCCCGAACAAGACCGTTGAGGGGTCGCTTGGCGGCCTTGCGGCATCGGTGCTGGTGGTGCTCGTTGTAAATGCATTGCTTGGCAGCCTGAGCCTTGCCCAGGTTTTCGGCATCGCCTTGGTAGCCGGGATTGCCGGACAACTGGGGGACCTGGTGGAGTCTGGGTTCAAGCGCCACTTTGGCGTGAAAGATTCCGGACAGCTCATCCCCGGTCATGGAGGCGTTCTGGACCGATTTGACAGCTTCCTGCTCGTCTTCCCGGTTTTGCATCTACTAGGTATCGTCTGAAACCTGGCGCATAAAGAAATATAGAGGGTGAAATCATTGAAACATATAGCACTCCTGGGCTCTACGGGTTCGATCGGAACGAGCACGTTGGATGTGGTCTCGCAGCATCCGGAGGAGTTCTCCGTCGTAGCGATGGCGGCAGGCTCCAATGTGGACTTGCTGGCAGAGCAGGTGAAAAAGTTTCGGCCGGAACTGGTCTCGGTAGGGAATGAGCAGGGCGCTGCAGCCTTGAAGGAACGGCTCGGGGGCTTTGTCAGACCCGAGATCGTCTACGGAGCGGAGGGCCTGGAACTGGTGGCGCGCCATGAATCGGCGAACTTCGTGATGACGGCCATCGTCGGAAGTGTCGGCGTCGCCCCGACCCTTGCCGCCATTGAAGCCGGCAAGACGATTGGCCTGGCAAACAAGGAGACACTGGTCAGCGCGGGTCCGGTCGTGATGCGGGCTGCCCGTGAAAAGGGTGTGGCGATCATCCCGGTGGACAGCGAACACTCCGCCGTTTTCCAATGCTTGCAAGGGGAGCGCAAAGATGACGTAGCCCGCATCCTGCTGACCGCTTCCGGTGGGTCTTTTCGCCATGCCAGCAGGAAGGAGTTGCAGGACGTCACTGTTGCCCAAGCTCTGGCTCATCCCAACTGGAGCATGGGTGCGAAAATCACGATAGACTCCGCAACGATGATGAACAAAGGCTTCGAGGTGATCGAGGCCCATTGGCTGTTTGATTTGCCGTACGAGCAGATCGATTGCATCCTGCACTATGAAAGCATCATTCACTCTATGGTAGAATACAGGGACAAGGCGGTAATGGCCCAGCTTGGAACACCCGACATGCGGGTCGCGATCCAATACGCGCTCAGCTACCCGGGGAGAATGGATCTGGCGACAGAACCGCTCGATTTGGTGAAGCTCGGCACTCTTCACTTTGCTGCCATGGATTTTGAACGCTATCCTCTGTTACAATTGGCGTATGAATGCGGAAAAGCCGGCGGCACGTATACAGCCGTTTTGAATGCTGCGAACGAAGTCGCCGTCGACCTGTTTCTAAAAGGGGCCATCCGTTTTCTTGAAATTGAGGAGATCGTCAGAAAGACATGCGAAGCTCACCGAGGAGTCAGGGTCCCGACGCTGGAAGACATTTTTTCAGCGGACGAGTGGGCCCGCTCGCAGGCACTGGAGCTGTATACGGTAGGGCTTTAGATACTGAATGAAAGGTGGATGTTCACTTGCCTTTTCCCAATCTGGATTCCGTGGAATCAATTCTCGCGATCGTCGTCGTGTTTGGGGTACTCGTATTCGTGCATGAACTGGGACACTTCCTGCTGGCCAAAAAGGCGGGAATACTTTGTCGGGAATTCGCACTTGGCATGGGGCCCAAAATTTTTAGCGTAAAGCGGGGAGAGACGGAATACACGCTTCGCCTGCTGCCGATCGGAGGTTTGGTCCGGATGGCCGGCGAAGACCCTGAGATGGATATGTTGAAGCCGCACATGGAAATCAGCGTGGAGCGGGATGCGGTGGGAAAGGTAACGCACATCCTCTTGGACGGACCAAACAGCGGATCGGCACGTGCGATTACAGGGACGGTCGTCCGCTTTGACCTGGAGCATGCGCTGAATCTGACGTTGGAAGTCGATGGTGAACAGCGTACATTCTCTGTGCACCCGCAGGCGCAGCTGGTGAAGGATGGACAAGAGGCGCAAATCGCTCCGCTGAACAGGCAATTTAAAGGGAAGACGGTGGCGCAGCGCTTCTGGGCCATTTTCGCAGGCCCGGCAGCAAACTTTATCCTAGCTTTTCTCTTGTTCGTTTCGATCGGACTGATTTTCGGTGTGCCGAAAGATGTACCGTACCTCGGGGAAATCAAGCCGGGAGGACCTGCAGCAGTAGCAGGCTTGCAGCAGGGAGACAAAATCATCGCGATTCAAGGGAAACCGGTCGCTTCCTGGAAAGAGATCGTGGAGATTGTCAGCCAGTCCCCCGGCAAGGAATTGACGTTCGAATACGAGCGCAACGGTCAGCGCCACACGATCCCGGTCAAGGTAGGAAAAGATGAAAATAACGTCGGCAAGATCATGGTGTCCAATTCGTTGACATACGCGCCAGGGGAAGCTTTGAAGTACGGGGCGTCATCGACGTATGACTTCACCATGATGATCCTGAAGAGCCTGGGTATGCTCTTTACCGGTTCAGTAGGGATCAACGACCTGAGCGGACCGGTGGGGATCTTTAAGATGACGGGCGAGTTTGCCCAGCAAGGGATGGCGATCTTGATGAAATGGGCCGCCGTTCTGAGCATCAATCTTGGGCTGTTCAACCTGTTGCCGCTGCCAGCCCTTGACGGTGGCCGGCTGGCATTTCTGGCTGTGGAAGCCTTGCGGGGACGACCCGTCGATCCGCACAAGGAAGGGATGGTTCACTTCCTCGGCTTTGCGTTCCTGATGCTGTTGATCCTGGTAGTCACATGGAATGACCTGCAACGGTTTTTCTTCCAATAACGTACAATCTAACTAGAATAGAAACAGACAAAACGAAGGATGGTGCAAAATGTACAAGCGCGAGGAGACGAAACCGGTATTTGTCGGAGGCGTACAAATCGGGGGCCAAAAAAGCGTAGTGATTCAGTCGATGACCACTGCCGACACGCGTGATGTGGAGAAAACATTGGCTGAAATTCAGCGGTTGCATGATGCAGGATGCCAAATCGTTCGGCTGGCCGTCATCAATGAAGACGCGGCGCGTGCCATCAAGAAAATCAAAGAGCGGTCTCCGCTGCCGCTTGTCGCTGACATCCACTTCGATCACAAGCTCGCATTGATCGCGCTGGAAAGCGGGATCGACAAAATCCGGATCAATCCGGGAAACATCGGTTCCAAAGAAAAAACCAAGCGCGTGGTCGAAGCCTGCCGAGAAAGGAATGTGCCGATCCGTATCGGGGTCAACTCCGGTTCCGTGGAAAAACGGCTACTTGAAAAATACGGGTATCCTTCTCCGGAAGCCATCGTAGAGAGCGCGATGGATCACGTGCAGATTCTCGAAGATCTGAACTACGACAACATCGTGATTTCGCTCAAGTCCTCGGACGTCCCTACGATGATTCAGACGTACTCGCTGATGGCTCAAAAGCGCAACTATCCGCTGCACGTGGGGGTTACGGAAGCGGGTACCCAGTTCTCGGGAAGCATCAAATCGGCGGTAGGGATCGGTACAGTCTTGTCCATGGGGATCGGCGACACCATCCGCGTCTCCCTGACTGCGGATCCTGTCGAAGAGATCAAAGTCGCCAAGCAAATTTTGCGCAGCCTGGATATCGTCAACAACGATCCAGTCGTGATCGCTTGCCCTTCCTGCGGTCGGTGCGCAATTGACCTGATCGGCCTGGCCACCAAAGTGGAGGATGCCATCTCCACTTTGAAAGTGCCATTGAAAGTGGCAGTCATGGGTTGCGCCGTGAACGGACCCGGGGAAGCTCGCGAAGCGGATGTCGGTGTTGCAGGCGGCAACGGTGAGGGTCTGATTTTCCGCAATGGCGAAATTGTCCGGAAAGTGAAGGAAACCGAACTGTTTGAAGAATTGATGAAGGAAATTCACGAAATGGTCGGGGAGCAAAAGCCTACGCACGTAGGCTGATGCGTACCGATTGCTTATAAGGCATAAGGAGGACACGCACGTGTTGAAGCAAAGCCAAATGTTGATTCCTACCCTGCGGGAAGTGCCTGCCGATGCGGAGATTGCCAGCCACAAGCTGCTGCTTCGCGCCGGTATGGCGCGCCAGCTGGCCTCCGGCATTTATACCTACTTGCCGCTGGCACTCCGTACTCTCCACAAAATCCAAGCTATTGTGCGTGAAGAAATGAACAACGCAGGCGCGCAGGAGCTGCTGATGCCAGCCATGCAGCCTGCAGAACTGTGGCACCAGACCGGGCGCTGGGATGTGTATGGTCCCGAACTGGTTCGCCTGCGTGACCGTCACGATCGCTCCTTCGCCTTGGGACCGACTCACGAAGAGGTCATCACCAGCCTGGTGCGCGATGAGATCAACTCCTACAAAAAGCTTCCCATCAATCTTTATCAGATTCAAACCAAGTTTCGCGATGAGGTTCGTCCGCGCTTCGGCTTGATCCGCTGCCGCGAATTCATCATGAAGGATGCGTATTCGTTTGACACCACCCAGGAAGGCCTGGACCGCAACTTCCAGGCGATGTACGATGCCTACACCAACATCTTCACCCGAGTGGGCCTGAACTTCCGCGCGGTGGAAGCTGACGCAGGCGCTATCGGTGGCAAGGGCACCTATGAATTCATGGCGCTGTGCGACATCGGCGAGGATACGATTGCTTATTCTGAGGAAGGCGACTTCGCAGCCAACCTCGAAAAGGCTGAAGTGGTGTACAAGCCCGCACAGAAGCCTGCGAGTGAAGCTCCGGCTATGGAAAAGCTGCACACGCCAGGGGTCAAAACCATCGAGCAATTGACAAAAGCGCTGCAAATCGAGGCTAAGCAAATCGTAAAAAGCCTGATTTACCGTGTAGATGACAAACTCGTGATGGCACTGGTGCGCGGCGATCACGAGCTAAACGAAGTGAAGCTGAAAAACCTGTTCGACGCGACCTTCGTCGGTTTGGCGACGGAAGCGGACATTTTGTCCGTCACTGGTGCGCCTGCAGGATTTGTAGGACCAGTCGGCATTGACAAAGAAAAAGTGGAGATCATTGCAGACAACTACGTGCAGGACGTGTTCGACGGCGTGGTAGGAGCAAACGAAACGGACTATCACCTGCAGCACGTCGTGGCTGGCCGGGACTACACCGTGTCCCGCTACGCGGATTTGCGCAACATTACAGAAGAAGATGTATGCCCACGGACTGGCGGAGCGATCAAGTTCGCCCGCGGGGTGGAAGTGGGGCACGTCTTCAAGCTGGGAACCAAATATTCGACAGCCATGGGGGCTACCTACCTCGACGAAAACGGACGCAGCCAGCCGATGATCATGGGCTGCTACGGCATCGGGGTGTCGCGCACGATCGCAGCAGTCATCGAGCAAAACAACGACGAGAATGGCATCATTTGGCCCGTATCTATCGCGCCTTTCCACGTGCATGTCATTCCGGTCAATGTTAAAGTAGAAGAACAGCGTCAGATCAGTGAGCGGATTGCAGACGAGCTGCGTAAAGCAGGCGTGGAAGTCCTGTTTGACGACAGACCTGAGCGCGCTGGCGTGAAATTCAAGGATGCGGATTTGATCGGGCTGCCTCTGCGCATCACTGTATCGGATAAAGCGGCAGAAGAAGGAATGGTAGAAGTCCGCGTGCGCAAGACGGGCGAGACGGCTCTCGTGAAGCTGCAGGACATCGTCGCCGAAGTACGGGCGATGCTGGCACGTGTGGATCGGACGGGAGCAGAGCTTTTCGGCGTGTAAGCATGCAGGAATCGTGAAGGTTTTTGTCGAAAAATACGGGGTACTCCCCTAAGCAAATGGGAGTACCTCTTTTTCTTTGTTTGAGGGGGTATGGGAATCCGTGGACCGTACACAAGAGCAAAAACAGCGTTTCTCCTTGCTGGTCAAGCAAATGGAGCTTCCGGCAGAGTGGGTGGAACGTTTTTTTCTGGATGGACAAATTGAAAAACTGGAGCTGTACAGGCAAAATCGCGAGTGGGTGTTCCGCTTGTCTTTGCCCAACATGCTGCCTGCCGAAGTTTTTCGCGCTTTTATGCAAAGGCTGACGCAGACGTTTTCTCATTTGGCAAAGGTGGATGCCAGCTTTCGCTATGGCCATAAGCCCCCGCTGGAAGCAATCGTCAATGAATACTGGGACGTCGTGCTTGCCAAGGTCGAGCCGGCCTTGAATTCGCTTGCGGTGACGATGCGGACAGCGAAAAAGCAGGTGGAGCAGCAGGAAGTCAAGATCTACCTGCCTACGGATATGACCGTGGAGGTCGCGAAAAAGAAAAAGGCGGACAGCGAACTGCTGGCTGCTTTTCAAAAGACCACGGACACCTCGCCTCGATTCACGTTTCACATTGAAGAGAGCGATGAGGCGTACAAAGCGTTTGTGGAGCAGCGAAACGAGGAAGAGCGGGCGCTGGTCGAGGTAGTGATGACGGCTGCCGCTCAAGAAAACAAGTCTGCCGATAAGACCGAAGCGATTACGACCTTGATGATGGGCTATGAAATCAAGGACGCCCCGATTCCCATTTGCGAGATTCAGGAAGAGGAGCGCCGCGTGGTCATACAAGGGACCGTATTCAACGTGGAGGTCAAGGAACTCCGCAGCGGCCGTCATCTGCTGACATTCAACGTCTCTGATTACACCGATTCGCTGACGGTCAAAATGTTTTCGCGCGACAAGGAAGACGTCAAGATGCTGGAAGCTCTCAAGGACGGCATGTGGGTCAAGGTGAGGGGGAGCGTCCAGCACGATACGTTCATGCGGGAGCTCGTCATGAATGCCAACGACCTCAATCAAATCGAGCAAGTAGTTCGCCGCGATACCGCCGATGAAAAGCGGGTGGAGCTGCATTGCCATACGCCTATGAGCGCGCTGGACGCGGTTGCTTCAGTCAAATCGCTGGTCTCAACAGCGGCCAAGTGGGGACATCCGGCAATCGCGATTACAGACCACGGGGTCGTTCAGGCGTTCCCCGAAGCGTACTCTATCGCGAAGAAGAACAACATCAAGTGCATTTTGGGAATGGAAGCGTACGTGGTGGAAGACGGAATCGACATCGTCTACAATCTGACGGCGGACAACAACCTCCCGATTGATGAAAATACCGAATACGTCGTGTTCGATACGGAGACGACCGGTCTGAACGCGGCAGAACATACGATCATCGAGATCGCGGCCGTGAAGATGAAAGGCTCTGAAATCGTCGACAAATGGACGGAACTGATTGACCCGCAGCTCGAGATCGGCCCAAAAACGACGGAAATCACAGGGATTACCAACGAGATGCTGCGCGGCAAAGACACGCTCGATGTCGTACTGCGCCAATTCAAGGAGTTCACCGGTAACGCCATTCTGGTGGCGCACAATGCGGAATTCGACAAAGCGTTTATCAACGCCTGCGCCAAACGTATCGGCATGGAGCCGTGGAACAATGCGTTTTTGGACACCTTGCCCCTTGCCCGCATGATGTATAAGGGAATGCGCAACTATCGTCTCGGCAGTCTCGCCAAAAAATTCAACGTGGAGCTCATCAATGCTCACCGCGCGTTGGACGACACGGTGGCTTTGGCGCATGTCTTCCAGCACATGCTCAAAGACATCAAGGAAGCGCAGATCACGTCGCTTGCCGAGCTGAACGAGCGGAGCAACGCGGAAGCGGACTACAAGAGCGGGCGGCCGTTCCATGCCACGATCCTGGTAAAAGACAAACAAGGACTAAAAAATCTGTACAAGCTGGTGAGCCGCTCCCATGTCGAAACGTTTTATCGGTGGCCGCGCATTCAGCGCAGCCAGATTACCAAGTACCGGGACGGACTGTTGATCGGGACGGCTTGCAAGGAAGGCGAGCTGATGCAGTCGATCCTCCGCGGGAAGTCGCGGGAAGAGTTAAAAGAAGTGGCGGCATTTTACGACTATTTGGAACTGCAGCCCATCGCTCATTACTCGCCGCTTTTGCGGAACGAAGAGATTCCGAGCCTGGAGACGATGAAAGGCTACCATCGGATGATCGTGGAGCTGGGCAAGGAGCTTGGAAAGCCGGTAGTCGCTACAGGGGATGTGCATTTCCTCAATCCGCAGGACGAAATTTTTCGGGATGTATTCCTGCTGTCCAAGGGAGATCCGACAGCCGGAAACCAGCCGCCGCTTTATTTCCACACGACGGACGAAATGCTCGAGGCGTTTTCCTTCCTGGGCGAGGAAACCGCCAAAGAAATCGTGGTGACCAATACAAATGCCATCGCCGACATGATCGAGGATGTCAGCCCGATCCCGGACAAGCTCTATACGCCGGTGATCGAAGGGGCGGACGATGAGCTTCGGCAGATGTGCTACGACAAGGCAAGGCTGCTTTACGGAGATCCTCTGCCGGAATTGGTCGAGGCCCGGTTGGAGAAAGAATTAAACAGTATCATCAAGCACGGGTTCGGCGTCATCTACTTGATTTCCCAGCGGTTGGTGACCAAGTCGCTGACCGACGGCTACCTCGTCGGCTCCCGTGGTTCGGTTGGTTCTTCCTTTGTGGCTACCATGGCGGAGATCACCGAGGTAAATCCGCTGCCGCCGCACTATCGTTGCCCGAGCTGCAAGCACAGCGAGTTTATCACCGACGGTTCCATCGCATCCGGCTTCGACTTGCCGGACAAGGATTGTCCGTCCTGCGGCACCCGCTATGCCAAAGACGGCCAAGACATTCCGTTCGAAACCTTCCTTGGCTTTAAAGGGGATAAGGTACCCGATATCGACTTGAACTTCTCCGGAGACTACCAGCCGCGCGCGCACAAATACACCCAGGAGCTGTTTGGCGAGGATTACGTGTACCGCGCAGGAACGATCGGTACCGTCGCGGAGAAGACAGCGTACGGCTACGTCCGAAAATACGCGGATGAGCGCAAGATGACTCTGCGCAACGCGGAAATCGCGCGTATCGTCAACGGCTGCACAGGAGTGAAGCGGACGACCGGACAGCACCCGGGCGGCATTATCGTCGTTCCGGACTACATGGAAATCGAGGATTTTTGTCCGATCCAGTACCCGGCGGACGACAACGAATCCGAATGGCGCACGACGCATTTCGACTTCCACTCCATTCACGACAACTTGCTGAAGCTCGACATTCTCGGACACGACGATCCGACGGTCATTCGGATGCTGCAAGACCTGACGGGCATGGATCCGAAAACGATTCCCCTGGACGACAAAAAGACGATGTCGATCTTCAGCTCGACAGAGGCCCTGGGTGTGACGCCGGAGCAAATCGGCACCAACATGGGGACGCTGGGCATCCCTGAGTTTGGTACGAAATTCGTACGGCAAATGCTCGAGGATACGAAGCCGACCACCTTTGCCGAGCTCGTGCAGATTTCCGGACTTTCCCACGGGACGGACGTCTGGCTGAACAACGCGCAGGATTTGATCCGGAATGGCATTTGTAAACTTCCGGAAGTAATCGGTTGCCGCGACGATATCATGGTCTACCTGATCTACAAAGGGCTGGAGCCCTCCCGTGCGTTCAAGATCATGGAGTCGGTGCGAAAAGGGAAAGGCGTGCCGGAAGAGGATCAGGAAGAGATGCGCAAGAACAACGTACCGGATTGGTACATCGAATCGTGCCAGAAGATCAAGTACATGTTCCCGAAAGCGCACGCGACCGCATACGTCATGATGGCCGTGCGAATCGCCTACTTCAAGGTGCACCGCCCTCTGGAGTTTTACGCGACGTACTTCACCGTGCGCGCAGACGATTTCGATATTCCGCTCATGGTAAAAGGAGCGGCGGCGATCCGGCAAAAAATTGAGGAAATCGAAGGAAAAGGGCATGAGGCGCAGCCAAAAGAAAAGGCGTTGCTGACCGTCCTCGAGATGGCTCTGGAAATGGTAGAGAGGGGCTTCCGCTTTGCCAATGTCGATTTGTACGCCTCCGATGCGACTCGCTTCCTGATCGACGGCGATTCGTTAATCGCTCCGTTCAACGCGCTGCCTGGACTCGGTACGAACGCTGCGCTCAGCATTGTGGAAGCAAGAGCGCAGGGTGAATTCCTGTCCAAGGAAGACCTTCTGTCCCGCTCGAAGATCTCCAAGACCATCTTGGAGTATCTCGAGGAGCAGGGCGCTTTGAAAGGCTTGCCGGAGTCCAACCAGCTTTCCCTGTTTTGACAGGGCATGGACCTGCCTGCTCATCCAAAGGTTGTCAGCGTAGGTCGCTTATGCTATAATTTTTTTGGAAATACTGGTTTTATACGCATGGCAGATCGAGAGTGGGGAAACCCACTCTTTCTTTCTGGCTACACCTCAGGGTTCAAACGAGAAGGAGGTACTTGCTTGAGCAAGGTAACGGACATCGTCACCGAACTGGTCACGCCCATTGTTGACGAACTGGGTCTGGAACTGGTTGACATTGAGTACAAAAAGGAAGGCAGCAACTGGTTTCTGCGCGTTTTTATCGACAATGAAACTGGCAACATCGACATCGATGACTGCGGCCTTGTCAGCGAGAAGCTGAGTCAAAAGCTGGATGAAGTGGATCCGATTCCTACCGCATACTTCCTGGAAGTGTCCTCGCCCGGTGCAGAGCGTCCTCTGAAGAAGGAGAAGGACTTCAAGAAGGCGGTCGGACGGCACGTTCACATCACGACGAAAGAGCCGATAGAAGGAGCCAGCCTGTTCGAGGGCGAACTGATATCCTTTGAGGACGGCAAGCTGACAGTGAAAGAAGCAAAGAAAACGTACGTGATCCCACAGGAACAAATTGACACGGCCCGTATGGCTATCGTCTTTTAACAGGTAAGGCCGGTGGTAAGTAAAGGAGGAGGCAACGAAAGTCATGAACGGCGATTTTATCGAGGCTCTTGAAGCCATTGAGAAAGAGAAAGGCATCACCAAAGACGTACTGATTGAAGCCATCGAAGCGGCTCTTATCTCTGGATACAAACGGAATTTCAACTCGGCTCAAAACGTACGGGTGGATGTAAATCGTCATTCGGGAACGGTCCGCGTGTTCGCGCGGAAAAACGTAGTAGAGGAAGTGCTGGACCCGCGCCTCGAAATTTCCTTGGAGGCCGCCCAAGAAATTGATCCCAACTTCCGTCTCGAGGACATTGTTGAAATCGAGGTAACTCCTCGCGATTTCGGGCGCATCGCTGCTCAAACGGCAAAACAAGTCGTGACCCAGCGCATTCGCGAAGCGGAGCGGGGATTGATTTACAGCGAATTCATCGAGCGCGAGGACGACATCGTCACCGGCGTCGTTCAGCGTATGGACACGCGCAATTACTACATTGACTTGGGCAAAGCGGAAGCGGTAATGCCAATTACGGAGAAAATGCCTTCCGAAGAGTTCAAGTCACAGGATCGCGTAAAGGCGTATATCATCAAGGTGGAAAAAACCACAAAAGGTCCGCAAATTGTCGTATCCCGTACACACCCGGGGCTCTTGAAGCGCCTCTTTGAATTAGAAGTTCCGGAGATTTACGATGGCGTGGTGGAAATCAAGTCCGTCGCTCGTGAAGCCGGAGACCGTTCGAAAATCGCAGTTCATTCGATCAACCCGGATGTCGATCCGGTCGGGGCTTGTGTCGGTCCAAAAGGAATGCGTGTACAGACCATCGTCACCGAGCTGAAAGGCGAGAAAATCGACATCGTCCGCTGGTCGGAGGATCCTGCCGAATACGTCGCCAATGCTCTCAGCCCGGCAAAGGTGCTGCACGTGGAAGTGAATGCCGCAGACAAGGTGACGCGTGTCATCGTGCCGGACTACCAATTGTCGCTGGCGATTGGCAAGCGCGGTCAAAACGCTCGTCTCGCTGCCAAGCTCACCGGATGGAAAATTGACATCAAGAGCGAGTCGCAGGCGGAACAAGAAGGCATCGTCTATCCAAGGGAAGCCCAGGACGATGAAGGAGCGGACATCGAATAGTCATGAAGCAAAAAAAAATCCCTTTGCGTAAGTGCATCGTTTGCCAAGGAATGTTTCCGAAAAAGGAATTGATCCGCGTAGTACGGACGCCTCAAGAGGAGATCGTCATCGATCTGACCGGAAAGGCTGCCGGACGCGGTACCTATGTGTGTCGGCAGGAAAGCTGTCTTACGCCGGATGCGTTCGCGTCGGGAAAATGGAAAAAAGTGCTGGAACGTGCGCTGAACATGTCCATTTCCCAAGAGAAGTACGATGCCTTCCGCGAAAAATGGCTGGAGATGATGGGACGATGATCCCGAAAGCTGCGCAATTGCTCGGACTCGCCATGCGGGCAAGGAAAGTAATTACCGGCGAGGAGCTGGTCCTTGCGGCTGTACGCAACGGGCAGGCCAGACTGGTATTGCTCGCGGCTGACGCATCTGACAATACTGCCAAAAAAGTAAAAGACAAATGTTCCTATTACGGTGTTTCATGTGTAACCACTGGGGACCGGCATGAACTGGGACACGCAATCGGAAAAGATGGGCGCGTTACCGTGGCGGTAACCGATGGGAAATTGGCCGAAAGCATTCAGCGTCTGCTCACCTAACTTAGAAAGGGTGAAGATCATTTGAAGACACGTGTGTATGAATATGCCAAACAACACAACATGAGCAGTAAGGAAATCCTCAATTTGCTAAAGCGATTGAATATAGAAGTGGCAAATCATATGAGTATCATGGAAGAAGGGACGATCAAAAAGATCGAGGATCACATGGCAAAATTGCGCTCTGGCTCCAGACCCGAGCAGCGAACGACGCCAAGTGATGCGAAACCGAAGCAGACGGAAGATCAACGACGCCCCAACGACTCCAGAGGACAATCCCGTCCCCAGTCGCAGCCAGGGCAAGGTCAAAACGCAGCCCAGCAGAGAAATGACCGCCCTGCCGACCGCGATCGTGCAGGAAGCAGCCAGGGCGCTGGCCGTGCCGCAGGGAACAGCCAGACCGGCAGCAGATCCGAACAACATAGTCCTCAACATGGAAAAAATCAGGGGAAGAATCAGGAGAGAAGACCAACCAATATGAGAAGTCAACCCGCAAAACCGACTGACCGCAAGCCACAGCCGCAAAACCAACAGCAACGACCACCGAGACCACAAAATCAGCGCCCTCCGCAGAGTGCTGCCAACGCAACAACGACAGAAACTCGCACGGGTGACGACTTTGAAGACAAGGTAAAACTCCCTACGAACGTCGGCCTGGAGAAACGGGAGAAGATCAAGAAGGCACCGCAGACGCAAAAAACGTTCGAAGACAATAAGAAAAACCAGCCTTTCCGCGGTGGAAACAACCGCAATCAAAACAATCGCCGCGGGAACAACAATCGCGGACCACAGAAGCAGCAGCGCCCTGTACTGGAGCCACCGTCAAAAATTACGTTCACCGATTCTCTGACCGTGAACGAGCTGGCGGTAAAACTGCGCAAGGAACCTGCGGAAATCATCAAAAAGTTGTTTAACTTGGGGATTATGGCCACCATCAACCAATACCTGGAGAAGGATGCCATCGAGCTCGTCTGCGCGGAGTACAATGTCGAAGTCGAAGAAAAAATCATCATCGACGAAACGAATTTCGAAACCATCGAAGAAGTGGATCCACCTGAAAGCCTGGTAGAACGTCCGCCAGTCGTGACGATCATGGGTCACGTCGACCACGGAAAGACCACCTTGCTGGACGCGATCCGCTCTACAAACGTAGTAGCAGGCGAAGCAGGGGGAATCACCCAGCATATCGGTGCGTACCAAGTCGAAATCAAAGGAAAGAAAATCACCTTCCTGGATACCCCGGGCCACGCGGCGTTCACCACCATGCGTGCGCGCGGTGCGCAAATTACCGACATCACCATCCTGGTCGTCGCAGCCGACGACGGCGTCATGCCGCAGACCGTTGAAGCGATCAGCCACGCAAAAGCAGCGAACGTGCCGATCATCGTAGCGGTAAACAAAGTGGATAAACCGGAGGCCAATATCGATCGGATCAAGCAAGAATTGACCGAATACGAGCTGGTTGCGGAAGAATGGGGCGGCGATACGATCTTCTCGCCATTGTCCGCCAAACAGCGCACCGGTATCGAGGAGCTGCTCGAGTACATCCTGCTCGTAGCGGAAGTGCAAGAGCTCAAGGCCAATCCGGACAAACGCGCTCGCGGTACCGTCGTGGAAGCAGAGCTCGACAAAGGTCGAGGTCCTGTCGCTACTATCTTGGTGCAACAAGGAACACTGCGCATCGGCGATCCAATCGTCGTGGGCTCCGCGTACGGCCGCGTCCGTGCGATGGTCAACGACAAAGGGCGCCGTTTGAAAGAGGCGGGGCCGTCCACTCCGGTCGAAATCACCGGTTTGAACGACGTTCCGCAAGCAGGTGACCAGTTCCGCGTCTTCGAAGACGAGAAGAAAGCGCGCGCCATCGGGGAAGCCCGTGCAGCGAAACAACGGGAATCCGAACGTCGTGAAAGCGCTCGTGTCTCCCTGGACGACCTGTTCCAGCAAATTCAGGAAGGCGACATCAAAGAGCTGAACTTGATTGTAAAAGCGGACGTACAAGGCTCCGTAGAGGCATTGCGCGGTTCGTTGGAAAAAATCGACATCAACGGTACCCGGGTGAAAATCATCCACACCGGTGTCGGTGCGATTACCGAATCCGATGTGACGCTGGCAAATGCATCCAATGCGATCATTATCGGCTTCAACGTCCGTCCTGAGCCAAACGCGCGCAGCATGGCGGAACAGGAGAAGATCGACATCCGCCTGCACCGCGTCATTTACACCGTGATCGAAGAGATCGAGCAAGCGCTGAAAGGCATGCTGGATCCTGTGTATAAAGAAAGCATCATCGGCCAAGCCGAGATTCGCGAAGTATTCAAAGTGTCCAAGGTGGGCAACATTGCCGGTTGCTACGTAACCGAAGGCAAATTGAGCCGCGATGCAGGCGCACGCTTGATTCGCGAAGGCATCGTGATCTACGAGGGCAAGCTGGATACCCTGAAGCGCTTCAAAGACGATGCGAAGGAAGTCGCAGCGGGCTATGAGTGCGGCTTGACCCTGGAACGCTTCCAGGATCTCAAGGTCGGAGACGTCGTCGAAGCGTTTGTCATGGTGGAAGTGAAACAATAATGGTTGCGGGTGTGCAGATCGAACTGTTTCTGCCCGCTTGCCAAAACCTGAAAGAAAAACGGGCCATCGTCAAGAGTCTGATTGGCAAGCTGCGGAGCCGGTTTAACGTTTCCGCAGCGGAGATGGCTTATCCTGAGCAGTGGCAGCGTACCATGTTGGGTATCGCTGCCGTTGCTAATGAGATGTCTTTTTTGGAAAAGGAAATTCAGGCTGTGGTACGACTGGTGGAAAACCATCCCGGTGTCGAGTTGATTCGTGCGGATACGGCATACTACGATTAACGCAGCCAGCGGAGGTGAAGAACATGAACAAGACACGGATGAGCCGCGTTGGGGAAGAAATCAAAAAAGAACTGAGCATTTTGCTGCAGCGAGGACTGAAGGATCCGCGTATCGGCTTTGTTACGGTCACGGATGTAGAGGTCAGCAGCGATTTGCAGCTGGCGAAAGTATTTGTCAGCATCTTCGGTACCGAGGAAGAGCGTAAGGCATCGCTTGCCGGTTTGCAAAAAGCAAAAGGCTATCTGCGGACCGAGATCGGCAAGAGAGTGAAGCTGCGGCATATCCCTGATTTCGCATTCAAGCTGGACGAGTCGATCGACTACGGCAGTAAAATAGAATCAATCCTGCGGGAAATCTCCACTGAAGAGGGAAAACAGGATGAATCCAAATCGTAACAGCGTGGAGGAAGCGGCGCGATTCATGCAGCAGCATGACCGCTTCCTCGTTCTTTCTCATGTCAATCCGGACGGGGACGCGACCGGCTCTGCGCTCGGAGTCGCCTTGATTCTGGAACAATTGGGCAAAAAGTACGTCGTGGTAAACGAAGGGGAAACTCCGGCAAAATTCAACTTTTTGCCGCGTTTTGACCGACTCCTGAATTTGGAAAAGCAACCACTGGATGAAACGTTCGAGGCCGTAATCGCCGTAGACTGTGCCGACGAGTCTCGGATGGGCGATGTACGGTCTTTCTTTCGCTCCGATGCTTCCTTGCTCAATATCGATCATCACCCGACCAACGACGGATTTGGTTCGGTCAATCTGATTCGGACGGATGCGGCTGCTACTGCGGAAATTTTGTATGACGTGGCCCTTGCGGCAGGCGTGAGCTTTAACGAAGAGCTCGCCTTGTGCATCTATACCGGCTTGTTGACGGACACCGGAGGATTTCGCTATTCGAATACCTCTCCAAAGGTTATGGAGATCGCCTCTCAGCTCTTGCGCTATGGTGTAAAGCCAGGCGAGGTAGCGGAGCGGTGCCTGGAAGAAATTACGTTCGCCCATATAAAAATATTGCGTCTGGCTCTTCAATCGCTGCAATTATCCCACCGCAATCTCGTCGCGTCGATCACCGTTCGGAAGGAAGACTTTGCCGTGTCTGGAGCAGAGCGTGAGGATGCTGGCGGTCTGGTCAACTACTGCCGAAATATCGAAGGGGTAGAGGTCGGCGTCTCGTTTATCGAAGCGGAGGCGGGGGTAGTCAAGGTCAGTATGCGAGCCCGTGACCGCGTCGATGTTTCAGCGGTCGCCAAGCAGCTGGGCGGGGGAGGCCACGCCAAAGCTGCGGGGTGCACCGTCCGCGGATCGCTTCCGGAAGCGCAGGATATTGTCTGGCGAGCATTGGGAGAAGCATTAGGGGTGAACAGCCATGAGTGACGTAAACGGTGTGCTGGTGGTGGACAAACCCGCCGGTATGACCTCCCACGATTGTGTGGCGCGAATCCGCCGCCTGTACGGAACGAAAAAAGTCGGACATACGGGTACACTTGACCCTGATGTGACAGGCGTTCTCCCGATCTGCCTGGGACAGGCTACACGGATCGTGCAGTATTTGCAGGATCTCCCCAAGCGGTACGAAGTGGTCATGCGCATCGGATCGTCGACCACCACCGAAGATGCATCGGGCGAAGTCATCGAACAAAGATCGGTGAACACGGCCGAGATTACCAGAGAAAGAATGGAAGAGCTGCTCGCCTCTTTCCTGGGAGAGATTGAACAGGTGCCGCCGATGTACTCCGCCGTAAAGGTGAACGGCGTCCGCCTTTACGATTTGGCTCGGGAAGGCGCGGTCGTCGAGCGTGCCGCGCGAAAGGTGACGATCTACGAGCTGACGCTTGGCAACATCCAGCCAGGTGACGGTGTCGTCGATGTCTCATTTACGTGCACCTGCTCGAAGGGGACCTATATGCGCACCTTGTGTGTTGACCTCGGCCGCAGGCTGGGGTATCCTGCCCATATGAAGCTGCTTAGGCGCATCAAAAGCGGTCCGTTCGTGGAAGAGGAAGCGATCCCACTCGCACAGCTGGAAGAGTCGGCTGCCGATCGGGAAGAGCTGTCCCGAAAATTGATTTCGATCCCGAAGGCCATGTCGTTCTTGCCTGCCATCCAGGTGAAGCCGGAGCGAGTCAGAGCCGTCCGAAATGGACTCGCCACTGCACTGCCGGGCGTAAATGCCGAGGAAGGAAGCTTGATCTGCCTGTTTTCGGGCGAGGAATTACTCGGGATACACCGCGTGTGCCGTGGGGATAAAGGGCTCTTTGCCAAAGCAGAAAAAGTCTTTTCTTCCGAGGTGTAACCGTGAAAACGATCTCCCTGACTTACCCACTGTCTGTCGAATTGCAAACGCAGCCCTGCGCAATCGCCTTGGGATATTTTGATGGGGTACATATCGGTCATCGGCGAGTCATCCAAAAAGCGATCGATACAGCAAAGGCGAACGGCTGGCAAAGCACCGTCCTGACCTTCGATCCGCACCCGCGTGAAGTATTGGGGCAAAGCGGCTATACCCGCTATTTGACCCCGCTTGCAGACAAGCTGGAACAATTCGAGAAAATGGGTGTGGACAGAGCCTATGTCATGAAGTTTGATATTGGCTTCGCCGCCGTTTATCCGGAAGATTTCATATCGGAGTGCTTGCTGCCGCTGGGTTGTCGCCATGTCGTCGTCGGCTTCGACTATACGTTTGGCCATCGGGGCATGGGGACAGCCCAAACGCTCCAGGAAATGAGCAAGGGACGCTACGGCCTCGACATCGTCGGCCCTGTGAACCGCTTGGGGGAAAAGGTGAGCAGCACCATCATCCGCGAGTACCTGTACGATGGGGATGTCGATCAAGTCCGCCACTTGCTGGGACGACCATACAAGGTGCGCGGAACCGTCGTCCATGGCGACAAGCGGGGCCGTACCATCGGGTTCCCGACAGCCAACGTGAAAGTGGCTGCGCCGTACCTGATCGGCAAAAACGGCGTGTACGGCGTGCGCTTTACGGTAGAGGGAAAGAGCTACAATGGTGTGATGAACGTCGGAATCAAGCCGACATTCGAGCTGGAAAAGAAAGAAAAATCGCTAGAAGTCCACATTTTTGAGTTCTCGGGCGAGATTTACGGCAAAGAAGTAGAGGTAGAATTCTTGTTCTACATTCGCGAGGAACAGAAGTTTGCCGGTGTCGACGCTTTGATCGCCCAAATCCAGCGCGATGTGGAAACGGCGAAGCAGCGCTTCGGGGAGTAAATTCGCATCATATGCTTTGCTTTTCACCCACCTGTATGCTATAATTCAAAACGTTGTACAGAAACCGTAGCTTGGCTGACCGAGGCTCACCGACGGCAGACTCGGCTAACGGGATAAAAAACAAGGAGGTGAGTCAAGATGGCATTGTCTCAAGAACGTAAAACTCAACTGATTCAAGAGTACCGTACGCATGAGAACGACACCGGTTCGCCGGAAGTACAAATCGCTATCCTGACCGAAAACATCAACAACCTGAACGAACACTTGCGCACTCACAAAAAAGATCACCACAGCCGTCGTGGTCTGTTGAAAATGGTAGGTCAACGCCGCAACCTGTTGACATACCTGAGAGAAGCAGATGTTCAACGTTATCGTGCGGTTGTAGACCGTCTGGGTCTGCGTCGCTAATTAGCGTCTTGCAAAAAGCGGGTTTCCCCCGCTTTTTCTAACGTATATGAATAGATTGGCGAGGAAGCTTTTCTATTCACGTGCAGGAGTGTACGGCGCAGGTCTGCGTCGTCCTCCCCCATGAATAAGCCTCAGTAGAGGTTTTTTTATTATCCGGAAAGACTGCCAAAGGTAGCCATTTAATTTTGCTGGAGGCAGGAAATAATACATACAAGTAGAAAACAAAGTGTATATACTGCACATTGTCGTGAAGGAGGACTGCTAGCAACATGGAGCAACAATTCCGTACATATGAATACGAACTGGCAGGCCGCAAGCTGGTTCTGGAATTTGGCAAAATGGCCAAACAGGCTCAGGGTTCGGTACTGGTTCGGTACGGCGATACGGCAATCCTGTCAGCAGTGACAGTCTCGAAGGAACCAAAAGCTTTGGATTTCTTCCCGCTGACTGTCAACTACGAGGAACGTCTCTACGCGGTCGGGAAAATCCCCGGCGGCTTCATTAAAAGAGAAGGTCGTCCAAGTGAAAAGGCGATTTTGGCCAGCCGGTTGATTGACCGTCCTGTCCGCCCGCTTTTCGCGGAAGGATTCCGTAATGACGTACAAATCGTAAATACCGTTTTGTCGGTTGATCAAGACTGCTCGCCGGAAATTGCCGCGATGATCGGTACATCCGCAGCACTGTCCGTATCGGAGATTCCGTTCGAGGGACCGATCGCAGGTGTGATCGTCGGCCGCGTCGATGGACAGTTCATCATCAACCCAACGGTCGCACAAGCAGAAAAGAGCGATATCCATCTGGTCGTTGCGGGTACGCACAAGGCGATCAACATGGTGGAAGCGGGAGCCAATCAGGTACCGGAAGCAATCATGCTCGAAGCGATCATGACGGGTCACGATGAAATCAAAAAGCTCATCGAGTTCCAAAACAAGATCGTGGCGGAAATCGGCAAAGAGAAGATGGAAGTCATCCTGCATGAAGTCGATCCCGAAATCGATCGGGCTGTACGTGAATTTGCGGAGGCTCGCCTGAAGGAAGCGGTTCGCATCGAGGAAAAGCAAGCGCGCTACGATGCAATCGACGCGATCAAGGCAGAGACCAAGGAGCATTTTGCCGCCTTGAATCCAGAAACGTACGAAGAGCAGGAAAAAATGATTAGCGAAGTGCTCGGCAACATCGTGAAAGACGAAGTCCGCCGCCTGATCACGGAAGAGAAGGTCCGCCCGGATGGACGAGCACTCGACGAAATTCGTCCCCTCTCCAGCGAGGTCAACATTTTGGCACGGACTCACGGTTCGGCGATGTTTACTCGCGGTCAAACCCAGGCGCTTAGCGTGTGCACTCTGGGGGCGCTCGGTGACGTGCAAATTTTGGACGGGCTCGGTCTGGAAGAGTCGAAACGCTTCATGCACCACTACAATTTCCCGCCGTACAGCGTAGGGGAAGCACGTCCGCTTCGTCCTCCTGGCCGCCGCGAAATCGGACACGGTGCTTTGGGTGAGCGTGCGATTGAGCCGATCATTCCATCTGAAACGGAATTTCCTTACACGATCCGCCTGGTATCCGAAGTCATCGAGTCGAACGGTTCCACCTCGCAAGCTTCCATTTGTGCCAGCGTTCTCGCGCTGATGGATGCAGGGGTGCCGATCAAAGCTCCGGTAGCGGGGATTGCCATGGGGTTGATCATGGGCAAGGATGAGAAATCGTTCTCCATCTTGACCGACATCCAAGGCATGGAAGACCACTTGGGCGATATGGACTTTAAAGTAGCGGGTACGGAAGCGGGGGTCACCGCGATCCAGATGGATATCAAGATTTCCGGGATCAACCGTGAAATTTTGGAGATGGCGCTGGAGCAAGCGCGCATCGGCCGCCTGCACATCCTGAAGCATATGATGGGCACGATTTCCGAACCGCGCGAACAACTGTCTCCTTACGCACCGAAGATCATGACCATGACCATCAATCCGGAAAAGATCCGCGACGTCATCGGTCCACAAGGTCGTGTGATCAACAAGATCATCGAAGAGACCGGCGTCAAGATCGACATCGAGCAAGACGGCCGCGTCTTCATCGCTTCGATCAATCACGAGGCCAACCTGCGTGCCAAGCAAATCATCGAGGATCTCGTGCGCGAGGTTGCTGTCGGTCAAACGTATTTGGGAACCGTCAAGCGCGTGGAGAAATACGGTGCGTTCATCGAACTGTTTGCAGGCAAGGAAGGACTTTGCCATATCTCACAACTCGCAGAAGAGCGCGTAGCCAAGACGGAGGATGTCGTCTCGGTTGGCGATAAGGTGCAGGTCAAGGTAACGGAGATCGACGATCAAGGTCGCATCAACCTCTCCCGCAAAGCTGTCTTGAAGGAACAGGCCGCTGCACAGCAAGCGAGCTCTGCGCCTGCCACAGCGGAATAAACGAACAAGCAAAAGGCTTCGTCACTCGAAGAAATTCGCGTACGGAAGCTTTTTTCTTTTTTCGTCTAAGTTTTTTTCCCGAATCATACATTGGACAAAGAGAGACTTGTACGTTCGGGAGGGGCTGCTCCAATGGCAGGATCCAAGAGGAGACTTTGGTTTACGATCAGTTGTGCGGTGCTGTTCATGCTCGTGCTGAACTATCAGCCCATTCACCTCTACATAGACGTCTTAAAGAAACACCAAGCGATTACGGCAGAAGGGCGCGTGGATGAGAGGGAGCGACTGCGCGGGTTGATCGAGCAATGGAAAGAAGGAAAGGAGGAGCTGCCGATCGACACCGTGTACGATAAAAGCTGGAAATCGGCAATTCCTGGCTACGACGGGCGTATTGTAGACGTAGAGGCATCGATCGACAAAATGCTCGCTGCCGGAAAGGAAGGTCCGGATCTGCTGGTCTTCAAAGATATTCCTCCAGCCGTGTCGCTGGAAAAGCTGGGGCCTTTGCCTATCTACCGCGGCAATCCGAAAAAACCTGCGATCTCCTTTATGATCAATGTTGCCTGGGGCAACGAGTATTTGGATTCGATGCTCGACACGCTTGACAAGCACGGTGTGAAGACAACCTTTTTTCTGGATGGCTCATGGGTGAAGCGCTACCCGGAGGAAGCCAAAAAGATCGCAGCCCGCGGGCACGAGATTGGCAACCACGCCTATTCCCATCCGGATATGAAGACGCTCGGTGTGCAGAGTATCCAGCAAGAGATCGGCAAGACGCAGGAGGTCATAGAAAAAACACTCGGGGTCAGACCCACGCTGTTTGCCCCGCCATCCGGATCGTTCAATCAACGGGTGGTACAGATCGCTCATTCTCCGTTTCAAATGAAGACAATCATGTGGTCGGCTGACACCGTGGATTGGCAAAAGCCTTCCTCGAGCTGGGTGGTGCGAAAAATCAGCAGGCTGATGGGCAATGGCGTGCTGGTGCTGATGCACCCGACGGCGGCATCGGAGGCGGCACTCGACCAGCTGCTGACCTTGGCCGAGCAAAAAGGACTGAAGCCTACGACGGTATCGGAAGTGATCTCCACCAGCCGCTTGACGCGCTGAGAAACGTCTTCCTTTGTTGTGGAGACCAAGGAAGTTTGTTATAGTTAGACGTGTTTACAAGATTTTCCCCGTAGATAGTGGAGAGAGACAGATGATCAACCGAGGAGGATTAGTGTGATACAACGTCATACGTGTGAGAACGGTCTGAGAATCGTGACGGAAAAGATTCCGTCGGTTCGTTCCGTTGCGCTTGGCATCTGGGTAGGGACCGGTTCGAAATACGAAAACGATCTCAATAACGGGATTTCCCATTTTTTGGAGCATATGTTCTTCAAAGGAACGTCTACGCGTTCGGCCAAAGCAATCGCGGAGACTTTTGATGAAATCGGCGGAAATGTGAACGCTTTTACATCCAAAGAGTACACCTGCTACTATGCGAGAGTGCTCGATCAGCACGTGCCGATCGCTTTGGACGTGCTGTCGGATATGTACTTCAACTCCGTGTTTGATGCGGATGAGCTGGAAAAGGAAAAGAACGTCGTCATCGAAGAAATCAGCATGTACGAGGATACTCCGGATGATCTGGTTCACGATCTGATTGCGCGTGCCTCTTACGGCTCCCACCCGCTCGGCTCTCCGATTCTGGGCACGGAAGAGGTGCTCCGCAGCCTGAAACGCGACGATTTGGTCCGCTATGTGGACCAGCATTATTTGCCGACGAACACGGTGGTTACGGTTGCGGGCAATTTTGATGACAGCTTGATTGAAGACATCAAAACACGCTTTTCTGCGTTCCAGCGCACGGCTCACTTGCCAGTCTTGACGACGCCGGATTTCGCTTCAGACGTCCTGGCCCAGCACAAGAAGACGGAACAGGCGCATCTGTGCATCTCGCTGCCGGGCTTCCAGGTCGGACATGAGGATGTCTACTCCTTGATCCTTTTGAACAACGTACTCGGCGGGAGCATGAGCTCGCGGCTTTTCCAGGAAATCCGCGAAGAGCGCGGCCTGGCTTACTCCGTATACTCCTACCATTCGTCCTACAAGGAAGCCGGCACATTCACCGTCTACACCGGCACGGCTCCGGAGCAAGTCAGTCAGGTGTTTGATATCGTGACTCATGTCCTGCGGGATGTGGCCGATCACGGCATCACTGAAAAGGAACTCGTCAAGGGCAAAGAGCAGCTGAAAGGGAGCCTGATGCTCAGCCTGGAGAGTACGAACAGCCGCATGAGTCGCCTCGGCAAGAACGAACTTCTGTTAGGGCGTCACCTCAGTCTCGATGAAATTTTGGCGAAGATCGATAGGGTGTCGCATGATTCCGTACTGGCGGTGGCGCAAGAGCTGTTCCGCTCCAAGCTGGCTCTCGCGATGGTCAGTCCGCTGGAAGGGTTCCCTGACAACGTGAAAAACGACATTCTTCTGTAGGAAGCCCGTTTCCCCGAAAAACCCGGCATAGGCCGGGTTTTTTTGCGTATATCAACAAGTAATCGGGACAAAGGGGGAAACGCGCATGCGTCTTAGCGATTTGGGAGGGAAAGAAATCATTGGGCTTGATACGGGGGAAAAGATGGGCGTGATCAGCGATTCCGATCTTGTCATCAATCCGGACGATGGACAAATCCAGTCGATTATCTTGCCGGGCGGGAGCTTTTTGGGATTTGGCAAGAAACGGGATGATATTGTTATCCCGTGGAATTCGATCGTGAAAATCGGTCCGGACATGATCATTATCCAGCTAAAATCGCCGGAAATACAAGCTTCCCAAAAGTAGGCACCACTGTCACCTAACCTGAGGCAAGAGAATAGGATGGGGGTAGACCGCATCGTTTTTCGTCAACTTTTTCACATGGAAAAACCTTTGCGTTTCGATCATTTAATGCAGTAAAATGTGTGGAAAGGGGAACGCAGCATGCTAACGGGCATACATGTTGCCTTCATCGGCGGTGACGCTCGCCAGTTGGAAGTCATCAAGCGTTGCATACAACTGGATGCCAGCGTCACGTTAGTTGGCTTCGACAACCTGGAAAGCAATTTCACAGGGGCAACGAAGAAACCATTAACATGCGATGTGTTGAAAGACGTGGACGCCCTCATCCTTCCGATCGTTGGGACAGATGATCAAGGCTTCGTGGAAAGCATTTTTTGTTCCAAGCAATTGCAGCTGCAAGAAGAGCACGTGGCCAGCTTGCCAAAGCACTGCGTCGTATATACGGGTATGGCAAAACCGTACTTGAAGAGGTTGGTCAGTCCCCAGCAGATTCCGCTTGTGGAACTGCTGGAGCGTGATGAGGTTGCCATCTACAACTCCATTCCCACTGTGGAAGGGGCACTGATGATGGCGATTCAAAACACGGATATCACGATTCACGGCTCGCAGTCAATCGTGTTGGGACTTGGCAGGACTGGTTTGTCCATGGCTCGGGGGCTGCATGCGCTGGGAGCGCGCGTCAGAGTGGGGGCTCGGCGTCAGGAACACTTGGCACGCATTTATGAGATGGGAATGACTCCCTTCCATATAAGCGAACTGAGGCAACAGGTGACAAATGCTGATTTCATTTTTAATACCGTCCCGCAATTATTGCTCACAGCAGAAGTTATCGCCCAAATGCCCCAGTCGGCGTTCATTCTCGACCTGGCTTCCAAGCCGGGCGGAACCGATTTCCGCTACGCCGAAAGACGAGGCATCAAAGCGCTTCTCGCTCCTGGACTGCCTGGAATCGTTGCACCGAAAACCGCAGGACAAATTCTCGCAAAAACTTTGTCTCGTCTCATTGCGGAGCAAACGAAACCCAGGGAGGAGTCAACATGAGCAAACTACAAGGGAAGACCATCGGTTTTGGTTTATCTGGATCGCACTGCACGTTTGAGGAAACCATGCCGCAAATCAAGAGATTTGTGGATGCCGGGGCACGCGTGGTCCCGATCGTCTCCAATACGGTGATGACGACAGATACCCGATTCGGCACCTCTTTAAGCTGGCAGGAGCAGATCAAGGAGCTGACAGGTGAAGAGTTGATCTCGACGATTCCCCAAGCGGAGCCATTAGGTCCTTCCAAGCTCCTGGACGTCATGCTCATCGCTCCTTGCACCGGCAGTACGACGAGCCGTTTGGCCAATGCCATTACGGACAGCGCCGTGCTGATGGCTGCCAAAGCGACGATGCGCAATCTGCGTCCGCTTGTCGTTGCGATTTCCACCAATGATGGTCTGGGATTAAATGCGGCCAATATTGCCAAGCTGTTGGCTGCGAAAAACATCTATTTCGTACCTTTTGGCCAGGACGCCCCGGATAAAAAACCGAATTCGCTTGTCGCCCGCATGGACTTACTTTTGGAGACGTGCGAAGCTGCCTTGGAAGGTCGACAATTGCAACCCTTGCTCATCGAAAGATTCAACTATTAAGACACGACAGAAAAACAACAATCAACCAACTTGTTTTTTCGCGATTAGGAGGAGAGTAAGAGATGGCTAACCAACTGACTTACAATGTTGCAGTCGTAGGTGCAACGGGCGCAGTCGGACAACAGATGATTCGACTTTTGGAAGAGCGCAATTTTCCGATCAAGACGCTGAAGCTGCTTGCTTCCGGACGCTCTGCAGGCAAGACAGTGACCTTCAAGGGGCAGGAAATTGTTCTGGAAGAAGCGACGCCGGAGAGCTTTGCCGGGATTGACTTCGCACTGTTCAGCGCGGGTGGATCTGTGAGCAAGGAACTGGCTCCCCACGCTGTTCGCCACGGCGCTGTCGTGATTGACAATACCAGCGCATACCGGATGGATCCGGAAGTTCCGCTGGTCGTTCCGGAAGTAAACATGGAAGCCGCGCTCGAAAACAAAGGAATCATTGCGAATCCGAACTGCTCGACGATCCAGATGGTAGCCGCTCTGAAACCCTTGTATGATCGTTTCGGCATAGACCGTATCATCGTATCTACTTACCAAGCCGTGTCCGGTGCCGGGCAATCGGCCATCAATGAGCTTCTTGGCCAAAGCCGCGATGTACTGGACGGAAAAGAGCCGGAGTGCAACGTGCTTCCGGTGGGAAAACTGCCGGTTCACCATCAGATTGCCTTTAATGCCATTCCGCAAATCGACGTATTTACGGATAACGGCTTTACGTATGAAGAAATGAAAATGGTGAACGAAACCAAAAAAATCTTCGGTGATGACACAGTGTTGGTGTCTGCTACATGCGTGCGCATTCCGGTCGTCTACGGCCACAGCGAATCCGTCTACGTGGAGCTGAAGCAAGACTTCGATCTGGAAGAAGTGAAGTCGCTGCTGGAAAAAGCTCCAGGGATCGTGCTCGCAGACGTACCGGAAGAGCAGCGCTATCCGCTTGCTACGGATGCTGCGGGCAAACTGGATGTATTTGTTGGCCGTGTGCGTCGTGACCTCCATCATCCTCGCGGGCTGCATATGTGGATCGTATCTGACAACCTTCTCAAAGGCGCGGCTTGGAATACGGTGCAAATCGCTGAAGAACTCATCAAAGCAAGAGCATAGGGGAGAGGTTTGTGAAGATTCTCGTCCAAAAGTTCGGTGGTTCTTCCTTGACGACGGAAGATTGCCGGATCCGGGCAATCTACCATATGAAAAAAGCGATCGACGAAGGCTACGCTCTCGTCGTTGTCGTATCGGCGATGGGACGGAAAGGCGATCCCTATGCAACCGATACACTTTTGCAGCTGATTCGGAATAATGGGAACCAACTGCCGAGTCGGGAAATGGATTTGTTAATGCACACGGGTGAAATCATCTCGGCGACGATTATGTGCAGCATGTTGAATGTGAGAGGGATCAAAGCGACCATTCTCACTGGCGGTCAAGCAAATATCGTAACCAGCGACGACTTTACCAACGCCCAAATTCTTTCGATCGATCCTGCTCGCATCCACAAAGAACTGGAGGCGGGCAGTGTCGTGATCGTACCCGGTTTTCAGGGAAGGACGGCGGACTGGGAAATTACCACGCTGGGACGCGGAGGAAGCGATACGACCGCTACTGCATTGGGCGTCGCGTTAAACGCGGAAATGGTAGACATCTTTACGGATGTCGAGGGCATCATGACAGCGGACCCGCGCATCGTGGAAGAAGCGCAGCCGCTAGCCATGGTGACCTACACGGAGATTTGCAACATGGCTCATCTGGGTGCCAAAGTGATTCATCCGCGGGCAGTAGAAATCGCGATGCAGGCGAATGTGCCGATTCGCGTCCGCTCTACGTTTTCGGACGACCCCGGGACACTTGTCACGACGATGCTGGAAATCGGGAAGTTGGGTTATACTGTTCACGACCGGGTCGTCATGGGCATCGCACACGTACCCAATATTACGCAAGTGAAAGTGGCAAACCGGGAAGGACATTACGATACTCAGCTGCAGGTATTCAAAGCCATGGCGACAAACAATATCAGCGTTGACTTTATCAACGTCAATCCATTGGGAGTGGCCTATACGGTTCACGACGAAATGGGAGAAAAAGCGGCCAGATTGCTTACGGAGATGGGCTACGAACCGCAGCTCCTGCCGCATTGCGCGAAAGTGTCTGTGATCGGGGCAGGCATGACCGGTGTACCCGGTGTCATGGCGCAAATCGTGGAGGCCCTGACGCAGGAGGATATTCAAATCCTTCAATCAGCGGACTCCCATACGACGATTTGGGTGCTCGTGCACGAGAGTGATATGGTCAGAGCCGTCCGCGCTCTTCACCAGCAGTTCAATCTGCATGCCCATCATATGTAAACTCAGCCAGACAGCTTGTCAGAGTTGACTGATCACGAATAGAGGAGTTGGAAAGGCAGTGGCACGTTTTGGCCGGCTGGTTACTGCAATGGTAACCCCGTTTAATGAACACCTGGAGATCGACTTCGAGAAAACGGAGCGCCTCATCGACCATTTGCTTGCGACTGGCACCGAAGCCATCGTAGTCAGCGGGACCACGGGAGAGTCGCCGACCTTGTCCCGCAGTGAAAAGCTGGAGCTATTTAAGCACACCGTGGCCTATGCCAAAGGCAAATGCCACTTGATTGCAGGGACGGGCAGCAACGATACAGCGTCTACTGTGGAGTTCACCCAGGCCGTTCAAGCGCTAGGGGTTGACGCTGTCATGGTAGTGGCACCGTACTACAGCCGTCCATCGCAGGAAGGGCTGTTCGCTCACTTCAAGACCGTGGCGGAAGCAACCGATTTGCCGGTCATGCTGTACAACGTGCCTGGCAGGACGGCCGTGAACATGACGGCGGAAACCACGCTTCGTCTCGCTCAATTGCCGAACGTCGTCTGCATCAAGGAAGCCTCGGGCAATTTGTCGCAAATGGCGAAGATCATCGAGCATGCCCCCGAAGGTTTCGAACTATACAGTGGAGACGACAGCTTGACCCTGCCGATCCTCTCCATCGGAGGCGTTGGAATCGTCAGCGTGGCAAGCCATGTGGTTGGCTGCCCCATGACGGAGATGATCGATTCCTTCTTCGCAGGCGATCACCTATCCGCTGCCCGATTGCATCGAAAGCTGATGCCTGTGTTTGAAGGATTGTTCGCCTACCCGAGTCCAGGACCGACCAAGGTCGCGCTGGAAAAGCTCGGCGTGGCGGTCGGCGGCGTTCGTCTGCCCCTGTTTGAACTGAATGAACAGGAGAAGGCGTTTGTCCATTCGCTCCTTGTTTAGCAGAAGCAAATAAAAAGAGCCCTTCCTTCGGGAAAGGCTCTTTTTCCTTGTGTTCATGTTTTCACTTCGGGTATAATGATAACAAGTGATTTGGGGCGGTTTAATTGAGTGGACATGACAACTAAATATAGGAGGTTACACGTTTGGCAAAGTCGAATCACTCTGTTCTCATTTTCGCCCTGGGCGGAGTCGGCGAAATTGGGAAAAACATGTACGTGGTACAAAGCGAGGACGACATCGTCGTGATTGATGCCGGATTGAAATTCCCGGAAGAGGAAATGCTGGGAATTGATATGGTCATTCCGGATATCACTTACCTCGAGGAGAATCGCGACAAGGTACGGGGCATCATCGTCACGCACGGACACGAAGACCATATCGGTGGCCTCAGCTATGTCCTGAAGCACCTGAATGTGCCTGTCTATGCGACCAAGCTCACCCTTGGACTGATTGATGCAAAATTGAAAGAAGCGGGTATCCTAAGTGATACCAAACGCGTTTTGATCAACAGCGAATCGGAGATTGTCCTCGGCAAGATCAAAGCGACCTTTTTCCGAGTCAACCACAGCATCCCGGACAGTGTCGGGGTATGCCTGGAAACGCCGGAAGGGTACATCGTCCACACGGGGGACTTCAAGTTTGATCAGACACCGGTCAACGACCAAAGAGCTGATCTTGCGAAAATGGCAATGATCGGGGATCGTGGCGTACTGTGCCTTCTCTCGGACAGCACCAATTCTGAGCGCCCGGGCTTTACCGGTTCCGAGCGTTCCGTGGGGATCGCGATCAAGGACGTGTTTAGCAAATCCAGCGGCCGCATTATCGTCTCCACATTTGCATCCAACGTTCATCGTATCCAGCAAGTTCTGGATGCAGCAGCACAATTCAACCGGAAACTGGCGGTTGTTGGAAGAAGCATGCAAAACGTCATCAACATCAGCAGAGAGTTGGGCTATTTACTCGTACCTGACGGATTGATTGTTGAAACCGATGAAATCAACAAGCTGCCTGCTGAACAAGTGGTTATTCTGTCTACTGGAAGCCAAGGAGAGCCTATGTCCGCTCTCACTCGTATGGCCCGATCCGCCCATCGGAAAATTGACATCCTTCCAGGAGACACGGTGATCATCGCTGCCACTCCCATTCCAGGGAACGAGAAATACGTGGCACGGACGATCGACCAGCTATCTCGCATCGGCGCCGAAGTCATCTATGGCGGTCATGGACCAAACGGAACCGTCCACGTATCCGGTCATGGCAGTCAAGAAGAACTTCGCTTGATGCTCAACTTGATGAAGCCGAAATTCTTCATCCCGATTCACGGTGAATACCGTATGTTGAAGACCCATTCGCTTTTGGCGCAGCAGGTCGGAATACCGGAAGAAAACATCTTCTTGCTGGATAACGGCGACACGGTGGAACTCTCCGGTGGCAGGGCCCGTTATGGTCCAAAGGTTCACGCAGGAAATGTCCTGATTGATGGTTTGGGTGTCGGCGATGTAGGGAATATCGTACTCAGAGACCGCAAATTACTGTCCCAAGATGGAATTCTGGTAGTTGTTGTTACACTCAGCAAACAAAACGGCACGATTTTGTCCGGACCAGACATCATTTCACGCGGATTCGTTTACGTTCGCGAATCCGAGGAATTGCTGGACGAGGCCAATCGCATCGTCACCCAAACACTTGTCAAATGCATGGAAGAAAACGTAAATGAATGGTCGTCGCTCAAAAACAATGTCAAGGAAGCATTGGGGCGTTATCTGTATGAGCAGACACGTCGCCGCCCAATGATTCTTCCGATTATCATGGAAGTCTAAGGCGATGCTCTCAAAAAGCCGGAAATCTCGTTTCAGCGGGATTCCGGCTTTTTTCGTCAATTGGAAGCCGTGCATGATTTTGCCTCCCCCTATCCATACTAACGGAGGAAAGAAAGGGAGGATCATTCATGTCGAAGCAACAATTCACCGATTATTTGAATCGGCCACCTTTTGCAGGTATCACCACGAACAAGCAACATTCTCCGCAGCAAACACCGGTTCAAGAGCAAGAACCGAATGTAGCCCCGCCGGGAGAAGCGCCCGGGCCTGAAGATCCGAAGAAAAAACTGCTGGATTCCATCACGCAGCTAGGACAGACCAACGTTCCGCAGCTGGAAAGCAATATTTATTGTATGAGCATCATCGGGCAGGTAGAAGGCCATATCCAATTGCCGCCGCAAAACAAGACGACCAAGTACGAGCATCTCATCCCGCAGCTGGTCGCGGCCGAGCAGAATAACAAAATCGAAGGCGTACTCGTGATTCTGAATACGGTGGGCGGAGATGTCGAAGCGGGCTTGGCGATCGCGGAGATGGTTTCTTCTCTCTCCAAGCCGGTCGTCACCTTGGTACTGGGCGGAGGGCACAGCATCGGCGTCCCGATCGCGGTTGCGGGAACCTACTCCTTCATCGCGGAAACCGCTACGATGACCATTCATCCGATCCGCTTGACGGGTCTGGTCATCAGTGTGCCGCAAACGTTCGAGTATCTGGACAAGATGCAGGATCGTGTCGTCAGCTTTATCGCCCGCCATTCCAAAATATCCGAGCAGCAATTCCGCGAATTGATGACGCGGACCGGAGAGCTGACGCGGGACATCGGTACAAACGTCATCGGGGCGGATGCCGTCAAGTACGGCTTGATCGACGAGGTCGGCGGGCTGGGCAAGGCATTGAGAAAACTGAACGAGCTGATCGAAAAAGCCCGCGCAAGCAAAGAAGAGGTGCTGCAATGATCCTGTATTCGGTCATGCCGGCAGACACCGTGTTCGCCAATATGGATGCGGTGGTAAAACAAGAGCTGAAGGAAGTGAGTCTCGGGCATGCCACCATGCTCCTGGAGCAGACAGGAGCATTTGAAGGACGGATCGTCCGGCTTATCAGTCCAGACCCCCAAGACTACTTGAATCCTCATTATGCTCCCGGCCAAATCGTACGCTTTGGGCCAGAGTGAAACGAGCAAGAAGTCCTGTATTTCTATGATTTTCCTGTGTTATACTAAATGTGTACGAACAGCAGCCGAACAGCGGACGGCTGCCTTTTTACCATTGGTGGTACATAACAAAAACAGGCAAAAGGAGGCGTGCCATCTGAGTAGAAGAAAAAGAGAATCGTCCCAAGCGGCATTGGCCTCGGTTGTCAAAATAGAGCTGCTCGGGCTGATCATCATCGTCCTATCATTGATCGGACTTCTGGAGAGCGGCTGGCTGGGAAAAAACATCCTGGCCTTTTTGTTCCGATTCATCGCCGGTTCCTGGGACTTTGTCATTCCCGTGCTGCTGATCGGGATGGCGGTTCACATGATGTTTACGAGAAAACCACCCCGGCTGACGTATCGGGTGCTCGGTATCGTACTCATCGCTGTAGCGGTGTTTACATGGGATCACCTGATTTTGTACAAGCAAGTCACAGCTGACGGCAAATTTGCGGAGCAAAGCATCCTTCGTGTGACGTGGGACAGGCTATGGCTCGATCACAGCCAAAAAGTTTCGACGACCGGAGTCGGCGGGGGCATGCTCGGAGCCATTGTGTTCGCGATTTGCAACGGTCTGGTGGGAACCATCGGTACCGGGATCATGATTGTCTTCTTGTTCCTTGTCGGAATCATGTTCCTGTTCAATCTTTCCTATGTGAACATTCTGATGTTCCTGCGGGATAAGGCTGCCCATGTGTACGGTAGGGCGAAGGAAACGGTAAAGGATTCCGTCCAACTTTTGCAGGAGGAGAGCGACAAACGCAAGCAGGAAGCAAAGGAAGCCAGAGAAGCGCGCAAAGCGAAGCAGGCTGCCGAAGCTGACGCGGCAGTGGTCGTGCCCATCATTCACGACGACGGATATAGCGGTGGCGTTGGACAAGATGCTCTCGCAGCGGAACCCGTGCAGGAACCGACAATCGCTCCCGTCATCCGCGATTTTACAGACCGAATTGCGATGGAAGAGGAAGAAGCGGCACCGATGAAGACGAATCGGGTTGGCACAAGCCAGTCAGCTGGACAGGAGATCACGTTTTCCCTGGAAGGAGAAGAAGAGATTTTCGGAACGATTGAGACGGATGAGGCCCTGCCGGCGGCGCCGTACGAGCTGCCGAGCCTGCACATGCTGTCCCGTCCCCGTTCGACCGGCGCGGGGAAAGACGTGGATCACACCTCCAACGCAAATAAGCTCGTCCAGACGTTAAAGAGCTTTGGGGTCAACGCGACAGTGTCAGAAGTGCATCGCGGACCTGCAGTAACCCGCTATGAAGTCCAGCCCGCCACCGGGGTGAAGGTCAGCAGGATCGTCAGTCTGACGGACGACCTGGCCTTGGCGCTCGCAGCCAAAGACATCCGCATCGAAGCACCGATTCCCGGCAAATCGGCAATCGGAATCGAGGTGCCAAATTCGGAGGTCGCGGTCGTCTCTTTGCGCGAGGTATTGGAGTCACCTCAATACCAGGATGCACCCGGCAAGCTGACCGTCGCACTTGGCCGAGACATTTCCGGTGAACCGATCGTGGCGGATTTGACGAAAATGCCCCATCTTCTGGTGGCAGGAGCGACAGGCAGCGGAAAATCGGTCTGCATCAACGGCCTGATCATGAGTATCCTGTTCAAGGCGAGGCCGGACGAAGTGAAGCTCATGATGGTGGACCCGAAGATGGTGGAGCTGAACGTTTACAATGGAATCCCGCACTTGCTGGCGCCGGTGGTAACTGATCCGCGGCGCGCTTCCGTCGCCTTGAAAAAGGTCGTGGCGGAAATGGAGCGCAGGTACAATCTGTTCGCGAAGACAGGAAGCCGCAATATTGAGATGTACAACGCCCAGGTCGAAGGACCGCCTTTGCCTTACATCGTCGTCATCGTGGATGAGCTGGCTGATTTGATGATGGTGGCGCCGGGCGAGGTCGAGGATGCGATTTGCCGTCTCGCGCAGATGGCCCGGGCATCCGGGATCCATTTGATCATCGCGACGCAGCGCCCTTCTGTCGATGTCATCACCGGCGTGATCAAAGCAAACATTCCTTCCCGCATCGCATTCGGCGTTTCTTCCATGGCGGATTCTCGCACGATTCTGGACATGGGGGGCGCGGAAAAGCTGCTGGGGAGAGGGGACATGCTGTCGCTGCCGATGGGCGCATCCAAGCCGATCCGTGTCCAGGGGGCTTTCGTCTCCGACAAGGAAGTGGAAGAAGTGGTCCGCTTCGTGAAAGAACAGCAGGAAGCCCGCTACAACGAAGAGATGATTCCGGGTGACGTGCAGGACGAACAGCAACCGGTCGTCGATGACGAGCTGTATGAACAGGCTGTCCAGATCGTCTCCGAGGCCCAGACCGCGTCCGCTTCCCTCTTGCAGCGTCGCTTGCGGGTAGGGTACACGAGGGCAGCGAGACTGATCGACATGATGGAGGCTCAGGGAGTCGTGGGCCCGTATGAAGGAAGCAAACCGCGAGAAGTGCGAATTCCCAGACCTTCCATTGAAAGCAATATTTCTTGATCAAAAAAGCGTAACGAGATTTCTTCCGAAGTGGGCGTAGAGTCGTGCGGCTTTTTTCACTTCTCCTGCGGGGAATTCGAAAAGATTTGGCTTGCATGATCTCCGCCCCTAGGTTAAAATCTTTACGAGATTGAGGAAATTGTTGTATCGTTTCCCATATGAATTAGAGGTCTGACGTCCTACCTGTTGGGATGGCTACTGGACAGCAGGAGTGAATGACATGAGCATCAAAGGGAATGTTCGATCGCTTTGTCTCTTGGTCATGGACAAGATCAAGGGGGATATCGAATCAGGTCAGCTGCGTCCGGGGGAGCGACTTCCTTCCGAAGCCGAACTTTCAAAACAGTTAGGCATCAGCAGAGCGACACTTCGAGAGGCGCTCCGTCTTTTGGAGGAAGAGAAAATTGTCATTCGCCGACACGGCGTAGGGACTTTTATCAATTCAAAACCTGTTTTTTCAGGGGGAATTGGGGAACTCTTTAGTGTGACGGATGCAATTGAGCGCCAAGGCTACTCGGCAGGCACCATGATATTGGAAACTTCCTTTGGGGAGTCCGCTGACGAGGAGCGAAAGAGGCTGTCCTTGAATCCGGGCGAAGGCGTATTGATTGTGGAACGCATTCGAACGGCGGACGGAGAGCCTGTTGTCTATTGTGTGGACCGAATTCCCGCTCACCTGGTTCCGGAAGGCTATACTGCGGTAGGAGAGTCCATCTTTAAATGGCTCGAGAGTGTGATCGGGCTGCGGATTGCCTATGCGGTTACCGACATTGTTCCAATGGGGTACAATGAAAAGGTTTCCAATCTGCTGCAATGCGACAAGTCTACTCCCATTCTCTTGCTCAAACAGATTCACTACGATGAAAGTGAAAGGCCTGTGCTTTACTCCCATAATTACTTTCGGTCAGACAAAATTCACTTTCACGTTGTGCGGAGACGGTTGTAAACAGTGGGGGCAACCTCACTCAACAATTTCATTCAACGAAAAACAGGGGGTATTCTCAGATGAAGAAAGTTCTTTCCGTGCTGTCTGTGGCAACTCTCAGCCTGTCGCTCGTACTGGCAGGATGTGGTAGCAAACCAGAAGCACAACCTCAAGGCCAAGCTGGTCAAGGCGGAGCAACAGGCGGCGCATCCGGCGGCGCGGCACCAACTGTACGTATCGGTATGGTTACGGACGTTGGCGGGGTAAACGACAACTCCTTCAACCAAAGTGCTTGGGAAGGTCTGCAAAAACTGCAAACCGAAATGAATCTCCCGAAAGAAAACGTAAACTATCTGCAATCTACCAGTGATGCCGATTACGTTCCAAACTTGACCCAGTTCGTGAAAGACAAATGGGACCTGACTTGGGGTATCGGATTCCTGATGGGAGACCACCTGAAAAAAGTAGCGGACGAAAACAAAGATGCCAAACTGGCGATCATTGACGCTGAAGTGGACGCACCAAACGTAGAATCCGTTCTTTTCAAAGAGCAAGAAGGCTCTTTCCTCGCTGGTGTCGTTGCAGCGAAAATGACCAAAACGAAAAAAGTCGGTTTCGTCGGCGGCGTGGAAATCCCGGTAATCAAGCGCTTTGAATTGGGCTTTGAAGCTGGTGTGAAAGCAGTAGATCCAAGCGTCGAAGTCTTCAAAGTTTACACCGGTGCATTCGACAAGCCGGACGCAGGTAAATCGACCGCTTCCTCCATGTACGACCAAGGTGCGGACATCATTTTCCACGCATCCGGTCAAACTGGCGACGGCGTGTTCAACGAAGCGAAAAACCGCAAGGCAAAAGGCCAAAACGTTTGGGTAATCGGTGTTGACAAAGACCAATCCCTGACATTCGGCGATGACATCACCCTGACTTCCATGGTAAAACGCGTAGATGAAGCAGTTGTTCGTGTTTCCAAAGACGTGATCAACGGCAAGTTCGAAGGCGGTAAAATCGTACGTCTGGGTCTTGCTGAAGACGGTGTAGGCCTTGCTTCCACTTCCAACAAAAACGTTCCGGAAGACGTATTGAAAGTGGTTGACGAATACAAGCAAAAAATCATCAAAGGCGAAATCACTGTACCTGAAAAATAATTACATTGAAGCTGCAAACGGACAAGGCTAGTTCGAGCAACTAGCCTTGTTCTTTACCTTCAAACAAGACCCACAAAAACGGGGGGAACATGGTTGAATCCGGTAAAGAATGTTGTTGAAATGCGAGGAATTACCAAACGTTTCCCAGGGATCATCGCGAACGACAGCATCACGCTGTCCGTGAAAAAAGGGGAAATTCACGCCCTTCTCGGTGAGAACGGGGCAGGCAAGTCTACACTCATGAATATTTTGTTCGGCCTTTATCAACCGGATGAGGGCGAAATTCTGATCAATGAAACGCCGGTTAAAATTACGAACCCCAATAAAGCAAATGAGCTTGGCATTGGCATGGTGCATCAGCATTTTATGCTGGTCGAAACATTCACGGTAACAGAAAACATTGTGCTCGGAAACGAACCGAAAAACGGGTTGAAGATAGATATTCGAAGTGCGGAGAAGGCTGTGGAGCAGCTGTCCAACCAGTATGGGCTAAAAGTGGATCCACGGGCCAAGATTCAAGATATTTCAGTGGGCATGCAGCAGCGCGTTGAGATCTTGAAAACGCTGTACCGCGGAGCGGATATCCTCATTTTCGACGAGCCGACAGCGGTATTGACTCCTCAAGAGATCAACGAATTGATCGAGATCATGCACAATCTGGTCAAAGAAGGCAAGACGATCATCCTGATCACACACAAACTGAAAGAGATCATGGCGGTTTGCGATGCGGTGACGATCATCCGCCGTGGAAAGGTCATTGATTCCGTTCTCGTCAAGGACACGAACCCTGACGATTTGGCAGCGAAAATGGTCGGACGCGAAGTCAATTTCCGCGTCGACAAAAAAGAGTCGACGCCAAAGGACACCATCCTGTCGGTAGAAAACGTGACGGCGCTGGGGAACCGAGGAGTAAACGCGTTGGACAACCTCAGTCTGGAAGTTCGCGCGGGAGAAATTCTCGGGATCGCCGGAGTCGATGGCAACGGTCAAAGCGAATTGATCGAAGTGCTGACAGGACTGCGCAAAGCCACAAGCGGCCGTGTTCTTCTGAATGGCAAAGAAATCACGAATCAATCTCCGCGCAGTATCTCGGAGTCCGGTTTGTCGCACATTCCGGAAGACCGTCATAAGCGTGGCTTGGTTCTCGATTTCACCATGAGTGAAAACATGGTATTGGAAACGTATTTCCACCCGACGTTCAACAAGAACGGTTTTCTTGATTATGGCGCCATTGACAAGCACGCGGCCAAGCTCATTGAAGAGTTTGACGTGCGGACTCCTAGCATTCATACTCCTGCCCGCGCACTTTCAGGTGGGAACCAGCAAAAGGCGATCATCGCCCGTGAAGTGTACAAGGATCCGGATCTCTTGATTGCGGCGCAGCCGACACGCGGCCTGGACGTAGGGGCGATCGAGTTTATCCATCGACGTCTGATAGAACAGCGCGACAAAGGCAAAGCCGTGCTATTGCTCTCGCTGGAGCTGGACGAGGTGATCAACGTCTCTGACCGGATCGCCGTCATTTACGAAGGACATATTGTAGGCATCGTCGATGCGAAGAAGACGACGGAACAAGAATTGGGCCTGATGATGTCTGGCGGAAAACGGATGCAAGGAGGGGGAAACGATGAATAGGGTCATTGCCGTTTTTACAAAAGAGTCGTTTCTCGTCCCGCTGGTTGCGATCATCCTCGGGCTTTTGACCGGTGCGATTGCCATGCTGGCTGGCGGATTCAACCCGGCCAAAGCGTACATGGCTCTGATTGAAAAGGTATTTGGCAGTGCGTACAACTTTGGGGAGACCATTCGCCAGATCACTCCGCTCATTTTTACGGGTCTTGCCGTGGCGTTTGCTTTCCGTACTGGTCTGTTCAACATCGGTGCCGAAGGCCAATTCATCGCCGGTATGATCGCGTCTACTGCCGTTGGCGTCTCGTTTGATCTGCCAGCTTACATCCATGCGCCGCTCGCAGTAATCGCTGGCGCTATCGCCGGGGGTCTGTGGGGATCGATCGCGGGGTACTTGAAAGCGGCCCGGGGAGTAAACGAAGTCATCACGAGCATCATGCTAAACTGGGTAGCGCTCTATTTGGGCAACTGGATCATGAACGCCTTTTACGTACCGTCCGGCCAACAGCGTTCTGAAATGATTCATGACTCTGCCTCGATCACCATCGGATGGCTATCCGAGATGTTTGACAGTGCCCGTTTGCACTGGGGCACGTTGATTGCCGTGATTGCAGCTATCTTCTTTTACGTTATCCTCTGGAAAACCAAGTCCGGCTTCGAGCTGCGCGCCGTAGGTCTGAACCCGCACGCCTCCGAATACGCCGGGATGAACGTAAACCGCAACGTTGTGAAAGCGATGTTCATCGGCGGGATGTTCGCGGGGATCGGCGGTGCGAGCGAAGTATTAGGGGTATTCCACTACCAGGCTATCATGACCGCCCAGCCAGGGTACGGTTTTGACGGCATTGCCGTAGCGTTGATCGGAGGCAATACGCCGCTTGGTGTCATTCTCGGTGCGATTCTGTTCGGTATTTTGACGTTCGGTGCGGCCGGTATGAAATTCGGGGCCGGCGTTCCGGTTGAACTGATTCGCGTCGTAATCGCCTCGGTTATTTTCTTCGTGGCAGCGCACGGCATTGTGAAGGTGTTTATCAAACCAATCTTGAAGAAGCAAAAGGAAGGTGGAAACTGATGGATTGGGGATTAATCATAAGCAACCTCGTTCATGATACCATCGTGTTTTCCACTGCCTTGATCTTTGCGTCATTGGGTGGACTTTATTCGGAGCGTTCCGGGGTCGTGAACATCGCACTGGAAGGCATGATGATCATCGGCGCATTTACGGGAGCCGTCATCACGTACGCGTTTCAAGATTCATTCGCAGCGGGTGCGCCGTGGCTCGGTTTCCTCGCTGCCGGCATTGCGGGTGCGATCTTCGCCTTGCCGCATGCAGTGGCGTCGATTACCTTCAAGGCCGATCAGACCGTAAGCGGGGTTGCTTTGAACTTCCTGGCAGCCGGCCTGTCTGTCTACTTGACGAAGATCATTTTCAATGGCGCAGGACAAACCACGACACTAACCAGTGTGTTCTCCAAGTGGAGCATCCCTGGATTGCATGATATTCCTTTCCTGGGACACGCCATTTTCGAGGCGTATCCGACCAGCTACCTGGCGTTTATCATGGTGTTCCTTACCTGGTATTTGATCTTTAAGACACCGTTTGGTTTGCGCCTGCGGGCAGTCGGTGAACATCCGCGTGCGGCGGATACGGTAGGGATCAATGTGAAAAAAATGCGCTATCTGGCTGTCACTATCAGTGGCGTGCTGGCGGCGTGGGGCGGAGCGACGATTTCGCTTACCACGACAAGCAACTTCTCTCACAACACGGTATCGGGACAAGGGTTTATCGCGATCGCGGCCTTGATTTTCGGTAAATGGCATCCGGCGGGTGCGATGGGAGCTGCCTTGTTCTTTGGTGTAGCCCAGTCGATCAAATCGCTGGTCCAAATTTTTGGTTTGACGAAGTACGTGCCAACCGAGTTTATCTACATGCTGCCATATATCCTGACCGTTCTCGTGATGGCAGGCTTCGTAGGGCGTTCCAACGCTCCGGCAGCACTCGGCAAACCGTACGAAACCGGTTCTCGCTAGTTGACATAATTTGCGTCTAGAACGCCGGACTTTCCCTGTGCGATAATTTTCAATGGAAGATTTCGTGCGGGGAGGGATTCAGATGAACCGCTGTTTACATAAAAACAGCAATCGTCTGTGGCCAGGTGTTCTAGGCGTTTTTTTGTTGTGCCTGGTGCTGGGTGCCACAGGCGCAGGGACAAGGGAGGCGGTTGCAGCAGAGCCCGGTCCCGTCATTTCACTTGTGATTGATGGGAAGGGAGTCGCCACTGACGTACAACCTTTGCGGCAAAATGGCCGGATGCTTGTCCCGATCCGCTTCATTGCGGAGACAACGGGAGCGAAGGTGGAGTATGAAGCGTCGGCCAAGCAGGTGACCGTCACCCAAAAAGGGAAACGCATTGTCTTGCTCATAGACAGCCAAATAGCCTTTGTAGATGGCAAACGCGTCTCTTTGGATGTGTCTGCACGTATTGTAAATGGACGGACGCTTGTGCCCATTCGTTTTGTCAGCGAATCATTGGGATACCTTGTCGCATGGGACAACCAGTCTGGTGTGGCGCACATTCAGACCAAACCGGTGGAAGACCGGGCGGCTGTGGTTCAGGAAGCATCCAACCCGTATGTTGTACAGTCAGGTGACACATTGAGCGGAATTGCGAATCGACACGACACGACTGTCCAGGAGCTGAAGCAGAACAACTACCTGTCGTCGGACCAGCTGGTTGCCCAGCAATTGCTGTTTCTGCCGAAGGGAGCAAAGGCGGCAGAGCATCCTCTTTCCAAAGAGGTTGGCGACAGCCGGATGCTGACAAACAGGTACTACTTTCCTTTTTCCGATGCGAGCTGGTACGAGCCATACGGCGATAGCTACGGCTCTGACCGCGAATGGACCGAAAGCAACGACGGATCCGTCCGCAACCATGAGGGAATCGATATCATGGCACCAAAAGGCACGCCTGTCTACTCGGTGTCGAATGGAACTATCAACCGGATCGGCTGGAATACGTACGGCGGCTGGAGGATCAACATCACGGATGAGAACGGGCGTTACCGGATGTATTACGCCCATTTGAGCGCTTACGTGCCCGGTCTGCAAGTCGGTTCTGTGATTAAAGCTGGACAATTGATCGGATTTGTCGGTGATACGGGCTATGGCGGCATGGGGACCGTCGGCATGTTCGAGCCTCATCTTCATTTCGGGCTCTACTTGAACAACAACGGAAATGCTACCGATCCGTATTACTACTTGCGCTATTGGGAACAAAACAAGGTGGAAAATCCTTTCTCCTAATGGGGCAAACTAGGCAGAGTAAATCTTTTTGCCTAGAGGAGGGCTTCGCATGTGGATTTGCCCGTACTGCGGCGGCAACCACGGTATACCGTTTCACGATGAGCAGCTGGATGGCATGCTCTGCCTATCGGAGGATTGCGGCCGGTTTGTAGAGGAAGATGCAATTCGGGAAGATCGTTCGGAGTGGGACTATATGGACTTTTGAAAAGGAGCGAACCCGCTCCTTTTTTTGTTGGGGATGGAAATGCAGGTAGCGGACGAACACCTGGCTATGAAAAGCACATCGGCGAGAAGTTTCGCATGCTTGATGGCCTGTCAATTGGTTACAATAGAGAAGAGTAACTGATTGGAGAAGGGAGAATGGACGATGAGTGCGAACATAGCCGAAATCGCGTTTCAAAGTACCCAGATCAATGGGATGAATGTACATATTCTGCCGACTGGCAAATTCAAGACGACCACGATCGTGACCATGATCGAACAGCCGCTTTCCGAGGAGACCGTGACGAAGACAGCCTTGCTGGCCATGGTCATGAAGCGGGCAAGCGCACGCTTTCCCGAAACGAAGCAACTGCGCGCTCATCTCGACTTTTTGTACGGGGCGATCTTTGATGTGGATGTGACCAAGAAGGGCGAGAGGCAAATTCTCCAGATCTATATGGAGGTGCCGAACGAGAAGTATTTGTCGCAAGGAGAGTCGCTTTTGGAGCAGGCCATCGAGTTCGTCGGCGATATGCTTGCGCGGCCGCGTGTGGAAAACGGCGCCTTTGTGGAGAAGTATGTGGCGCAAGAGAAGGAAACGCTGCGCAAACGGATCGAGAGCCTGATCGACGACAAGATGAAGTACGCCAATCAGCGTGTGACGGAAGAAATGTGCAAGGGGGAGCCGTTTGCTTTGCTCGTGCAAGGCAAAGTGAAGGATCTGCCCGGCATCTCGGGACAAGATCTGTACAGGCATTTCACCGAACTCACCACGAAAAATCCGATTCACATGTTCGTAGTGGGCGACGTGGATCAGAAGACGGTAGAGCAGGCGATTGCAAAGCATATTCCGCTGAACCGCTCTCAGGCTGAATCGCTGAATATCGACCAGACCGCAAAGAACGAACACAAGGAAAATGAAGTGATCGATCGGCTGGAGGTCAATCAGGCGAAGCTAAACATTGGCTGCCGGACGCATATCACATACAAGGACGACGATTATCCTGCCCTGTTGGTCTACAATGGCGTACTGGGCGGCTTTCCGCACTCCAAGCTGTTTGTCAACGTCCGTGAAAAGCAAAGTCTCGCCTATTATGCAGTATCCCGCTTGGAGAGCCACAAAGGGATCATGATGATCATGTCGGGGATTGATGTGAACAACTATCAGAAAGCGGTCGAGATCATCAAGCAGCAAATGGAGTCGATGCGTAAGGGCGAGATCACGGACGAAGAAATGAGCCAGACGAGAGCGACCTTGTCCAATCAGTTCCGGGAACTGTTGGACAGCGCCCGCGGCATGATCGAATTCACATTCAACGGTCTGATCAGCGGACGCAAGCGGCAGCTGGATGAATTGCTGAAGGGAATCGAAACGGCTACGATTGAAGACCTCAAGAAAGTGGCGGAAAAAGTGGCGATCGATACGATTTATTTGCTGCGTGACAAGAAGGGAGAGGCGTGACGATGCAGACTACCAAATTTGAACAGGTCAATGAAACAGTGTACCAGGAGACACTGGCGAACGGCCTGCAGGTTTTTTTAGTGCCGAAGCAAGGCTTTAGCAAGACCTATGCTGTTTTCACGACACGCTACGGCTCGATCGACAGCCATTTCCGAACGAGGGATGGCAAAGAGATCAACGTGCCGGACGGGATCGCGCACTTTCTGGAGCACAAGATGTTCGAGAAAAAAGACCGGGACGTCATGCACGAGTTCAGCAAAAACGGTGCATCCTGCAACGCGTTTACGAGTTTCAACCGGACAGCATACCTGTTTTCCTGCACAGAGAAGCTGGACGACAATCTGAATTTGCTGTTGGATTATGTGCAAGAGCCATATTTCACAGACGCCAGCGTGGAGAAGGAAAAGGGAATCATCGGCCAGGAGATCACCATGTACGACGACAATCCGGACTGGAAGGTCTACATGAATCTGCTCAAGGCTATGTACAAGGATTACCCGATCAACATCGAAATCGCAGGTACGATCGAAACGATCTCTCATATCACCAAAGAGTATTTGTACCAGTGCTACGAAACCTTTTACCACCCGGCAAACATGCTCCTACTGGTCGTCGGATCGTTCGAGCCAGAAGCGGTCATGAAGCTCATCCGCGACAATCAGTCTGCCAAAGAGTTTCCACCCGCACCGCAAATTACCCGTCTGTTTCCGGAAGAGCAGCCAGAACCGGCACAGCCAAAAATCGAGGCAGCATTGCCTGTGGGTCTGCCGAAGTGCATGATCGGGATCAAGGAGCGCGAGCATGGCTTGACGAAAGAAGCCTTGTTAAAACGAGAGCTGGAGACTAAACTGTTATTGGACATCGCGTTCGGCACCAGCTCCGCCATTTACGAAAGGCTGTACGACAGCGAGCTGATTACCGAGAGTTTTGATTTCGATTACAGCAGCGAACAGGATTACGCGTATACGATCCTTGGCGGCGATACCCCGGATCCTGAGCGACTGGTGGAGACCATCCAAAACGAGATCGAGCAATTGAAGCAAAAAGGCATCGATCCGGACGACTTTGAGCGGGCCAAGCGGAAAAAAATCGGAAATTTCCTTCGCTCGCTGAACTCGGTCGAATTTATCGCCAACCAGTTCACCAGCTTCAAGTTCAATGGGAACGATCTCTTTGCTGTAGTGCCGACGCTGGAGTCGATTACTCGCGAAGACGTGGAAAAACGCATGAAAGAGCATTTTGCAGCCGAACAGATGGCGGTATCCATCGTTCGCTCCGCTTCGCCACAGGAGTAGTGAATTGAATGAATGAAAGAACGCCTTGGGCGTTGGTGACAGGTGCTTCCGGTGAGCTGGGGCAGGCAATCGCCTCGAGTTTGGCTCAAGCGGGGGTTCCGCTTTATTTGCATTACCACATGTCCGAGCTCAAGCTGGATGGCACCTTGCAGCTATGCCAGCAGCTCGGAGTTCCCGCTTTAAAAATTCAGGCAGACCTGAGGGACCCCGGTCAAGTCGCCGGGATGTTTGCTCAGTTTCCGGTCGCTCCGCTGCTGATCGTCAACAACGCCTCCATCGACCACGTCGGATTGTTTTCCGATGTCAGCGTGGCGCAGTTTGACGAGCTGATCGCGGCCAATGTCCGTTCCGCTTTCTTGGTCAGCCAGGGGGCGCTGCCGGCGATGCTTCGGGAGAGGTACGGCCGCATCGTTAATATTTCCTCCATCTGGGGCATCACGGGCGGCTCGTGCGAAGTGCTGTACTCGCTTACCAAAGGAGCTGTCAATACCTTTACCAAAGCGCTGGCAAAAGAGCTGGCTCCGAACGGGATTACGGTAAATGCAGTGGCGCCCGGAGCGATTTCGGGAGGCATGATGGAACGCTTTTCCCCGGAGGAAGTGGCGATGATCGCCGAAGAGATTCCGGCGGGGAGGCTGGGTCACGCTTCAGAGGTGGCAGCTGTCGTCCGTTTCCTCTTGACACGGGAAGCGGGCTATGTCACGGGCCAAATCATCAGCCCGAACGGCGGATGGTACACCTGACCGAGATACGTGCGATGCTGCATAATTTCCGTGAAATGGTGGAATTCTACCTTCTGTGCGGGCAACAAATCTGTTCGCAACGTACTTAAGGAGGGAATTTCTACATGTCGGTTCTTGAAAATTTTCGTGACTGGAAAGAGTTTCTCGGAGAGCGAGTAGAGCAAGCGAAACAGGCGGGCATGGAGAGCGAGACGCTGGAAAACGTCGCGTACCAAATCGGCGGCTATCTGGCACAGCAAGTCGATCCGAAAAATGACCAGGAGCGTTTGCTCAAGCAGCTGTGGGATGCTGGAGACCAGCAGCAACAGCAGGCGTTGGCTTCGCTGATGGTGAAGCTCGTACAAAATCCGGATAGTGTAGGCCGCGGCAATTAGCTTGTAAATCCCCTATTTTGGGGATTTTTCTTTTCCCGGATTGTCGATTGATGGGAACGTGATATACTACATAAGAAGAGAATTCTGGGAGTCGGAGAGGAATGTTTATGGAAGCAATCAAAGAATGGTACATGGAGTACGAAATTGCCCGCAACCGTCCCGGCCTATTGGGGGACGTCGCTTCTATTCTGGGTATGTTGAACATCAACATCGTGACCATCAATGGTGTCGATACCATGCGAAGAGGCATGCTGCTCTTGACGGATGACGACGAAAAAATTGAGGTTTTGCGCAACGTTGTTCAAAAAATGGACAACATAACCATAACGAGGCTGCGTCCCCCGACGATGCTGGATCGTTTGGCAGTGCGCCACGGTCGATACATCGAGCGAGACAGCGAAGACAAGAAAACGTTTCGCTTCGTCCGCGATGAGTTGGGGCTTCTGGTAGATTTCATGGCGGAAATTTTAAAAAAGGAAGGCCATCAATTGATCGGGATCCGAGGAATGCCCCGCGTTGGCAAGACAGAATCCATGATCGCGGCCAGCGTTTCCGCAAACAAGCGCTGGACGTTTATTTCTTCGACTCTCCTGCGGCAAACGGTCAGAAGCTCTCTAGCCATTGATGAACTGTCAACTGATCATGTATATTTGATAGATGGCATCGTGTCGACGCTCCGCTCCACGGAGAAGCACTACACCTTGCTGCGGGAGGTCATGAATTTCCCGGCCGCAAAAATTATTGAGCACCCGGATATTTTTGTAAGGGAATCGGAGTATGAGCTTTCTGATTTTCACTACATAATCGAGCTGCGTCACCATCCGGAGGAGGAAATTACCTACGAGCTGATCAATAATCGCGGTTTTGATAATTTTGATATGAATTAAGGAGGGGCAGCTGTGTCTGAGCTCGGTCAAGTACTTCAAAGGGCCCGCGAGGAAAAAGGAATCACGCTCGATGACATCCAACGTATCACCAAGATACAGAAGCGTTATCTGGAGGCGATCGAAAGGGGCCACTTTCACGTTTTACCCGGCCACTTTTACGCGCGTGCATTCATAAAGAGCTATGCGGAAGCCGTTGGTCTCGACCCAAATCACATCATGAGTCACTTCCAGTCCGATTTGCCGGCCCAGCCGCCTACCGAACAAGTGGAGAGGCTGCGTCGGCGACGGGTGGCATCCACGAACAGCCCCTTGCAAGCAGGGCGATGGGTCACCAAAACCCTGCTGGTCCTGTTTATCGCCTTGATTATCGGGGTGATCTACATGGCAGCTGTGAACAACAGCAATGGCGGCATGACTCAGCCGATCCCAGGGGGGACGGTCACTCCGGGAGCGGAGGTCATTACTCCTGGTACCGGCGGCGGAGCGGCTACATCTCCCATTGCCCAGCAGCCTCAGCCTCCGAGCAATGTCGCCCCGATTCCCGATTCTTCGACACCGCCGTCTGACACGGTCGTGGAGACCCCCAAGACGACAGTTACGTTCGAGTCTCAGCAAGGAAGCATCTACAACTACACCGTGGCTGGCGGAGAAAAAATAACGGTCAAGCTGAAAGTGAAGGAAGATCGCAGCTGGTACGGCGTATCGGAAGGAAAAGGGAAAAAGTATATCGAGGAAGGCACTCTGAATAATGGGGAAGAAAAGACGGTCGATCTGGGGAAATCCGCTTATGTTCGACTGGGCAAGGCAAAAGTAGTGGATGTAAGCATCAACGGTGTATCTGTGGATACGTCCAAAATGAAAACGACCGCGAACCTGTTGTTCAAAATGAAAGAACAGCCGGTCACTCAGTAGGCAAGCATTTTGCTTGCCTTTCATACTTTTGTCTCTTTTGACACTTCCTTTGCCCTTATATTATACTGGATAGGTGTAATATGGGCTGGTATGACCAATTGGAGGAAAAGTGATGGCAGAGAAGGTAGGCTCGCGAGAAAAAGTTGCGATTGTGACACTGGGCTGCGAAAAGAATCTGGTGGATTCAGACATGATGGCCCATCTGATAGATGAAAAAGGCTATGAACTGGTTGACAATCCGGAAGAGGCAACCGTGGTCATCGTCAATACCTGTGGTTTCATCGACGCAGCTAAAGAAGAGTCCGTCAACAAGATTTTGGACATGGCTGAACTGAAGGAAACTGGCAAACTCAAATCGCTTGTAGTGGCAGGCTGTCTAACCCAACGCTACAAAGAGGACATCTTAAGCGAGATTCCCGAAGTAGACGGCATTGTCGGAACAGGCGATTTTATGTCGATTACAGGAATCATCGAAGAATCGCTCGCAGGCAAGCGTCCCATCTATGTGGGCAATCCGATTTTTACGTACGAAGATGTAGTGAAGAGGAAAGTGAAGGAAGGTACCTACTCTGCATACATTAAGATTGCAGAGGGCTGTGACAACGCATGTACGTTTTGCAGTATTCCGCTGATGCGCGGAGGATTTCGCAGCCGTACAATCGAATCCATTGTGGAGGAAGCGAAGCACCTGGCCGCTCAGGGGATCGTGGAAGTCAGCTTGATCGCACAGGATTCCACGAACTACGGGACAGACATCTACGATGGCAAACACATGCTTCCCGAACTGCTGAACCGCTTGTCGGAGGTCGACGGTATCCAGTGGATCCGCCTTCATTACGCGTATCCGGGATTCTTTACGGATGAGTTGATCCGCACGTTTGCCGCCAATCCGAAAGTGTGCAAATACGTGGATATGCCTTTGCAGCACTCCGAGGATCACATTCTGAAAAGGATGCGCCGTCCAGGCCGCCAAACCGATATTCGCGAGCTGGTGGCGAAAATCCGTGCCGAAGTGCCGGATGTCGCGCTGCGTACATCGCTGATCGTCGGTTTTCCGGGTGAAACGGAGGAGGACTTTGCGCGTCTTTGCGAGTTCGTAAAAGACATCCGCTTTGATCGACTCGGTGTATTCACGTACTCCAATGAAGATGACACTCCTGCCTCCCGACTGCCGGACCACGTGGACGAGGAGACGAAAGAAAAGCGCGCCAACATGCTGATGGAAATCCAGCGTGAAGTGGCAGGCGACCGCAACAGTCGATTCGTGGGCGAGGTCCTGGATGTGTTGATCGAACGGTATGAGGGAAGAGGCGACATTTACGTGGGCCGCACACAGTACGACGCTCCGGAAATTGATGGGGAAGTGTTCGTCTCCGGATTTAAGGGGGAACTGGGCTCAATCGCAAAGGTCAAGATTACGCACTCCTTTGAATACGATTTAGCTGGGGAGGTAGTCTAGGTGAATCTCGCCAACCGCATCACCCTCGCCAGGATTTTCCTGGTACCGGTCGTTATGTTTTTTCTGCTGGTGCGTTACAACATCGGGACTTTTACGATTGGTAGCCTGACGATGACATTTAACGAGCTGATTGCGGCTTTGGTGTTTATCCTAGCAGCCAGTACGGACGGACTCGATGGATATATTGCCCGTAAGCGGAAGATCGTAACGAATTTCGGCAAGTTTTTGGATCCGCTCGCCGATAAGCTGCTGATATCGGCGGCATTGATTTCGCTCGTGGAAATGCAACGGCTGGAAGCGTGGATTGCCATTGTCATCATCAGCAGGGAATTTGCGGTGACGGGGCTGCGGTTGATTGCAGCTGCGGAAGGACAGGTTATCGCAGCCAGTGCGCTGGGTAAACTGAAGACGTGGGTGCAAATCGTTGCGATAACGGTAGTGATGATTCGCAACTTCCCGTTCGAGTTTCTCGGCATACCGTTTGATGAGGTAGCGACTTGGGCGATGGTGATCATCACCATTTACTCCGGATACGACTACTTTGCGAAGAATCGCAACGTTATCCAATACTCGTAAAGCGGGTATTGGACTCTTTTTTCACAAGGCTCTTCTCCAATTCGGCCGTCGGTGATAGACTGTTAGTTTAGAGGCTTTTCCAATCGGAAGGATGCTTACTCCACGTGGGAATGGGTGAGAAAGATGAGAGCAGAGATTATCGCGGTGGGGACCGAGCTTTTGCTGGGGCAAATCGCCAATACGAACGCCCAGTTTATGTCGCAAAAGCTGGCGGAAATCGGTATCGGGGTATATTTCCATACGGTGGTAGGCGATAATGCAGAGCGACTGACGCAGGTCATTCGACTGGCGGCAGGAAGATCAGACCTGGTCATTTTCACCGGTGGGCTGGGCCCGACTCAGGACGACCTGACCAAAGAGACGGTCGCGGAGCATGTCGGGGTGGAGCTGGTGACCGATCGACCGGCTATGCAGCATATCGAGGACTTCTTTTTACAACGCGGCATTGTCATGACGGAAAACAACCGTAAGCAAGCCTTGGTCCTGGCAGGCAGTCACGTCTTTGCCAACGACTTCGGAATGGCGCCGGGGATGGCGATCCGTCATGACAGTACCACGTTTGTCCTGCTGCCCGGTCCTCCTAGCGAGCTGTACCCGATGGTGGAGCGCTACGTCATGCCGTACCTGACCTCTCTGCTTCCGGAACAACAGGTGTTTCACTCCCGGGTTTTCCGCTTTTACGGCATCGGGGAGTCGGCCTTGGAGGAGAGATTGCTGGACCTGATTGAAAAACAGGACAACCCGACGATCGCACCCTATGCCAAGGAATTTGAAGTCACGCTGCGAGTGACGGCGAGAGCGGCAACGGCAGAGGAAGGCGAAGCGTTGATTTTGCCTGTGGAAAACGAGATTCGGAACCGGGTTGGGCAGTATATTTACGGAACGGGCGAGGATTCCTCGCTGCATCAAGTACTGGTCGAAGAACTGCGAACCAGGGGGGAGAGCATCGCTTGCGCAGAGAGCTGCACAGGCGGTACGGTGGCGTCTTTGATCACATCGGTCCCCGGGAGCTCTGCTGTCTTCCGAGGCGGAATTGTTTGCTACACCAACGAAGTAAAAAATCAAGTGCTCGGCGTTCCAGAGGAAGTGCTGGACACGGACGGGGCTGTCAGTGAAACGACGGCAAAGCTCTTGGCTGAACAGGTCAGAGAGAAATTGGGTTCGACTTATGGGGTCTCGGTAACAGGCGTGGCCGGACCGGATCCTTCGGAGGGCAAGCCTGTCGGGCTGGTCTACGTAGGAATCGCCGCAGAAGGCCTGCCGACAGTCGTGAAAGAACTGCGACTGGCGGGGAAAAGGCGGGCTATTGTTGGCCGAGCAGCCAAATTTGCGCTGTTCTACGCGCTTCAAATGCAAAAAGAAAGGTGACGTATTCATGACGATTTTTTCTGATTTTCCTTTACATAAATCCATTCTTCAAGCCATTCATGACATGGGCTTCGAAGAACCATCGCCGATCCAGGCAGCCTGCATTCCAAAGGTGCTGGAGGGCGGAGATCTGATCGGTCAAGCCCAGACGGGGACAGGCAAAACTGCGGCTTTCGGGATCCCGCTGATCGAGAAAGTCACCCCGGCGAACCGCGTGCAGGCGATCGTCCTGACACCAACCCGCGAACTGGCGATCCAGGTAGCAGGCGAGCTTCTGCGCATCTCCAAATACAATAAGGTACGGACTCTTCCGATTTACGGCGGACAGTCCATCGGCCACCAAATTCGTGCGCTGCGTCAAGGTGTGCAGGTAGTTGTCGGGACTCCTGGTCGCGTCATGGACCACCTGCGCCGCAAAACGCTGCGACTCGATCATGTACATACACTCGTTCTCGATGAAGCGGACGAAATGCTGGACATGGGCTTCATCGAGGATATCGAAACGATCATTACCCAGATGCCGGAAGAGCGCCAGACGCTGCTTTTCTCCGCGACGATGCCTCCGGAAATCAAGCGCTTGGCTACCCGCTACATGAAGCAGCCGCAGACGATCGCTGTCAGCCGCGAAGAAGTGACGGCTCCGCTGATCGAGCAAGTGTACTACAAAGTGTTTGACCGCAACAAAGTGGAAAGCCTTTGCCGCATTCTGGACAGCGAGGATGTCGAGCTCGGCATCATCTTCTGCCGCACCAAGCGCGGCGTGGACGAGTTGACTGAAGTGCTTCAATCCCGCGGCTATCTGGCTGACGGGCTGCACGGAGACCTGTCCCAGGCGCAGCGCGACAAAGTCATGAACGCCTTCCGTGAAGGCTCCATCGAGTTTCTGATCGCGACGGACGTAGCCGCACGCGGTATTGACGTCGGCAATGTATCCCACGTCATCAACTACGACATTCCGCAAGACTCGGAGAGCTACGTTCACCGGATCGGCCGTACCGGTCGTGCCGGCCGCAAAGGGATCGCGATGACTCTCGTGACGCCGCGCGAAGTACGACAAATGATGTTTATCCAAAAGCAAACAAAAGCGCAAGTGCTGTCCCGCAACGTTCCTTCCCTCGAGGAAGTGGCAGAGCGCAAGCAGGAGCAGCTGCGTGAGCAATTGACCAGCCTCTTGGAGAGCGATGCGATCGCGGATATGTACCAGAAGGTGGCCGAAACGCTGGTCGGGCAATACCCGGCTGAGAAAGTGGCGGCGGCGGCGCTTCACCTCGCCTTCCACAGCGAAGTGGGTCAAACCCAGGAAGTGGAGGCGTACAACTTCGGAGAGACCGGAGCGGCGAAAGGCATGGTCCGATTCTTCCTGAACGTAGGACGAAACGCGAACATGAAGCCGCAGGATCTCGTTCGCGAGATCTCCGAGTCGGTCGGCATCCCGGGAAAAGCAGTGGGGCGCATCGACATTTTCGAGAACTTTACGTTCGTGGAGGTGCCGGAAGAGGTAGCGGCATTCGTCTACGAATCCTTGCGTCAGACGCGAATCAACGGCAAGCGGATCAATCTGGAGCCGGCGAAGCCGCGCGGCGCGAAGCGTTCCTAAGCGAATCCGGGCAGACAAGCAGACAGCCATTTCGCCAGTATAGCAGGCGGGTGGCTGTCTTTGTTTGCATGCGAATATTTGTTCGCAAAAAATACTTGGCAAACCATTCTGTCTCGATGTATGATGGAAACAAGCAAAACAGATGCGAAATGTGAAAGGGTGTGTACCATTTGTCAGATCGTCGCGCAGCTTTGGAAAGTGCATTGCGTCAAATAGAAAAACAGTTCGGAAAAGGTTCCATCATGAAGTTGGGGGAAGTCGCCAACGTTCAAATTTCCACCGTCTCCAGCGGAGCGCTTGCTCTGGATATTGCACTCGGTGTGGGCGGTTTCCCGCGTGGCCGGATCGTTGAAATTTACGGGCCAGAGTCTTCCGGTAAAACGACCGTAGCTCTGCACGCGATTGCGGAAGTACAGAAGCAGGGCGGACAAGCTGCGTTTATTGACGCCGAGCATGCTCTGGATCCGGTGTACGCTGCCAAGCTGGGCGTAAACATTGATGAGCTCTTGCTGTCTCAACCGGACACCGGTGAGCAAGCGCTTGAAATTGCAGAAGCATTGGTGCGCTCAGGCGCTGTCGATATTATTGTTGTGGACTCCGTAGCGGCTTTGGTTCCGAAAGCCGAGATTGAAGGCGAAATGGGAGATTCCCACGTCGGGCTTCAAGCGCGTCTGATGTCTCAAGCTCTCCGCAAGCTGTCCGGGGCGATCAACAAGTCCAAAACGATCGCGATCTTTATCAACCAGCTTCGCGAAAAAGTCGGCGTCATGTTCGGCAACCCGGAAACGACGCCAGGTGGACGCGCCCTCAAGTTCTACGCGAGCGTTCGTCTCGATGTCCGGAAAGCCGAGACGATCAAAGTCGGGAACGACATCTTGGGTAGCAAGACCAAAATCAAAGTCGTGAAAAATAAAGTGGCTCCGCCGTTCAAGGTAGCCGAGGTCGATATTATGTACGGGGAAGGCATCTCCAAGGAAGGCAGCATCCTCGATATCGGCTCGGAAATCGATGTCGTGCAAAAGAGCGGGGCGTGGTACTCCTTCAATGAAGAGCGACTCGGCCAAGGACGTGAGAATTCCAAGATCTTCTTGAAAGAGAACCCGCACATCGCTTCGCAGATCGAAGCCAAAGTCCGTGAATATTTCAGCCTGAACCCAGGCTCGATTCCAGAGGCAGAAGCGGTTTTCGATCCTGAGCAAGAAGAAGAGCCATCCTTTGAATTAGAGTAAGCGAGAGCCTAGCAAGCAGCCTGTCGACGAGACAGGCTGTTTTGTTCATCGTAAAAGAAGGCAGCAGGACCGCTGAGGGAGGAGGAAGAACCATGAAGACCGGACAGATCACAGGGGTGCATCGTGACACCAAGCAAAAGCAGCGGTATCACATCGATGTGGAAGGGGAGTATGCCTTTTCCGTGCACGAGGACATCTTGGTCAAGTACAATCTGTTTAAAGGCACGGAAGTGGACGAAGCTTTTTTTCGGGAAGTGCTCGTGGCGGAGGAAAAGCATAAAGCCTATCTGGGAGCCCTGCGTTATTTAGGAATACGGCCGCGAACGCAAAGCCAGCTCCACGCGTACCTGCTGGAAAAAGGTTTTTTGCCGGAGGTGGCTGATGAAGTGTGCGACCGCTGTCGAAAGCAAGGATACATCGACGACAAAGCCTTTGCGCGGCAATGGGTGGATGAGCGGCTTCGGCTAAAGCCGCGCAGCCCGTACATGCTGCGGATCGAGCTGCAGCAGCGCGGAGTGGACAAAGGCATCGTGGACGAGGCGGTGCGGGCCGTTTCCCGTGAAGATGAACTGACTGCGGCAAGAGCCTTGATAGAGAAAAAAGCGAGAAGGCTGACCGGAGCACCGGACGCTGCCGAGGAGCGAAAGCTGCTGTCGATGTTGTTGCGAAAAGGATTTTCTCATGGTGTTGTACAACAGATTCGCGGCGAATTGCGTCAGCGAACCGACGAATAGGCCTGACTCTATTTGCATGATCTTGACAATTCTTGTTCACAAATAATAAAATAGGTTTGTATTTACTTGGTGTATCATAGCTTTTTGCTGCTTTCCCTACTCATTGCCTGTGGTACAACTGAACACCCGTGCGATGAGTGCGGATTCAGCGGACCGAGTCGAATCGGTCTTGTTTTTTAGTCGAATGTCCGATGGTTGATCAAAACGACAGCGGCACTCCATGAAAAACGAATGCTTGGAAAGCGGGGAGATGTCTTACCACAAGGAGGTGAAATGAAAAACCTATGGATCCTATACTAACAGTCGTCATTGTGCTCATCGCTCTGCTCATCGGTGCGGGTGCCGGCTACTTCACTCGTAAGTCCATTGCCGAAGCGAAGATTTCCAGCGCGGAAGAAGCTGCGAGACAGATCGTGGAAGAAGCGAAACGGGACGCAGAAGCCGTGAAAAAGGAAAAGGTACTCGAAGCCAAGGATGAAGTGTTCAAGCTTCGTTCGGAGGCGGAAACCGAACTGCGCGAGCGGCGCAACGAAGTACAACGTCAGGAACGTCGTATCCTGCAGAAAGAAGAATCGTTGGACCGCAAGATGGAACAGCTGGAGCGCAAGGAAGAAGAGCTTTCCGAGCGTGACAAAGCCATCGCAGAACTGCAAAGCAAGGTAGAGCACTTATATAAAGAACAAGTTTCTGAGCTGGAACGCATCTCCGGTTTGACGCAGGATGAAGCGAAGAATATCATCTTGACCGAAGTGGAGAACACCGTTCGCCATGACATGGCTGTGATGATCAAAGAGATTGAGACACAAGCCAAGGAAGAGGCGGACAAGCGTGCCCGAGAAATCATTACCACCTCCATCCAACGCTGTGCGGCAGATCACGTGGCGGAAACGACGGTTTCTGTCGTTACCTTGCCAAATGATGAGATGAAGGGACGCATCATCGGCCGTGAAGGAAGGAACATTCGCGCGCTCGAGACGTTGACAGGGATTGACCTCATTATCGACGATACGCCGGAAGCGGTGATCCTGTCTGGTTTTGACCCGATTCGTCGGGAGATTGCCAAGACTGCTTTGGATAAGCTGGTCGCCGACGGTCGAATTCACCCGGCTCGCATCGAGGAAATGGTGGAAAAAGCCCGTCGAGAAGTAGACGAGCGCATACGTGAATACGGGGAGCAAGCTACCTTCGAGACAGGCGTACACGGTCTGCATCCTGACCTGATCAAGATTCTGGGCCGTCTGCGTTATCGTACGAGCTATGGTCAAAACGTGCTGAAGCACTCGATGGAAGTAGCGCACCTCGCAGGTTTGATGGCGGCGGAATTGCGAGAGGATGTAAAACTCGCAAAACGCGCAGGCCTTCTGCATGATATCGGGAAGGCGATCGATCACGAAGTGGAAGGTTCGCACGTGGAAATCGGTGTGGAATTGGCTAAGAAGTACAATGAGCATCCGGTAGTTGTCAACAGTATTGCCTCACATCACGGCGATACCGAACCAACCTCCGTCATTGCCATGCTGGTAGGTGCAGCCGACGCACTTTCTGCAGCACGTCCGGGAGCTCGCCGTGAGACTTTGGAAACCTATATCAGACGTTTGGAGAAACTGGAAGAGATCTCCGAGTCGTTCGATGGAGTTGAAAAGTCTTATGCGATTCAGGCGGGACGAGAAATCCGTGTGATGGTTCAACCTGAGAAGATCGACGATGCAGAAGCGACACGCTTGGCACGTGAGATTACAAAACGAATCGAAAATGAACTCGACTATCCGGGTCACATCAAAGTGACGGTCATTCGTGAAACAAGGGCAGTTGAGTATGCAAAGTAAAGTGGCGAAAAGCCACTTTACTTTTTTTCTGGACGTCAGTGCCAGACTGGTTCGATACGGAGTGCAGGAGGCAAATGCGACATATGCGCGATGCCTTCTGCATGTTCGAATCCGAATGCGGTTGTGTATACTAGGATTGAGGTGATTTTTATGAAGCTGTTGTTTCTAGGGGATATTATGGGCTCTCCAGGGAGAGAGATGGTGAAATCGTATTTGCCGTTGTTGAAGCGAAAATATCAGCCTACCTTTATTGTGGCGAATGGGGAAAACGCGGCACATGGGCGCGGCATTACGGAGAAGATTGCAAAAGAGCTGTTTGAATGCGGTGTTCAAGCCATTACGCTGGGAAATCATACATGGGATCAAAAGGAGATCTTTGACTTCATCGATGACGAGCCTCGTATGATTCGCCCTGCGAATTTTCCGGAGGGAGCTCCGGGTAAAGGAATTACATATATCAAACAAGCCGAGGGGGAGCTGGCTGTCATCAATTTGCAAGGCCGCACCTTCCTGCCTCCGCTCGATTGTCCGTTTCAGATGGCAGATAAGCTCGTGGAGCAGGCGAGGAAGCGTACCAAGCTCATTTTTGTCGATTTTCACGCAGAGGTCACTTCTGAAAAGCAAGCGATGGCTTGGTATTTGGACGGGAGGGTGAGTGCCGTCGTCGGGACGCACACGCATGTTCAAACAGCGGATGAACGCGTGCTTCCGCAAGGTACGGGTTTTTTGTGCGATGTAGGGATTTGCGGTCCGAGCGACGGAATCCTGGGAATGGGACGGGAAGCCGTCATCAAGAAGTTTTTGACCCAGCTGCCCGTTCGCTTTGAGGTGGCACCGGATCCCGCCCAGCTCAATGCCGTGGTGATTACGCTCGACAAATCGACAGGGCACGCGAAAAAGCTGGAGCGAATCCGAATTGACGCCGACCATCCGTTTATGGAATAATAAGAATAAGATTAGAATTTTTTGAATCTTTCATGACAGTTAGCAGGAATTTTTAGGGGTTATGCGAATATCATTCTAATGATGACAGGATTCCTATCAGACGGGAGGTTCAAAAGGATGGAAGTATTAAAAGTTTCAGCAAAGTCTAACCCCAATTCCGTTGCTGGTGCCCTTGCCGGTGTCCTTCGCGAACGCGGGGCAGCCGAGATCCAAGCTATTGGCGCTGGGGCGCTTAACCAAGCAGTGAAGGCAGTAGCTATCGCACGAGGGTTCGTAGCGCCGAGTGGAGTTGACCTCATTTGTATTCCAGCCTTTACCGACATCGTGATTGATGGAGAAGAGCGCACTGCAATCAAATTAATCGTAGAGCCCAGATAATGAAAATCGAGTACAGTTTGGCCCGCCTGTTTGTTCGACGAATGAACAGGTTTTTTCGTTTGTCCGAATCGATCAAGGAAGCATAAGGAGAGAGAGCACATGAAGGTGTTTGACGCGCATTGCGACGTGCTGGGGAAGCTGTGGAAGGACCCGGAGCTCGACTTTTATCAGGGGGACAAGCGGTTGCACGTAAGTTTACCCGACTTGATAAAAGGGAAAGTAGACATACAGGTGCTGGCCTGCTTCGTGCCGGCGAATGTGCCCTTCGGCAGAAGATTTCATACGGTGCTAGAGATGATCGATGTCTTTTACGAACGGGTAGCGAGCGATCGGTTTCTACCTATTTACAGCAGGGCGGATTTGGACGACTGCGTATTAAAGGGGCGGAAAGGGGCTATTCTGTTTGTAGAAGGAGCGCATGCCTTGGAAGAAAGCCTAGCGCAGCTTCGGACGTGGTACCGTCTCGGGGTGCGTGGCATGACATTGACCTGGAACCACGGCAATTCCGTCGCAGCCGGAAGCGGGGAGCCGAATCCGGGTGGGGTGACTGAGTTCGGGCGAACTGTTGTTGCCGAGATGAACCGTTTGGGAATGGTCATCGACGTCTCCCATCTGGCTGATCCGGGATTCTGGGACATCATGGAGCTGTCGCAAGCTCCCGTAATCGCTTCCCATTCCAATACACGCAAGCTGTGCAACCATCCGCGCAATTTGACGGACGATCAAATACAAGCGTTGATCGCAAAGGATGGCGTGATGGGTCTGACGTTCGTGGACTTCTTTACCGTCGAGGAAAAGCGGACCGTCTGGATCGATGATCTGCTTCGCCATCTGGACCATGTATGTGCGTTGGGGGGAGTAGACCATGTCGCCTTTGGATCCGACTTCGACGGCATCTCCCAGACGTATGGCGACCTCACTTGTGCAGGGGATTACTCCCTTCTGCTAGAAGCTTTGTTAAAACGTTATAAAGAGGAAGAAGTAAAGAAATTTGTGCAAGGAAACTGGTTGCGTGTTTTTAGAAACGTGCTACAATAATACATGTAGATATATTAATGAACCAAGTTCAACATTAAAATTCAGGTCAAAAGTAAGTTGAGTAAAAGCACTTGCAATTTTACATGGACAGGACTACAATGTTACTGTCTATGCACAAAATTGTCACATCTTATCAGTTTTTATCGATAAGAAAGGCTGCTTTTTCTCACAGTCACTGAAAGGGTGGAATCTGAATGATTAGTCAACTTTCTTGGAAAGTTGGAGGACAGCAAGGGGAGGGCATCGAGAGTACTGGTGAGATCTTCTCGATGGCGATGAACCGGATGGGTTACCATCTGTACAGCTATCGTCACTTCTCTTCCCGGATTAAGGGTGGACACACAAACAACAAAATCCGCGTGAGCACCACGCCAATGCGTGCCATTTCTGACGATCTGGACATCCTCGTAGCTTTCGACCAAGAAACGATCGATTTCAATGGGCATGAATTGCGTGAAGGCGGTATCATTATCGCGGATACCAAATTTAACCCGAAATTGCCGGATGGTTTGAAGCCAGTTCGCTTCCTGGCCGTTCCGCTGACGGAAATTGCTGATGAACTGGGAACTTCCCTGATGAAGAACATGGTGTCCATCGGTGCTTCCAGCGCGATCCTCGGCATTCCAGTAGAAAGTTACCGTAACATCGTTGAAGATATGTTCCTCCGCAAAGGCGAAAAAGTGGTTGAAAAGAATATGGAAGCCATTCGCCGCGGTTTTGATTTTGTATCGGAGCAAACTGGCGGTCAACTGCCTGAGTTCCAATTGGAAAAAGCACAACCTCAAAAGCAACTGTTCATGATCGGTAACGATGCGATCGCTCTCGGTGCAGTAGCAGCGGGCTGCCGCTTCATGCCAGCTTACCCGATCACGCCTGCTTCTGAGGTAATGGAATACCTCATTAAAAAGCTGCCGAAATTCGGCGGAACCGTTATCCAGACCGAAGACGAAATTGCAGCGATCACGATGGCGATCGGTGCGAACTTCGCAGGTGCTCGTGCCCTGACTGCTTCTGCAGGTCCTGGTCTCTCCCTTATGATGGAAGCGATCGGTTTGGCTGGAATCACAGAAACTCCAGTCGTTATCGTAGATACCCAACGTGGTGGTCCTTCCACAGGTATGCCTACGAAGATCGAGCAATCCGACGTAAACGCAATGATTTACGGTACGCACGGTGACGTTCCGAAGGTTGTTATCGCTCCAAGCACAGTCGAAGAGTGCTTCTACGATACAGTCGAAGCGTTCAACATCGCGGAAGAGTACCAACTGCCGGTTATCGTGATGACTGACCTGACTCTGTCTTTGGGCAAACAAACCGTTGTACCGTTTGACTACAATAAAGTGGAAATCCGCCGTGGGAAACTGCTGGCTGGACAAGAGTTGCCGGAAAAAGAGCAAAACGACCTGTTCAAACGCTATGAAGTAACAGAGGACGGCGTATCTCCTCGTGTCATTCCTGGCCAAAAATACGGTTTGCACCACGTTACCGGTGTTGAGCACGATCAAACTGGTCGTCCATCCGAAAACGCTGCTAACCGTAAAGCGCAAATGGAAAAACGTATGCGCAAACTCGATGGCGTGCTGAAAACCTTCAAAAATCCAGTAGTGGTAGACGCTCCTCACGAAGAAGCAGACGTTCTGGTTGTGGGTATCAACTCCACTATCGGTACGATCCAAGAAGCCAAAGTTCGCTTGGAGCAAGAGGGTGTGAAGGTTAACCATGCCCAAATTCGCCTGTTGCATCCATTCCCAGCTGAGGAATTGAAAGCACTTGTTGAGAAAGCGAAAAAGGTTGTTGTCATTGAGCACAACATCCAAGGACAAGTTAAAAACCTTCTCAAACAGCACGTTGGCAACGCAGAAAAGATCGAATCCGTGCTGAAATACGACGGAAATCCGTTCTTACCAAAAGAAATTTATGCTGAAGTGAAGGAGCTGGTAAAACATGGCGACTATGAAAGAGTTTCGAAATAACGTAAAGCCTAACTGGTGCCCAGGCTGCGGTGACTTCTCCGTTCAAGCAGCGATCCAACGCGCGGCAGCGAACGTAGGTCTGGAGCCTGAAGATCTGGCGATTATTTCCGGTATCGGTTGTTCCGGTCGTATCTCCGGCTACATCAACGCTTACGGTTTCCACAGCATTCACGGACGTTCCCTGCCAATCGCGCAAGGTGTAAAAATGGCGAACCGTGAGCTGACTGTTATTGCTGCTGGTGGTGACGGTGACGGCTTCGCGATCGGTATGGGCCACACTGTCCATGCGATCCGCCGCAACATGAACATTACGTACATCGTAATGGACAACCAAATTTACGGTCTGACCAAAGGTCAAACCTCGCCTCGTTCCGCTACCGGTTTCGTAACCAAATCGACTCCGGCAGGTTCCATCGAGTCTTCCATCTCTCCAGTGGAACTGGCGCTGTCTGTTGGCGCAACCTTTGTTGCCCAATCGTTCTCCAGCGACCTGAAAGGCTTGACAGAGCTGATCGAACAAGGTATCAAACACGAAGGCTTCTCCCTGATCAACGTATTCAGCCCTTGTGTAACATACAACAAAGTGAACACCTACGACTGGTTCAAAGAGAACATCGTACCGGTAGATACTATCGAAGGCTACGATCCTCATGACCGCATCAAGGCAATGTCCACTTCCATGCAATACAAAGGTTTGATCACAGGTCTGATCTATCAAAACAAAGAACAAAAACCTTACGAAGCGCTCGTAAATGGCTTCAAAGAAGAAGGCTTGGTAAAACAAGATGTTCGTCTGTCCGAAGACGACTTTGCAAAACTGGTAGCCGAGTTTGCATAAGGCTTATCCAAGCTCGAAAACCTCTCCTGTACAGGAGAGGTTTTTTTGTGAGCTCATCATTGCAAGAGAACGGCCGTCCGCCGTATCTCGGTTCCGGGTATTAAAGCGTTCGACCGCGCCATTGGCGATACACGAGCATGACGAGGAAGAAGACGACGAGTTGGCCGAACAGCGGATAGAGGAAACGCAACAGGGAGCTGAATCCGACGAAGCTGATCAGGTAACAGACCAGGAGGATCCCGAAAAGAATCGTTGGACCTCGCAGCCGAGTGACGAGGCGCAGCTGCTCAGCCAGTCCGAAGACATTGGCGACGAGGGTCGAAAAAATTTCCGCATACACTAAGAGTGAAAAAAGCAGGGGAATGCCGCGCCCAAAGCCCTGCAGCAAGGCGATCATGGGCATTTCCGCGTCCTGAATACCGGGCATTTTTACAGAGAGGGAGACAAATGCCAAGATGAGCAAGAGACCGATCCCGATCCCTCCGATGATTCCTCCGATGATCAGCGGTTTTTCACTTGTGCTGTAGCGTCCGATTGGAACAAGAACGGCTTGTGCAAGCGTGACATTTAAGGCAACATAATAAAAGGGAGAACTAAGCCAAGCCCACCGACGGACGGATTCGACGAGAATGATCGGGCCTTCCCATGGCTCGGTGTGCAGGAAAACGAGAAAGGTAAACACGATCAGGGTCGGAACGAAAATAGCATTGACCTGATGGATGGCGAACAGCCCTTTTCGCGCGACAATAAAGATGAGCAGCATGCTGATCCAAATACCGGCCTGAGCAGGGAGCTGAAATGACTCTCCAAAAATCGCTCCAGTCGCCGCGAGCATCACGGAAGTCGTGCCGAACAGCACGGTGAGCAGCAAGCTGTTGAAAATCGTACCGAACGGATGACCAAACAAGTAGGTGCTGACGTCTTGATACGAATCAGCCTGGATGCGATAAGAAATCAGCATCACGCGTGTTCCAGCCCATATGAATAAAGCAGTGGCGAGCAAAATTCCGAACAGGCCTTGTATACCGTATTGAACAAAGAACTCTACGATTTCCTTTCCGGAGGCAAAACCGGCCCCTACGATGGTTCCGATGTACGTAAAGGCGATTTGCCAAGTAGTTTTCCATGATCCTTGCATCTCAGACCTCCTGTCCCACCTTAATCCATCCTATGAAGAGGAGTGAACCGTTTATGCGCGTTACTGTCCTTGGGTTTCAATCTCCTTATCCCGGGCCAAACGGAGCGACGCCCGGTTATCTGATTGAGACACAACATACTCGCCTTATGCTCGACTGCGGGAGCGGCGTTCTGGCACAGCTGGGTAGGTACATGCCGATCTACGAGCTGGATGCCTTGCTGCTTTCGCATTACCATCACGATCATATCGCGGATATCGGAGTCTTGCAGTACGGACTCATGGTTCACCAGCTGTTCGGTGAGCGTAACCCGGGAAAACCGCTCCCGGTGTACGCCCCTGATTCTCCAGCGGCCAATGCCCAGTCGCTCGTGTACAAGGCGGCAACCGCATTTCACCCGGTAAAGGAGCAATCCCGCGCTAAAATCGGGGATATGGAGATCCAATTTTTGCGGACGGATCATGGCGACGGGGACCCCTGCTACGCGATGCGGCTTGAGGCGGAAGGGAAGGTGCTGGTGTATGGAGCGGATAGCGGACCGGCCACCAACTGGGGGTCATTTCTGAAAGAGGCCGATTTATTTATCGGGGAAGGCACCTATCTGGATCACAATCTGCCGGCAACTCCGAATGGTCATCTCTCTGTGCGTCAGCTCGCACAAATCGCAGAAGAGCATTCATGCCGCTCGTTGTTGATTACGCACCTGTATCACGGTTACGATCCGGAGGAAGTCCTTCGGCAAGCGAGCGCCTATCAAGCAGGGGCTTGTCACGTAGCCCGTATCGGCTTGCAAATTTCGTTGCAGTAGAAAAACGGAGAATGGATTGTAAGGAGAATGCCAAGATGTTTCCGAATGTGTTGGAAGTGGCCCGGAATTTGATTCGGGAGAGAGTGAAAGCGGGGGAGACGGTGGTAGATGCCACGATGGGCAACGGCAATGACACACTGTTTCTTGCCCAGCTGGTCCAGGAGAAGGGCAAGGTCGTCGCGTATGACATCCAGTCTTTGGCTATGAAAAAGACGAGAGAGCGGTTGGAGCGGGAAGGTGTGCTCGATTGGGTAGACATGCGCCTCGCAAGCCACGAAGAAATGGAATCCCTTACTGACCAGGTGGGAGCCATCATGTTCAACCTGGGCTATTTGCCAGGAGGGGACAAAGAGATTACGACACAGGCAGCCAGCACGATCCGTGCGATCCAGGCAGGACTCCGCGTGCTGCGTCCCGGTGGAATCATGACCGTGATGATTTACTGGGGGCATGCGGCCGGAGCTGTGGAAAAGGACGCAGTCGAATCGTTTTGCCAGTCGTTGAGCCAAATGGAGTATCTCGTCTTGAAATACCAGTACATAAACCAGCAGAACCAAGCGCCATTCCTGCTTGCCATCGAGCGGAGAAGCGCGTAAGGGAAATCCTTTTCCCGGGCAAGCGCAGATTGCGACAGCGACTGCGGCAGATCCGAGAATCGTGTCAGGCGCTGCCGCCCCGTTCCTCCGCCAAAAAATAGGCACGCCCTTGGCTGTGAAGGCACATACCTTATGTTGAGTAACGCAGCAAGGGGGATCTATGTGAATCGAATCGGCATTATGTTGGACTGGGGTGTCATGCAGAAAGGCATTAAAGGAGACAAGTCTTACGAGCGCTTGCCGTATTATGTCGAGATCGGAAAAGAGCTGGGGCTGGAGCCGGTCTTCTTTCATCCGCGGCATGTACTGGCTGGGGAAGAAAAGGTCCAAGGATACTTTTGGAATGGAAATCGGCTGGTCCCCCGTCTGGTACAGATCCCGCGTGTGATTCACAACCGAGTCTTGACGGGTGACGGAGCTTCACGTAGAGTAATCCGGCGGCTGAGCCAGAAGAAAACCGTATTTAACGGAATCGTGGTGCGTGACAAACGAAAAGTGCATCAAATGCTTTGGAAAAATCCGTATATCCGACAGTACCTGCCGCACACCGTTCCGTTTTCCGTGGAGCAGCTCAAGAGTTTCCTGGAGAAGTACCGGATTGTTTACGTGAAACCTTCGATCGGTTCGGTGGGGATTGGGGTAGCGCGGATAGAGAGGCATGGCAGCGAGTATCATTTTATTGCGTCAAAGAAAAGGAAGACGATGTCAAAAGGTCGTCTACTGGCAACCGTCCGCAAATGGGTAGGGAACAAGCGATTTTTGATCCAGCAGGGCATCAACCTGGTGCGGTACGATGGAAGGACATTCGATATTCGCGTCTCTGTGCAACGGAACAGGGAGCGTGAGTGGACAGTAAGCGGTATGGTCGCCAAGGTTGCCAACCAAAAAAACAAGCTCAGCAATTTGTCGCGTGGCGGCAGAGCGGTACCTTTGACAGTGGCTCTGGCCGCCACTTTTTCGGAAGAGGAGCAGATGGCTGCCATCGAGCGGATCCAGACAGCGGCCATCGAAATTGCCAAACAATACGGCAAGCATTTCCCGTCTCTCGCGGATTTGGGAATGGACATGGGGCTTGACGACAGCGGACATCCGTTCCTGATTGAAGTCAATGTACGAGACCAGCGCTATTCTTTTTACAAAGCCGGGGAGAAGGAGATGTTCAAGCAGACCTACCGTCATCCAATGGAATATGCCCATACGCTGTTCCAGGAAGGAAAAAAACAGGAGAAGAGGCATGCTTAAACAAAGAGCAAGAAGGAGCAGATCACGCGAGGCAAACCGGCGTCTGCTCCTTTTTGCAAGCTGGCGCTTCAAGGCAATCCTTGCAAAAAAGGGATCAGGAGCAGTCGGGATGAAGTAAGCCAGAGGAAAACAAAAAGAACGGAAATCCGTTCTTCTCATTGTGATTATTCAGTAGCCGTCTGCTGCTGATGGTCGGCAGTCGGGAATGGCAAGTTGCGAAAATGGCGGTAGGCGAGCGCCAGGATGGATTTGCGGGTGAGAATGCCTTGGAAATATTGTTCATCGTCTTCGATGCAAATAAACGGATGGTTGATGGAGACTTCCAGCGCTCTGAGAAAATCGTCCGTGTACTTGAGGCGGGCCATTTTGGTTTCCATCACTTCGTCCACCGTATATTCCGACATCTTTTCGGTCTCGAACCTCTCGAGTCCCAGTGCTTTATTCATGATCATGTTGGTGCTGATCAAACCGTGCAAGCGATACTGATGATCCAAAACAGGGACGGCCGAATAGCCGCTTTTGATCAGAACGAGCAGGGCGTGCTCAAGGGAATTGCCCAGTTGGACGTGAGCGACTTTTGTGGAAGCAATGACGAGATCTTTTATGGGTGTATGTAGCAATGGGATATCCTGATTCATCTGAGAATCCACCACCTTTTCTTTCGTCTAAGGCAGCAGGCGGACCGCTGCCTGTGGTTCTCTTCTATGATACCGTATGCGGCGAATCTGCGGTAGGGCTTCCTGAGAAAAGTGTAAATCTTGCCATCATCCCCCAGCTGCCGGCAACGTCTGATCGGCAGGAGGGTTCCCCTGAAAAAGAAAAAGCCCGGCAGCTGCGCCGGGTAAAGAATCGAGGTGTGGAACAATTGTCCCTACTCGTAGTATGCAAGAACGACTGGCTTTTTACCTTAGGAGCTTGAAGGAAAGACGGCAGGTCAAGCCTTGTGCGCCTCCACTCGATAGACAGGCTTGGATTTTGGCCGATTTCCTCCGGTCCAATGGGAGACCAGCGTGTGCTCGTACAGGAAGATGCAAAGCGGCGGCGTGATAATAAACATCGCAGCCATGATGAGAGGCGTGGACCAATCGAGCCGGAAAATGACGTAGCTCTCCATCAGAAACAGGATCAACGGATGGACCATGTAGATGGCCATGTTTTGCTTGGCAAGGCGAGACAGCCATTTTCCGAAATTTGGTAGCGCTCCCAAAAAACGCGAAAACGAATAAAACGCGATCAGAAAGCTCAACGTGTAGATCAGATAGAGCGGATCAAAAATATTGAGGCTTTCCTCGTACGTTTTTGTGCCATTCAAGTAGCGGAACATGATCCACGCTCCGGTCACGAGGGTCAACACGATCGCAATCGGTTGCAGCCGGTTTGTCCAGTACCGCCATTGGTCAACGTGCATTCCCGCATAGGCGCCGAGTGCGAATGTGAAGATGTACATGTAAAAATAGTTTTGACCTGATACATAGCTGTGTTGGACGAGCGCGAGCAAAGCGTTCGCCGACCAGTCGATTGTCCAGTGCGGGTTGACAAACAAGAATTGGTAAAGCATGTACAGCCCGATTTGCCCAACGAACAATGCCACCAGCACTTTCATGTTCAAGTAACGCTCAATGAGCGGCTTGGTAAAAGTAAACAGCAGATTCAGTTGCAAGTAAAGCGGGATGTAATACAAATGGTAAAAGGAGCTTCCCGTAAACAAGCTGTTAAAAAACGGCTCCGCCAATACGAGCGGGTTGACGCTTTGAAACTTGAAGCCCGTGAATATCAACGTCCAGATGATGTAAGGAAGCACGATGACGCGCCAACGTTTGCGCCAGAATGCCATCCAGTCCATCTGCTTTTTTTGATGCCAGTAAAACAGCAGCATCCCAGTCGCGAAGATGAACAAGGAACGTCCAAATCGTAGCAAAATCAGGGAAATTGCTTCTACATCGCCATTCCAAGGGTAATCTGTCTGGTTTTCAATAAAAAAACCAAGGATGTGAATGATCAGGACAGTGAACGCCCCAAACACAAAAAGGGCATTCAGATCCTGAAACGTCCCCTTTCGATTGGTATTCATATCTCCTCCAAAATTCTCACTGGCGGCAACGTACTGATAAGCTCCTTACTTAGGCAACTTCCAGTCTGGTGCAGCCAGTTCTTTTGCTGTAAAGGCAAACAAATGCAGTCGTTGTGAAAGATGCTGCCAGGCGTCCTGATGCAGGTGACTTTGCACCGCGAAAGGAGCAGGCATGACGGGCCATTCTTCCCGGATCGTAGCAAGCAATCTGGCCTTCACATCATCCACTGTGACAGGTTTGCCTGTCAGACCAGCGATACTTCCGACCGTAGTCCCATCGATACGAGGGATCGGCTTGTGGTTTTCCTCCATCTCTTCCAATCCGGCGAGTGCGTAAAAGCGTTCCATCCATTCGCCGCGAGGTCTTTCGTCCACATTGATGCACAGCTGCAGGATCGAGCCGAATCGGGTGCGGCGTTGGGCCATTCCCCCGATTTTTTTGCCGTGCAGGGAAAAGTCGTATTCGCCTGCACAGTATGAGCCGGCGACCTCTCCAAATTCCAAGGTCCCGTAGTCGCGCAGTCCCACGCGAAGCAGGTCGGCGACAAAAGAAAAGAATGAATCAATTGAGATCGCCGTATCCGGCAATAAACAGGCTACATTAACGACACCTGCATCCAAAGGCACACAGGCACCGCCGGAAGAGCGAAGCACGCAGCCAAAGCCTTCCTGGCCAAAGCTGCGAAGAGCATTCTCCAAATGCGGCAGTCTGGCGTCGCGGCGTCCAAGGTAGAGCCCTTGGTCGTAGACCCACAGGTGGATGACAGGTGATGATTCTTGATCGCGCATGCCGGCAGCCAGCGCTTCGTCCCGCACGAGCGGTTCGAGTGGACTGTCCTGATAAGTGCCCGAGTCCATCCATTGGAACGGCTGAGAGATCGAAATTGACATAAGGAACTCCTTATCGAACAAGAATAGCTTCCATTATACAACTGAACGTCGTTCTTTACTAGTTGTTCAGCGCCCTTTTTTCGGGAGTGGAAAAACATACATGGGATACCGTTATGTAAAAATGCCCGGCACTTCGGGTGCAAAGTGCCGGGCTCATTTGAGGCTTACTCTCCTTCTTGAAACGAGAAATTGTCCAGATACGTCGTTTTCCGTGGGGTATCCTTCGTTGCCTCACGCTGCAAGTACAGCCCCAATTTCGTTCCTTCCTGCTTGATTTGCTGTTGGCCGAACAGGAACTGTCCGTTCATGTAGATGGAGACGGAGCTGCCTTTCACCACGACCTTGATCCGGTTGGTAGACTTCAGTTTGTAGGAACCGGAGGCGATCCAATCGACGTTGTCATCGTTCACGTTGTTTACTTTGCCGAGGACGACGCGGTCTTTTTGGACGAAAACGACGTTCGCTTTTCCGTCTTTTCCATTGAAGAATAGACCACCCAGGCCGTCGGTGCCGTTCACGTTTACGTCCACAGACAGCTCGTAGTTATCTACCTTGTCTGATTCATCCCAGCTGAGCGGCAGCAGGTAGTGAGCCAGCTTGTTGTCTGTAGAAATCGCGGTTACCTGCTTGTTGACTACACCCCAAAATCCATTCGCTTGATCGTTCTTCCAGTTTTTCAGATTGGTATCGGAGAACGAGTCGGAAATGCTGATGGGAGTCGGCTTTGGTTCTTCCGGAGCAGGGAATACGACCTTTGTCTCATCGTCATCCTTGCGATCGATCAAGGCACGGTAGAGCAGAGACGCTGCTTCCGCGCGGGTAATCGGATCCTGTGGACGGAAGTAGTTGTTTGATCCCTGCATCAGTTTGGTTTGGATGGCGATGGCGATATAGGACCGCAGTGCCGGGGAGATATCGTCGTCATCGCGGAATTTTTTCAGTTGATCCAGGTCGGCCTTGTACTTTTTGTCGTAGCCGAGCAGGCGAACCAGCGCTACGGCGATGTCCTCGCGAACCGCAGCATTATTCGGCTTATACGTGTAGGTAGAGCCAGACTTGTAGCCGGTCAAATACGGCTTGGCGTACTCCACGTAATAAAACGCCCAGTGGGAGCGCGGTACGTCTTTAAAGGTTTGGCTAACGGAGCGTTTGTCTATGTCGACATCTGCTGCTGCGATCATGATTTTGGCAAATTCAGCGCGAGTGACTTCGTTGTTCGGACGGAATGTCCGGTTGTCGTAACCGGCGATGATGCCTTTGGCAGCCATCTCTGTAATTTCCTTATAGGCCCAGTGACTGCGCGGAACGTCCGAGAATGTAGGCGTCGCGGCGCTTACAAAGGGAACGATCGTCAAGAACATCATCACCGATAGAAATAAGGCTAGTGCTCTTTTCATGGGGAACCTCCTCTTCTTGAATGGGTTGCTTATGTCTGGCTGTTATTCAGACGCTGGGTGGGAAGGGAATGTTGCACGGGAAGAGCTCTTTTTTGGGAAAATTGGGCAAAAAGTAGGGGTGGGTTCAGACGTATTGTACATATTTTGCCTCATTATACATTAGCGATGGATGGCCCAAAATGTTATAATTCTTTATTGACTGCTAAAGACATTCCCACTGGTTGAGGTGATACATGATGAAAGAAATGAAAGAGGCGACTCCGGACTTAAAATCCGCGAAGTCTCCGAAGACGACGGCTGACTTTGCGAAGTACTTTCAGGCTCCTTCCTTGAAAGACGCGAAGCAGCGTGGAAAGGAAGAGATCCTGGTCCACTACGACTTTGCCATTCCTGAGGACATGCGGGAAATCGGGAAAGGGAAGCGCTACCACGTCCGTACCTATGGCTGCCAGATGAACGAGCATGACTCGGAGACCATCTCCGGCATTCTCGAGAACATGGGGTACAGCCATTCCGAGGTCATGGAGGAAGCGGATGTCATCCTGTTCAATACCTGTGCGATCCGCGAGAATGCGGAAGACAAGGTGTTTGGCGAGCTGGGCCACATGAAGCGGCTGAAGCACAACAACCCGAATCTGATCCTCGGCGTATGCGGCTGTATGTCGCAGGAAGAAAAAGTGGTCAATAAGATTCTGAAGAGCTACCAGCAAGTCGACCTGATCTTCGGGACGCACAATATCCATCGCTTGCCGGAGCTTTTGCGCGATGCCATGTTCAGCAAGGAAATGGTGATCGAGGTATGGTCCAAAGAAGGCGACATCGTGGAGAACATGCCGAAGATCCGCGAAGGGAACACCAAGGCGTGGGTCAACATCATGTACGGCTGTGACAAATTTTGTACGTACTGCATCGTGCCGTACACGCGCGGGAAAGAGCGCAGCCGCCGTCCGCAGGATGTCGTCGCGGAGGTCCGCGATCTGGCGAGACAAGGATTCAAGGAAATCATGCTGCTTGGCCAAAACGTGAACGCGTACGGAAAAGACTTCGAAGACATTCAGTACGGCTTTGGGGATCTGCTGGACGAGATTCGCAAAATCGACATCCCGCGTATCCGTTTCACGACCAGCCACCCGCGCGACTTCGACGATCATTTGATCGAGGTGTTGGCAAAAGGCGGCAACCTCGTGGAACAAATTCATCTGCCGGTGCAATCCGGCTCCAGTGAAATTCTGAAGCGCATGGCCCGCAAATACACGCGCGAACACTATCTGGAGCTCGTGCGTAAAATTAAAGCGGCGATCCCGAACGTCTCCCTCTCCACCGATATTATCGTCGGCTTCCCGGGGGAAACGGACGAACAATTTGAGGAGACCATCTCCCTCGTGGAGGAGGTACGCTACGACTCCGCTTATACCTTCATTTACTCTCCGCGTGAAGGTACGCCAGCCGCTGTCATGGAAGACAATGTCCCGATGGAAGTGAAAAAAGCGCGGCTGTACCGCTTGAATGAAGTGCTGGCGAAGATCGGGCTGGAGCAGAACAAGAAGCTGCAGGATAAAGTGGTCGAAGTTCTGGTGGAAGGCGAATCCAAGACGAATGCAGAAGTACTGGCCGGACGCACTCGCACCAACAAACTGGTCCACTTCCGAGGAGATAAATCCCTGATCGGCACCTATGTGCATGTCAAAATTACCGATGCCAAGACGTGGACTCTCCACGGTGAAATCGCTACAACTGTCGAGGTGTAAAAGAGATGGAACAGACCAATTTGTACACACAGAAAGAAATTTTAGACAAAGCCCGTGAGTTGGCCACAATGATTTCCCGTACCAATGAAGTTGATTTTTTCAAGCGGGCGGAGAATCAGATCAAGCACAATGAGCGCGTGCAGGAGCTCATCGACGCGCTCAAGCAAAAGCAAAAACAAATGGTGATGTTCGAGTCTATCAACAAACCGGAGCTCGTGAAAAAACTGGAAGATGAATTCAACCAGCTGCAGGAAGAACTGGATTCCATTCCGATCGTGAACGAGTTCAAGCAATCCCAGGTCGACGTAAACGATCTATTGCAAATGGTCACGCATGTCATTACGAATACCGTGTCGGAGCGGATCATCCTGGATACGGGCGGCAATCCGCTGACAGGCGAGACCGGCGGAGGACCTGAGAAAAAACACGACGGGGGCTGCGGCTGCTAACCCTCGGCGAAAACGGCAATGGCAGACCAGATGAGCTCCCGCGCGACTTTCCCTAAAATAAGATGGGTGTTTGCACCCTAGCCGAATGCCCTGCATACAAATGTACAGAAACGTTGTATGGAGGAGGTAACGAAATGTCGGGTACAGACAAAGAACTACAGTGCCGGGAACTCATCGCGAAAGCTGTCTGCGGTAAAGGCCATAAATTCTCTACTACCACCCACACCATCATACCGTCGCAAACTCCTTCGACGATCCTCGGATGCTGGATTATCAACACGAACTTCCAGGCAGAGAAAGTCGGAGACGCGGTTGAAGTATCTGGTACGTATGACGTCAACCTGTGGTTCTCGTTTGCAAATAACACGCAAACCGAAGTCAAGCGGGAAACTGTGAAGTTCTCCGTACTCGTTCCGCTCACGTTCTTCGACAAAAACTGCAGAGGCGATCTTGAAATCGTTGCTCGAGCCGTGGAACAGCCGAAGTGCGTAAAAGCAGAGTTGAGTGGTGGTGGCACGATTACAGTCAAGGTTGAAAGCGAGTTTGCGGTAGAGATCATCGGAGAAACGAAGGTATGCGTCGTTGTCTGCAATAATTGCGACGAGAAAGACTTCCACATTCTCGGGGATTATGAAGAAAACAGCGACGAATTTGACGACTTCGATTCCGCTACATTGCTCGACGAGCTTGACTAAGAGGAGAATCCCATCTCCTCTTTTTTCTTTGTCTTTTTTCATCTGTAGCGGCTGACTCACTCTTTTCTGGGCGAAAACATAGGATACACCAGTAGACTGAGGGAGAGTGAGTGACATGCTTGCACGTAAGGCACAGGCAGGGAATGTGGCAGCATGGATGACAGCCAATGCCAAGGAAGCCGTCGATCACTTGCATCGGCCGGGGCTGGGGCGCTGGCTGCTGCGGCTGAGCGGCATCCCTGTGACGGCGGGAAGCATCACCCTGCCCGGGTGGCGGACGTACAAGGTCAGCTTGTATCAGGAGCACGTCCTGGAGATGACGCGAAGCAGCCAGAGTCCGCAATGGCTGTTGCAGCGCATGGAGGATCCGATTTTCGAACCCGTCTCGCTGTCTTCCCTCGACCCCGAAGCGAGTCTGGTCAAAAGCCTTGCAGCCCGAAGCCTCTACGCGGCTGGAATTGACGCGGGCCAGGTGACGATCACCGCTGCTTCCGCACATCGCGCGAAAGTCGTGAGTGTCGTCCCGGACTGGCCAATGCAGTCGGCGGATGCTTTTTTTCAGGCGGCAAGCCAGTGGTGGGAAGCAAAGCTGTCGACCCAACCCCAAGAGCTGAGCAAAATGGGGGCAGATCCGGAATTCGCGTTGCGCGGGCCGGACGGGGAGATGGCGCTTGCCTCTGACTTTTTAAAGGTAAAGGGAACGGTCGGCTGCGACACGACGAGGTATCGGGAAGAGCTCGCGATGCATCAGCATCCAGTAGCAGAGCTGCGACCCGCTCCATCGGAAGATCCGGATGAACTGTTTTTTCACGTAAGGGAAGCGCTGCGACTGGCCGCGAAAAAAATCGGCAATCCGAAGGTGGAGTGGGTAGCGGGAGGAATGCCTTTTACCGGCTATCCCATCGGCGGGCACATCCATTTTGGCGGACTGACTCCTACTTTCGCCCTGCGGCGCAAGCTGGACGCATATCTGGCTTTGCCGCTCGTACTGATCGAGGACGAAGGCTGCCGTCTTCGGCGGAAGCGGTACGGTTTTTTGGGCGACGTCAGGGAAAAGGAGTACGGTTTTGAATATCGGACCCTTCCGAGCTGGCTGGTACATCCGGAAGTGGCCCGGGGGCTGCTACACCTGGCGAGGCTGGTGGCGACCTGCCATTCGCAGCTGAATGCCGTGCCGCATTTGCAGCTGGCTCTGATCAAAGCCTATTATCGTGGGGAAAAATCGGTGCTCGCGCCTTATGTCCGCCAGATTTGGAGAGAGCTTGCCCAGCTGCCGGGATACACGCTCTCGCGCATTCACCTGGATCGGTATTTTTCCCGTTTGCTGTCACAGGAGCCATGGCCGGCTGACGAGGATTTGCGCAAAGCGTGGGCGATCTCCTAAGCGCTCGCATCGGTTCAACATCGCTCGCGATTCATGTTATAATAACTGTCGAGATTGGTAGGCTAGGAGAAGAATACAATGACTGGGTATACACCGATGATTCAACAGTATCTGGCGATCAAACGAGATTTCCCGGATACTTTCTTATTTTTTCGCTTGGGCGACTTTTATGAACTGTTTTTTGACGACGCCGTTCTTGCGTCCCGCGAGCTGGAAATAACGCTGACGGGCCGGGAAGGCGGAGGGGATGAACGCATTCCGATGTGCGGTGTGCCCCACCACGCCGCAGATGGCTACATCGCCGAACTGTTGAAGAAAGGCTACAAAGTGGCTGTTTGTGAACAAGTGGAGGACCCGAAGGCTGCCAAAGGCGTCGTTCGTCGGGAAGTGACACGCGTGATCACGCCGGGGACGATGATGGAAGGCAAATGGTTGACAGACAAGGAAAACAACTACATGGCAGCCGTGGCGCAGCTCGATGGGCGCACAGGGATCGCCGCTTGCGACATGAGTACAGGGGAGATGCATGTGACATCTCTCCTCGGCAGCGGGGAGAGTGCATTTGAGGAAGCGCTCCAATACCGTCCGAAAGAGCTCGTGTTTTGCGGCCTCTCGTCCACGCCGAAGACCGCTCTGCCGTTTACGGTTCTGGACGCAAGTGAGCTCGACGCATTTGCCGTCGACTCGCAGTACCAGGAGCAGGCGAAAGAGCTCGATTTAGCCATGAGGCTTGCAGTGAATGCGCTCCTCAGTTACATAGGGACGACCCAAAAGCGAAGCCTGGCACATATGCGTACCATCAAACGCTATGACGCGAACCAGTATTTGCAAATGGACGGTTTTTCCAGGCGGAATCTCGAGCTGACGGAAACGATCCGCGACAAGACCAAAAAAGGATCGCTGCTTTGGCTACTCGACCGTACCGAGACAGCGATGGGCGGTCGTCTGCTGCGCCGTTGGATCGAACGTCCGCTGCTGCGACATCAAGAGCTGCAGGCACGCCTGGATGCGGTCGAGGCTTTGAAAGCCGATCTGCTGCTGCGTTCCGACGTCCGCACCTGCCTGGATCGCGTATACGATCTGGAGCGCCTGGCTGGACGCATTTCGTATGGAAATGCAAACGCCCGGGATCTGATACAATTGCGTCACTCTCTCGAGGCGGTTCCGGATTTAAAGCGTCTGCTTGCCCAGACGCATTCTCCCGTGCTGGAGGAACTGGCAGGGGGGATGGAGGACTGCTCGGACATCGTCGGATTTCTTCAGGCTGCACTCGTCGACGATCCCCCGCTTTCCGTCAGGGAAGGCGGCATGATCCGGACCGGCTACGACGAATATCTGGACAAGCTGCATACCGCCAGCAGGGAAGGCAAGACGTGGATCGCGCAGCTGGAGCAGGCTGAGCGGGAAGCGACGGGCATCCGCTCGCTGAAAGTCGGCTTCAACAAGGTATTCGGCTACTATATCGAGGTGTCCAAAGCCAATATCGCCAGCGTGCCGCAGGGCCGCTACGAAAGGAAACAGACACTAGCCAATGCGGAGCGGTACATCACACCTGAACTCAAGGAACGGGAAGCGCTCATTTTGGAAGCGGAAGAAAAAATGATTGAGCTGGAGTATCAGCTATTCGCGGCTATTCGCTCCGAAATCGCTCAGCATATTCCCCGGCTGCAAGGGCTCGCAGAGCGGATTGCCGCTGTTGACGTGCTGCAGTCCTTCGCGACGGTCAGCGACGAGCGCGGGTACGTGCGGCCAGAGCTGGCGGAATCCGGGGAATTCCTCATCGAAGAAGGCCGCCATCCGGTTGTGGAAGCCGTCCTGGACAAGGAGAAGTACGTAGCCAACGACGCGAGGATGGATCAGGAAGGCCGCCACGTCCTGTTGATTACAGGGCCGAACATGGCGGGGAAAAGTACGTATATGCGTCAAATTGCGCTCATTACCGTGATGGCGCAAATCGGATGCTTCGTACCGGCAAAGTCGGCCAAGCTGTCCTTGGTGGATCAGATTTTCACCCGGATCGGCGCAGCCGATGATCTGGTCGGAGGACACAGCACGTTTATGGTCGAGATGCTGGAGACGAAGCATGCCCTGCAAAAGGCGACCGAACGCAGCCTGATCCTGCTGGATGAAATCGGGCGGGGGACATCGACCTACGACGGTATGGCCCTCGCACAAGCCGTCATCGAGTACATTTGTCAGAAGATCGGCGCCAAAACCCTTTTTTCCACACACTATCACGAATTGACCAGCCTGGAAGAGACGATGAGCGGTGTCGTCAACGTTCACGCCCGCTGCGAGGAGCGGGAAGGCAAGCTTCTGTTTTTGCATAAAATCGAGGAAGGCCGCGCTGACAAGAGCTACGGTATCCATGTGGCAGAGCTGGCGGAGATGCCGGTGTGGGTCATCGAACGGGCAAGAAGCATCCTGGCAGGACTGGAGGCAGGAAGCTCCGCTGCGAAGGATATGCAGATGTCTCTGGACATGCTCTGGTCTGCCCCTGTCGCAGCTGTCAAAGAAGAGCCAGCTCCCCAGCTAGCAGCCGTAGAGCTGGCGATTATGGAAGAACTGCGCGAGCTTGACCTGAATCAAACGACGCCGATGGATGCCATGATGAAGCTGTTTGCCTGGAAGCAGCAGTTGAAGAGACGGTAATTTGCGGCGAGTAGGAGGTACCCATGGGCAAAATTCAAGTGCTGGACGAACAGCTTGCCAATATGATCGCAGCGGGCGAGGTGGTAGAGCGTCCTGCATCCGTCGTCAAGGAATTGGTCGAAAACGCCATCGATGCGCAGGCGACGACGATTGAGGTGCACGTGGAGGAGGGCGGTTTGGAGCTCATCCGCATTGTGGACGACGGACAAGGAATGGACCGCGATGACTGCTTGCTCGCCTTCGAGCGCCATGCGACGAGCAAAATCCAGTCGTCCCGCGATTTATTTCGGATCCGTACGCTCGGATTTCGCGGCGAGGCGCTGCCCAGCATCGCCGCGGTGTCGCGCCTGGAGCTGACGAGCAGCACCTCCAGCAGCCAGGTAGGCACTCGCCTGACGATCGATGGCGGCCAGGTGGGCCAGCCAGAAGACGTGGCGGCGCCGAAGGGGACGGAGATTCGGGTGCGAAGCCTGTTCTTCAATACACCGGCACGATTGAAGTACATGAAGTCGATCGCGACTGAGGTCGGGCATATTTCCGATTACGTCAATCGTCTGGCTCTGACGCATCCCAACATCGCGTTCACCCTGACGCACAACGGAAAGACGCTGCTCACGACATCGGGCGACGGCAAGCTGCTGCATGTGATGGCAGCCATATACGGCGTACAGGTCGCCAAGCTGCTGCTGCCGATATCGGGCGAGACACTGGACTTTCGCTGGAGCGGTTTTGTTTCCAAGACGGAAGTGACGCGGGCCAATCGCTCGTACTTGTCGACGCTCGTCAATGGGCGCTATGTTCGCAGCTATGCCCTCAACAACGCCATCATGCGCGGCTACCATACCTTGCTTCCGATCGGCAGGTTCCCTATCGTCGCCTTGCAGATCGAGATGGATCCGACGCTTGTCGATGTCAACGTCCACCCGGCCAAGCTGGAGGCGAGGTTCAGCAAAGAGGACGAGCTATGCGGCGCAATCGAACAATCGGTGAAGGCGACGCTGCGCCAAGGTCTCGGGATCGTTCGTCCAATGGTGTCCAGCCCCAAAGCGAAGGTGGTAACGCAGGTCGTGCAGCCCCAGTTTGATCTGCAGCTGCCGAAGCCGAGTGTGACCGTCTCTCCATCGCTGGAAGCCAGTCCTCGACTTCAGGAATGGCTCTCGAAGCAAAGCCAGCAACGGGTCCAGCCGGCACAGGTCCCGACAGCAACTTTGCCGCCGGCTACGGTCAAAGAAGCGGGAGGGGACTATGCGAGAGGGGAAAACACCCACTTCTCAGACGCCCTATGGAGTGCGAAACCGGTTGGCCAAGAGGACAGGGAAACGGGGACATGGGAAGAAGGAGCTCTTAACCCGGGAAGAGAAAAAGCGATCGGAACCAAAATCGGTGTGTCCGCCGCCCAAGAGGCAACAACGGATACATTGGCTGTAAACATACCGATACCGCAGGTGGAATCGATGTCGGCAGCTTCCGGGATGGCCGCCAGCTTAGCCGAACCGGATACGTCCGATACGGGGGCGACCGGCAGTGCGGAAGAAGAATCGGCGGTACCATTGCTGTATCCGGTCGGACAGGTACACGGCACATACATCGTGGCCCAAAACGACGAAGGCATGTATCTGATTGACCAGCACGCTGCCCAGGAACGAATCTTTTACGAATACTTCATGGCCAAACTGGAGGAAGAGGGCGTCTCCAGTCAGATCATGCTGTTTCCCCATACGGTCGAAGTGACCTCTGCCGAAGCAGCCAAGCTGGAGAAACGCCTTTCGTTGCTACAGTCGTTTGGCCTGGAGATCGAATCGTTCGGGGGACGGACGTTCATCGTGAGGGCTCATCCTCACTGGTTCCCGGAAGGAGCGGAAATCGAAGTCATCGAAGAGCTGATCCAATTCGTCCTCGAAGCCGGTGAAAGCATGCAGGCCAATGTGGTGCAGATGCGGGAAAAGGCAGCGATCCTCATGTCCTGCAAAGCGTCCATCAAGGCGAATCGCTACTTGACGCACGCCGAGATGGAGAGCTTGCTCAATCAGCTGCGAAGGACTACGAGTCCGTTTACTTGCCCGCACGGCAGACCGATTATCATTCATTTCTCCGGGTACGATCTGGAAAAGATGTTCAAGCGGGTCATGTAGGCGGCAAAGGACAATCAGCTCCCTTCATCCTCAGAATTTTTCCTGGGGATTTTCGGGCTGCAAGGGGAGCAGTTTTCAAAAAGATTTGTTTGACTCCCGAATTTAATCCTGCGTACAATAAAAGAGTTTCCGTCCACCTGGGACGAACAGATGAGGGGATGAACGGACACATGATCGTAACGACCGGACTCGAGCCCGGATGGGAAACCAGGCAACACGCTGTTGAATTGGCTGCCCGCTTCGGCTTGCAAGTCACCGAGCGGAGCGATTTGTCGCTCAACGAATTGCGAAGGCGCCATGGCGACGATGAAGTGCTGATCGTATCGGCGTTGGGCGCTCGTCTGGAAAAGCCGGGAAAAAAGCCGTTCTTTTTTCATCCGAACACATCCGCCTTTCGTATAAAGCGCCTTTTACGGGGCGATACTGATGCTATGCTTGTCGCTTGCCAAATTCAACCAGGGGACTTTGTCCTGGATGCGACGATGGGTTTGGGTGCAGATGCGATTGTGTTTGCTCATGCCACAGGCACAGAAGGACGCGTCGTTGGCGTAGAGTCGGAGGAAGTGCTGGCCATCTTGGTAGAAGACGGCTTTCGGCATTGGGCTTCCGGCGAGGTTGCTCTGCAGCAAGCCATGAGACGCATCGAGGTCCGCTGCGGAAACCATCTGGATGTTCTTCGGGATTTGCCTGATGGTTCCTTTGACGTCGTCTATTTCGACCCGATGTTTGAAACGACGGTTCACAGCTCGACCGGAATCGCAGGAGTCCGCGAGTATGCGAATTCCGAAGCGCTCACGGAAGAGGCCATTTCCGAGGCGATGCGGGTCGCCAAAAAGCGAGTGGTTCTGAAAGAAGGAAAGACAGGTCGCATGTACGAGCGTTTTGGCTTTCTCCCGTTTCGCTCGCGCGGCCAGCAGGTCGTGTACAGCTACAAAGAGATAGGTGGAGGGGAGTGACCTTGCACAAGAAAGAGAAGCTTGTTGTCATTATCGGCCCGACAGCCGTTGGCAAAACGGATCTCAGTCTGGAGCTGGCAGAACAGTTCGAGGGAGAAATCATTTCCGGCGACTCCATGCAGGTCTACCGGGGCATGGATATCGGTACGGCGAAAGCGTCTCCGGAGGAGCTGGCGCGTGTACCGCATCATCTGATTGACATCATCTCCCCCGGCGATGAATATTCTGTCGCCAGTTTTCAGGAAAGCGCCACACGACTGATCACGGAAATCAACGAGCGGGGGCATTTGCCGTTCATCGTGGGCGGCACGGGTCTCTACATAGAATCGGTCACCCATCGCTTTCAATTTTCGCAGACTGCCCAAGACCCGGAGCTGCGCGATCGATTGCATCGACTGGCGGAAACAGAAGGAGTGGAAGCGCTCCATGCCCGTCTGGCGCAAGTCGATCCGATCACGGCCGAACGACTTCACCCCAATGATGTGAAGCGGGTCATACGCGCTTTGGAAATATACGAAAGCAGCGGATACAAAATGTCCGAGTTCCAGTTGAGGGCGCAGCATTCCCCGTACGATCTGGTCATGATCGGTCTGACGATGGATCGCGCCAAGCTGTACGAGCGCATCAACCATCGGGTAGACCTCATGATGGAAGCCGGACTGGTGGAAGAAGTGAGAGGTCTGTTGGACCGCGGATACGACGCATCCTTGGTGTCCATGCAGGGACTTGGGTACAAAGAGCTGATTCCGTACTTGTACGGGGAGATCACGCTGGAAAAAGCGGTCAATGACATCAAACAGCGGACCCGGCATTTTGCAAAGCGGCAGCTATCCTGGTTCCGCCGCATGCCAGAAATCCAATGGTTTGACATGACGGAGCCGGAAAAGCGTCCGCACAACGTGCAAACTATCAAGCAAATATTGGCAGGAAAGTTTCAACAATTGCCGAATATATAACATACAAGTCCTTTTAGGGGGTAATGAACATGAAACAGACGATCAACATTCAAGATACGTTCTTGAATCATTTGCGGAAAGAAAACATCGCGGTTACCATTTACCTGGTAAACGGATTTCAATTGCGCGGCTACATTAAAGCGTTCGATAATTTCACGATCGTGATTGATAGCGAAGGCAAACAGCAGCTGGTGTACAAACACGCAATTTCCACCTTTACTCCGCAACGTCCGGTATCGCTCATGTCTCAGGAGAACAACCAACAGTAAGATCGTGCATTTTGGAAAGTCCGGGAAGCGAGCAGCCCGGACTTTTTTCTTGTTTGAGGAAAAAAAGCGGGGGCAAAGAAAAAACGGGCAAAAGAACACAGTCGCGTGTCCTTTGCCCGTCCAGGACGGCTGGTTATACGTGGGATGCCTTCCGGCGAATCATGAGCAGATAGCAGAGCGTGGAACCAATGGTTGCAGCCGCCATTACCACGCCCATCGGGACCGCTGTGCTGCTGCCGCCGATCCCGACTAGCGGGGCCACAATGCCACCCCCGATGAAGGAGATCAACCCTTGAAGGGCGGAAGCGCTGCCCGCAGCCTTGCTCTGGTTTTGCATCGCCAGGGAAAAGCCCGTCGCCCCGACGATCCCTACGCAGGACACGACGAAAAAGAGAGGAACAAGCACGGCGAACAGACCCGCACCGATCAAAATCATGGCCAGCAGAAGGATCCCGCCGATTGCAGCGATGCTGATCCCTGCGATAAAAAGAGTGGTCTCTTTGACTTTGCCAGCCAGTTTTCCGGTGACCTGGCTGGCGATGATGATGCCAAGGCCATTCACGGCAAAAATGACACTGAACATCTGGGGAGAGACGCCAAAGATCTCTTGCAGGACGAAAGGAGAGCCGGAAATATAGGCAAACATGGCAGCCGTTACGAGACCCTGCGCCAAGGCATAGCCCATAAACGTGCGGTCTCTCACCAAATTGCCGAAAGTGGCGAGCGTATGGTTGAGACCGCCTTTTGAGCGCATTTGTGCAGAGAGCGTCTCAGGCAGGCCGAACAAAACAGTGACGAACATGATCAGACCAATCACTCCGAGGACGACAAAAACGCCGTGCCACGACGTCACTTGCAGCAGCTGACCTCCCGCAATCGGAGCGGCGATGGGAGCGATCCCGTTGATCAGCATCAGCAAAGCGAAAAACTTGGTAAGCTCCGTCCCCGAATACATATCGCGGACCGTTGCGCGAGCGATAACGATCCCAGCGGAGCCCGCCATTCCCTGTATGAGGCGAAGCAGGAGGAACGTCCAGATCGATGGCGCGACCGCACATAAAAACGAAGATACGGCATAAAGGATGAGTCCGATCAAAAGCGGTTTGCGCCGGCCTTGCACATCGCTGAGAGGTCCTGCGAACAGCTGCCCGACCGACAATCCGACGAGGCAAGCGGTAAGGCTCAGCTGCGCCATGGAGGTCGTCGTTTGCAAATCCGTTTCCAGCATCGGCAGGGCGGGCAAGTACATGTCCAGGGAAAGAGGTCCAAATGCGGACAAGGAACCGAGGATAATCGCCATCCACAGCCGGCGGGAGCGACTGACGGAAGATTCAGTGGTTTCCAGTTCTTTTGCAAGATTGTTCAATGGGAGAATTCCAACCTTTCTTTCGGAGTTTGAGTCGCAGCCATGAGTCGAGATCTGCGATGAAGCTAGCTTCCGCGCGCATGCTCGCTTTTGAACATTTCCAGGTCGGCGTGAATGCGTGTGAGCATGTCCCAGAGCATCGTCTTTTCTTCTTCGGTGAAACGTTCAAAGCATTTGCCTTCCAGCAGCTCCAGGGCATCCTTGACTGCTCCGGCTGCAATTCTGCCTTTGTCTGTCAAATAGACGCGCGAACTGCGCTGATCGTGCGGGTCCGGTCTGCGAGTGACAAGGCCGGATTTCTCCATCCGGTTGATCATGACGGTCAAGGTAGCCGGTTTCACGTTCATTCGGCGAGCGAGTTCTTTTTGCACCATCCCGTCTGTACGAGTCAGCCGCATGAGCAGAGGAGGCTGCCCGGGGTGCACGTCGTACTTTTGAATAAGCATATCCACGTTTTGCCGATGAAGCTTCATGACGTGACCCATCAAGTGTGTAAGGGCATTTGCGTAGTCGAAATCCACGTCGATTCCTCCAATTTGGTTAGCTGGCTAACTAAACGTACTGTAATTGATTCTCATTCGAGTGTCAATACTTCCAGCTCCTTCCCTTATGGTACAATCTTCAAAGGGTACAAACGGGAGTACTGAAGGGTTTGTCGAATCCAAAGATCAAGAAGAAACGAGTGAGCCATACGATGATTGCCAACGAAAAAATTAAAGCGGCAGAAGTACAGGTAACTGGCGTAAACGGTGAGGATTTGGGCATCATGTCCACAAAAGAAGCATTGCAAATGGCGAAGGAGCTGGATGTGGATCTGGTATGCCTGTCTCTCGCTTCCAGTCCGCCTCCGTGCCAGCTGGTGAGCCGTACGGATTTCAAGCAGCAAAAAGTGAAAGAAAACGCGAAAAACCGGAAGGCGGAAAAAGGCCCTAAGGTGAAAGAGGTCCGGCTGAGTGCCTTCATTGAAGATCACGATTACGAGACGAAAAAGCACCAGGCGGAGCGGATTCTCCAAGCGGGCGACGTTGTAGAATTGACGGTCCGGCTGGAGAAAAAGGAGAGCCAGGAAGCGAAAAGGCTGGTGGAGGAGCTCGTCCGCGACTTGGCCCACTGCGGAAAGCAAGAGAAAGGGATACAGGTGAGTGGAAAACAGGTCGTAGCGGTCGTCCTGCCCCTTTGAGAAGAAGTGACACCCGGCGAACGAAAGCTTCCGCGTCGGGTGTTTTTCTTTTGGCCCGTATCTTTTTCCTTTCACTCTTCGTCTTACGAAAAAGAGAGGGGAGAGTTCGTTGCCGTTTACTTTCGCACATCCCGCCATTGTACTGCCGCTTCGCAAGTCCCGTTTCTTTTTCTTTCCTGCATTGGCGCTGGGCAGTATGGCACCGGATTTCGAATATTTTTTCCGCATGCAGCCATACAGTGTATACAGTCATACGATTGCAGGCATCTTCTGGTTTGACTTGCCCCTGGTTGCCTGTCTTTGGCTGCTGTTTCATGCGATTGTCCAGGAGCCGCTCATCGCGTGCTTGCCTGAGGCGGTCGGCAGGAGAATCGGGCCTGTCTTCCGCACAGCCGCCTTCGGGCCCAGCTGGCGTTGGGTGCTTATTTTTGTTTACTCGGCCTTGCTCGGGATCGGTAGCCATATCGTATGGGATGCATTTACCCATAAAGGGGGATATGCTGTCCTGCAGCTGCCCGTTCTCGAACATCAAATCGGCTTCGGAGCTTGGGTATGGCCCGTTTACAAGTGGCTGCAGCACGGAAGCTCGTGCATCGGCTTTGCTGCAATCGCACTGGTGCTCTGGAAAGCGGGGAGGAAGAGGGGAGCTTTTCCGCGAGAGAGAAGGCTTCCTGTCTGGATCAAATGGATGTTTTGGGGTGGTTCGTGGCTGGTGGGAGTCATCGTGGCCGGTCTGCACGTTTCCGGAAAAAATGCGGATTTGACCTTGCCGCATTTGCTCTCCGGTGTCGTTCCCTTCTTGTCCGGCTGCATGCTCGGCGTCCTGCTCTTCTCGTGGGCCACGGGCAGGTTTGTCTTGAAAAAATAGGGCAGGATTGGCTGATCCATGAGTATACTAATGTAGGGACCAGGAGGCAGGTGATCGCCATTCGCACGCGATCTGTAACCGAAACAATCCGGGTAGTGATCATACACTCATTCTAGGGCGACAGGTGGGTGAACAGATTGAGGCAAATGGATAACAGTGTGTCCGTCGAGTCTAGCAGCATGCCAAGCTCGGGAAATCGGATCCAGGTCGTATTCAAAAGGGAAGTCCCCAAGAAACCGGTTCATTCCCTGGCAGCAAATGTAAGTGCGACGGCACCGGAAGGATTGCTGGTACTGTTTGAAGAGCTGGAAGGACTTGTTGGACTGCAAGAAGCGAAGAAAACCATTTATGAGATATACGCTCTGCACAAAATCAACAAGGAGCGGGAAAAGCATAATCTAAAGCTCGAGAAACAGGTATACCACATGGTCTTTAAAGGGAATCCCGGCACAGGCAAGACGACAATTGCCCGATTGTTCGGGAAGATCTTTCGCGAAATGGGCATTTTGAGCAAAGGTCATCTCATCGAGGTCGAACGCGCTGACTTGGTAGGGGAATTCATCGGCCATACCGCGCAAAAAACAAGGGATTTGGTGAAAAAGGCCCTGGGCGGCATCTTGTTTATCGACGAAGCGTACTCCCTGGCACGAGGCGGGGAAAAAGACTTCGGAAAGGAGGCGGTAGATTGTTTAACGAAAGCGCTCGAGGACTCCAACAAAGATTTCATTTGCATCATCGCCGGATACAACGATGAGATGGACAGCTTTTTGGAGCTGAATCCCGGTTTGCCGTCCCGCTTTCCCGTCCATATTCATTTTTCCGATTATACAGTCGACGAGCTGCTGGAAATCGCCAACCTGATGGCGAAAGGGAAAGATTTTGAGCTGACGAAAGACTCTTTGGAAAAGATCAGGCGTTCAGTAACGGCGATCCTGAATGATCCTTTTCAGGCAAACTTCAGCAATGCCCGGTACATCCGGAACTGCATCGAGAAAGCGATCAGGGTTCAGGCAGTTCGCCTCGTAAAATCGAATCAGCTATCCCGAGAGGATTTGATCAGACTGAAGCCAGAGGACTTTTCCCTCTAATTTTTGGCCTTCACGCTTTTATTTTTCGTTGATGACTACATGAGCGTGGGGTAAGATGGATTTGGTTGTAAAAATATGGAATGGTTTATAATAACAAGCGTGTGTTGTTGGGAGGCTATCGTGAACACAGCAATAACCATGGTATTATCTTCTCTGCTTGTAATGTATGCGGGGACGGCTCCGATACATAGCGGGTAGCCTGATTCCAAGCCCATCAGAACGGCCGCAGCCATCCCAACGGAAGAAATCAGTCCGGATATAAGGAACTGGGGGAATAAATACTATACGCAAATGGTCCAGATGGATAAAAACGGGGAAACGATGGGGGCGGCTTTTATAGACGAATTCGTTGAGTTTTCCATCTACATGCAGCCCAAAAATGAGAGCGAGCAGCTCCTTTTCGATCTGCTGATCGACTTGTACGCAAACAAACGAATGCTGGAAATCGAGGGGAAAAACCATCCGGCTAGGAAAGCATTCAACCAAACCGCACAGGCATTGCAAGAGATTTTAGCGAAATAGACCGTGACGCGGTCTTTTTTTCGTTTCGCCGCTGAGCGGGAGAAAAGAAATGATATTGGCGCAAGAATTGCAAAAGCTAGGGATGGGAGCGGAAAAGGAAGGGGGGCGGCATTCCGAGCGAGAGTGCTGCTGGTGCCCCAGCCGAGCCAAGTCACACCGACCTGAAACGAAGCGTTGTCTGGAGAGGCGCGTAACGGTTTGGGGGAAAATGTGGTATGATAGGGGAAGAAAGGGCGTGAATCGGTGAACGATGTGATTAAGACGAAGGAAACGGCCATCCTGGTCGGATGCCTTTTGGATAACCGCGATGAAGAACGCATGCGCCTGTCGATGGAAGAGCTGCAAGAGCTAGCCGATACGGCAGGTGTCGAGGTGCTGGATGTCATTACCCAAAGCCGGGATCGAATCGATCCGGCCTGGTACTTGGGTACAGGGAAAATCGACGAGCTTGCCCAGCGCGCGGAAGAGCTGGATGTCGATGTGGTCATTTTCAACGACGAGCTTTCCCCGAGCCAGACGCGCAATCTGGATCGGCTGTTCGACTGCAAGGTCATCGACCGTACGCAGTTGATTCTCGATATTTTTGCCGGGCGTGCCCAGTCCAGGGAAGGGAAGATCCAGGTGGAGCTGGCCCAGTACAACTACTTGCTCCCGCGTCTGGCAGGACAAGGAAAACAGCTGTCACGGCTCGGCGGCGGGATCGGTACGAGAGGCCCCGGGGAATCCAAGCTGGAGAGCGACCGCCGCCACATACGCCGTAGAATCACCGAGCTGAAGCAGCAGCTGGCGGATACGGTTCGTACCCGCACGTTGCACAGGGAGCGACGCAAGAAAAACAACGTTTTCCAGGTTGCGTTGGTCGGTTACACCAATGCGGGCAAGTCCACCATTTTAAACCAGCTCACCAACGCGAACACCTTGCAGGAAAACAAGCTTTTTGCCACACTGGACCCTACGACACGCCAGCTTTCGTTGCCGAGCGGGATGGAAGTGCTGCTGACGGATACGGTCGGGTTCATTCAGGATTTGCCGACCAGCCTGGTTGCAGCTTTTCGCTCCACGCTGGAAGGGGTCAAGGAGGCGGATCTGATCCTGCACGTGGTGGACAGTCACCATCCGGATCTGCAGATCCACATGGAGGTAGTCGATCGGATCCTGCGTGAGTTAAAAGCGGAGGACATCCCGCAGCTCGTGGTGTTCAACAAGGCGGACGCCATGAAAGAGGGCACGTACTTGCCCCCTGCGGACGAATGGATCCTGATCTCCGCCTTGCGAAAAGAAGACCAGGAGCGGCTGCTCAAGCGGATCGAATCGTACGCGCTCGCATCCTTCAACGAATTGACGCTGAAGGTCCCGGTCGAGCGAGGGGATATTCTTTCCCTCCTGCATCGCGAAGGCGTCGAGCTGGAGCAGCACTTCGATGAAAACGAAGAATCCTACCGCGTCACCGTGCGCGTAAACAAGGACCATCCGATCTACGGCCGGATTGCCCCTTTCCTCCTGGACAAACCAGAGATTGCAGAAGAGAGTTGGTAAGATAACGTGTTTCCATATTTTTCCCACGGCGAAAAGCTTCGCCCTTTCGTAATGGAAGTAGAAGCCATGATTTCGGAAAGACACAGACAGATTTCCGCACTCGTGGATACGAATCAGCTGAAAGTGCTTCGGTCTTTCCAGAAGCATGAAGTAAACGAGTTTCATTTTGCCCCTTCGACGGGCTATGGCTACGATGACTCCGGCCGCGCCACCCTAGAATCGATTTACGCCGACGTATTTGGGGGAGAAGCGGCTCTAGTCCGTCCGCACATCATCTCTGGCACTCATGCCATCGCGATCTCCTTGTTCGGGATTTTGCGCCCGGGAGACGATCTGCTCTACATTACCGGCAAACCGTACGATACGTTGGAAGAAGTCGTGGGAGTGCGGGGAGAAGGTCAGGGCTCGCTCAAGGATTACGGGATCGGGTACAGCTATGTCCCATTGACGCCGGAGGGCGAGATCGACTTCGTGGCAGTCGCGGAAGCCATTACCCCCAAAACAAAAGTGATCGGAATCCAGCGCTCCCGAGGGTACGCCGACCGTCCTTCGTTTACCATCGCCAAGATTCAGGAGATGGTCCGGGTCGTCAAGGAAATCAAGCCCGATGTGGTGGTCTTCGTGGACAACTGCTACGGGGAATTCACAGAGGAACAGGAGCCGCTGCACGTAGGGGCAGACATCATGGCCGGCTCGCTGATCAAGAACCCTGGCGGAGGCCTTGTGAAGACCGGAGGCTATATCGTCGGCCGCAAAGACCTGGTGACGCTCGCTTCCTACCGGATGGCCGCACCGGGTATCGGAGCGGAGGGAGGCGCGTCGCTGTATTCGCTGCTGGAAATGTATCAAGGCTTCTTCCTCGCGCCGCACGTCGTGGGGGAAGCGCTCAAAGGGGCAATTTTTTCCTCCGCATTGCTTGAGCGCCTCGGCTTCCAGACGAATCCGCTTTGGCATGAACCGCGCACCGATTTGATCCAGTCCGTGGCTTTCGGCTCCGCAGAGCGACTGATCGCCTTTTGTCAAGGCATTCAAAAGGCGGCTCCGGTCGATTCTCACGTCACTCCATACCCGAGCGAGATGCCTGGCTATGCGGATCCGGTCATCATGGCCGCTGGGACCTTCATTCAAGGGGCGAGCATCGAGTTTTCCGCAGATGGTCCGATCCGCCCGCCGTATCTCGGATTCGTGCAAGGGGGCTTGACTTACTCGCATGTCAAAGTGGGCATCCTTACTGCACTAAATGGACTTCTCGAGAAAAACCTGCTGGAGCTGCCGGAGACAAAGTAAGGCCGGGAGAAAATAGGAGACAGCGCCATGCTCTGTTACGGGTATGACGCTGTTTTTTGTTTGACAAAAAACAAGGGAAGCGACTGACGTGTCTCTCGAAGGACAAGCCATACTCTCAGTGGATGCGGTAAAAGGAAATGGGCAGTGGACGAAATTACCCGCGAAAGGCGGATTCAGCCTGGAACTCCTCTGGGATCGGAGCTCATACGGATCCCCTTTGGATTGCAAAGAATGATGAGCGATTGTGTTTGGCAACGTGCAGTACACGCGCCAAAATTCTTTCCTGTTTTGCGTAATCTTTTCTAACATCGGTTGACAGGAAAGTTTGGAGTGCATAGAATAAACGTAAGGAATACAAATGAGGAGGGACAAGTCATGAGTGATGACATTCGCCGGAATATGGCCCTCTTTCCCATTGGGATCGTCATGAAGCTGACCGATCTGACTGCGAGGCAAATTCGCTATTATGAACAAAACGAACTCATTCAGCCAGCCCGCACCGAAGGGAAACAGCGGCTCTTCTCTTTCAATGATGTGGATCGATTGCTGGAGATCAAGGCTTTGATCGAAAAGGGATTGAACATCGCGGGCATTAAACAAGTGCTGCAAATGCAGGAGCCTGCTGTGGCGCCGTCCGAGATCACGGTCACGTCCGAGGCGAAGCGCAAGGAATTGTCCGAGAAAGACCTGCATCAACTGTTGAAGCAACAAATCATGTATCGCAATGCTTCTCGCTACGGCGAAGATGCGTTGATACGTGGAGAGCTTTCCCGGTTCTTCCACTGATAGAGAGTTGTACTAGAGACAGGAGGAGAGAAATGTGAGCAAGTACACAAAAGAAGACATTTTGCGTTTGGCCCAAGAAGAAGATGTAAGGTATATCCGCCTGCAGTTTACCGACTTGATGGGTGTAATCAAAAACGTTGAGATTCCCCTGTCCCAACTGCCGAAGGCCCTCGACAACAAAATGATGTTCGACGGTTCTTCTATTGAAGGCTTCGTGCGCATCGAGGAATCCGATATGTACCTGTATCCGGATCTGGATACATGGGTCGTTTTCCCATGGGGCAACGAGCACGGCAAAGTAGCTCGCCTCATCTGCGACATCTACATGCCGGATGGTACTCCGTTCGAAGGTGACCCGCGCCAAATCCTCAAGCGCGCCCTGAAAGAAGCGGAGGAAATGGGCTTTACATCGTTCAATGTTGGGCCAGAACCTGAATTCTTCCTGTTCAAGCTTGACGAAAAAGGCGTGCCAACCCTTGATCTGAACGACCAAGGCGGCTATTTCGACTTTGCTCCACTGGACCTCGGTGAAAACTGTCGTCGCGATATCGTATTGACCCTGGAAAAAATGGGCTTCGAAGTCGAGGCTTCCCACCATGAGGTAGCTCCAGGACAACACGAGATCGATTTTAAATACGCGAATGCGCTGAAAGCGGCCGACCAAATTTTGACCTTCAAACTGGTGGTCAAAACGATCGCGCAGAAGCACGGTCTGCATGCCACTTTCATGCCAAAACCGTTGTACGGTGTAGCAGGTTCCGGCATGCACGCCAACCAATCTCTCTTCCGTGGCGACAAAAACGCATTCTTCGACGAGTCTGAAGAACTGGGACTGAGCCAAACGGCAAGACATTACCTGGCAGGAATTCTGCACCATGCGCGCGGTTTCACTGCGATCACCAACCCGCTGGTGAACTCCTACAAGCGACTGGTACCGGGATATGAAGCTCCTTGCTACGTAGCATGGTCTGCGAAAAACCGTTCTCCGCTGATCCGCATCCCGTCTTCTCGCGGTCTGAGCACCCGTATCGAAGTGCGCAGCCCCGATCCGGCGTGCAACCCGTACCTGGCTTTGGCTGTGATGCTCAAAGCTGGCCTGGACGGAATCAAGAACAAGATCGAAGCTCCGCCTGCCATCGATCGCAACATCTACGTGATGAACGAGATCGAGCGCGAAGAAAACGGCATCGAAAACCTTCCGGCAACGCTGAAGGAAGCCATCGAGTGCCTGAAAGCGGACCCGGTGATCTGCGAAGCATTGGGCGAGCATGCATTGCTCCACTTTGTCGAAGCGAAAGAAATCGAATGGGATATGTTCCGTACACGCGTCCACGATTGGGAGCGCGAGCAGTACATGAGCACGTATTAAGAATGCAAACCCCTTGTGCCATTTGGTGCGAGGGGTTTTTGTTTTTATTGGTGAAGTCAAAAATTACCTACAATCCACTTATATACCTTCTGAATTTGTACCTCGAATTTACTCATACTATCGTTTTCAATCTTCTTTGAGATATAGGTATACGCATCTGTGGTCATTTGATTTCCGCTAAGATCAACGCTCCTGGATATCATTGATCTTCCCCTTTACAAACTTCAATGGTTTGATGCCGATGGCAAAACGTTTCATTGGGCGAAATACGATTATATATGTTTCATATGACGAGGGATGAAGAGCTGACTTAATACGGTGATTGTTTCTACTGTCCACCCAAAATAAAAGCCGCCAGCTATGCAATCAGGCGGAAGTAGATTTCTTATAAATGAAGCGACTTTTAGCAAATACAGGAGCGATAATCAAGGCCAGGCCGAACAAACAAAAGCTTAGCCCATATAACAAGACTGGTTTGATAACCATGAACGGTTCCAAAAAAATGAAACCAGTGTGCTCCGGTGGAATGCCGAAACACACTGGCTGCTTAGGTTTTTTTAGTTGTGTTTACTTGACAGGGGTATCACCATCGGATTGGAGGATTTGAACCTAATACTACCAGGGTACGTAGCAGGCTTTTGGTGTAGGGCAATAGGCTGGGGGAGTAGGGGGATTGCCGCCAGGAAGGTCTTTACCGTTTCCCCTACCGTCACCATAAGCAAAAGCAGCAGTAGATACAGACATCACCATCATGGTTGCGAAAGCGATGGCAATTAATTTTTTCATTGGTACCATCTCCTTGTGTGAATGTTATGACAATATTGTACTATTTTAGGAAAGTTCTGTAAATCAAATTCATGATGCCTGTAAGGATCTTTCTTATCGGGTGAGAGATTCTCGTATTTTCCGCGTAACAAGCCCTATTTGGCTTTTTGGGCATTCGCAAGAGTTTGAACGAGTGAGTTGGAAACTGGTACTACGAATAGAGGCAAGAAAGAAGACAGGGGAAATCGCTAAGGCGATGGCTGAAAGTAAAAGGGGAGGCCGCCACATTTTTTTGCGGGAAGTCCGTGGATGTCGCCACTCGGTTTGGCGAATCTAAACCGGGAATACTGAAAGTAATAGCCTAATTCCTTCGGTACTAAGACGGAGGAAGGGGCTATTTTTGTTGTTCTGAAAAGGGGGACCACCAACATTTGGATGAAGATGAACTCCAAGCAGTGTGTCGGCTGTAGTCCTGATAATGCCTCTATTTCAAAAGCTGCGGCAGCAGGATTTAAAGAACGAGTGTTGTCAATGTATGAGAAACAATATTCAGATAAGAGTGTAAAAAATGAAGTAAAAGAAGAATTAAATGTTGTAAAACTGTAATCGATTATAGTAAAATCACAATCAATAAAGAATATATGAAATTGTCGTGCAAATGCTTCAATTTCAATAAGGAAAAGGATGCAGGTGAAGAGATGGACGATATCCACAAAAAAATCAAAGACATCAGACTGGAACAAGGCATGACGCTGAAGGATTTGAGCGAGAAGACCAATCTGTCCGTCAGTTTTTTGTCCCAAATCGAGCGCGGAGCATCTTCCGTCGCAATCACTTCCCTCAAAAAAATTGCGGATGCGTTTGGCGTACCGATGAGCTTCTTCTTTGAAGAGCAGGTCCATTCCAACTATCATGTGAAAACCAACGAGCAGAAGCCATTTCGCGTGGAGAGCTCTGCGACGACTTTTGTCCGATTGGGCGGGGATTTCCCAAAGCGCTCTCTCGAACCGATGATCGTCACGCTCGCGCCCAATCAAAAAAAGGAACAGACATTCAGTCATCCAGGAGAGGAATTTTACTTCGTACTGAAGGGAGCAGTACTCTTCGAGATTGGGGGAGAGGAATATTTCGTGAAGCAAGGGGATTCCATTCATTTTCCGTCTCATATCGAGCATGAATACGAGAATCCGCTGCAAGAAGAAACGCAGCTGCTCTGCGTGTTGACGCCGGTCATTTTTTAAAAAGCAGTGAGCGATCACAGATGGGTTGGCAAAGGGGGATATTCATGAGAGTGGCAACAGATATTGGCGGCACTTTTACCGATTTGGTTTTCGTGGATGAGCACGGAGACATTGGCGTAGCAAAAAGCCCGACGACACCGCCGAACTTTGAACAAGGGGTCCTGGATGTCATTGAGGCAAGCGGAATCGACAAAAAAGCGATTCATACGTTCATTCACGGCTCCACTGTCATCATCAACGCATTGACAGAGAGAAAGGGAGTCAAGACAGGGCTGATTACGACCAAGGGCTTCCGCGATGTACTGGAGATCGCCCGAGGGAATCGTCCGGATCTTTTCAATGTGCGATACCGCAAGCCGGAGCCGTTCGTCCCCCGCCATTTGCGTCTGGAGGTGGAGGAGCGCCTCGACTTCCAGGGAGAAATCATTCGTCCACTCGATCGTGAACAGGTCAAAAGCATCGTCGCCTCCTTTCAAAAAGAAGAGGTGAAAGCGGTTGCGATCGCTTATTTGCATGCCTATGTGAATCCGGTGCACGAGCAGATGACGGCCGCCCTGATCAAGGAGCTATGGCCGGAGGTCTACGTCACAGCCTCCCATGAAGTGACAAAGGAATGGCGCGAGTATGAACGCACCAATACAGCCGTGCTAAACTCCTACGTGAAGCCAACGGCCGCTTCGTACATCGATAAGCTGCAAGGAAAACTGAAAGAAAACGGGGTAGACAGCTACAACTACATCATGCAATCCAATGGGGGTACGACTACGTTTGCGCAGGCAAAGGAAACTCCGATTAATATGGTGGAGTCCGGTCCGGTAGCTGGGGTGTACGGAGCTGCGGTACTCGGAGAGCTGATCGGTGAGACCAATCTGATTGCTTTTGATATCGGCGGAACGACAGCGAAGTGTTCGCTCATCGACAGGGGAGAAGTGAAGGTATCCACGGACTACTACATTGAGCGTGCAGAGCGCAGTGCCGGCTATCCGATCAAAGTGCCCGTCGTCGATATCGTGGAAATCGGAAATGGTGGCGGGTCAATCGCCTGGATCGATGAAGCGGGGGCGCTGAAAGTAGGGCCGGAATCCGCCGGAGCACTTCCTGGACCTGTCGCTTACGGAATGGGCGGAACGAAGCCGACCACGACTGATGCGAATCTCGTTACGGGTCGATTGGCTGCCAGAAACTTCGGTTACAACGTCGATCTGGAGAAGGTGAAGCAAGCCATTCACGAGACGGTAGCCAGCCATTTTGACATGTCGGTAGAGGAAGCAGCTCTCGGGATGATCCGGATTGCCGATTCCAACATGCTGAATGCGCTGAAGCTTGTTTCTGTCCGCAAGGGATACGACCCGCGGGACTTTACGCTCGTGGCTTTTGGTGGCGGAGGACCGATGCATGCATCGATTCTCGCAAAAGAGCTGGGCGTGAAAAAAGTAGTGGTACCGACCGCATCATCTGTATTCTCCGCATGGGGCATGCTGATGACGGACCTGCGCCGCGACTACATACAGACGTACAACAAGCGCTTGGGACAAGTAGAAATCGGGGAAATCAACCGCGCGTGGGATACGTTGGAGCAGGGAGCGTGGCAGCAGTACGAAGCAGACGGACTTGCACGTGAAGCGGTGATGTACGCTCGCTTTGCCGACATGCGCTATGTGGGACAGGAGCATACCGTCAAAGTGCAGGTACCGAATGGAGAGTGGGGAGCAGATACCTTTGCCGAGATCGTGGAAAGATTCCACCAGCTCCACGAAAAAACGTACACATTCCGTCTCGAACAGACAGAGACGGAAATCGTGTCCCTCCATGTGACGGCTTTTGGCAAGGTGCAGAAGCCCACACTCAAAAAGCTGGAGAAAACCAATATCCCGGTATCCGAAGCCATCATTGAATCACGTCCTGTTTACTTCGAGGGCAAAGGATGGGTTGCTACCCATGTCTATGATCGCAAAAAGCTGTCGCCAGGAATCGCCCTTGAGGGTCCTGCCATTGTAGAGGAGCGTTCCTCGTCCACCGTCATGCATCCGGGGCAGTCGCTTACGGTAGATGAGTACGGCAATCTGATTATTCACACGGGGGTGAACTAAATGAGCGTCCAAAAAGTAGACCCGTTCAGCCTGGAAATCGTCAAGGATTCGTTGATCGCCATCGGGGACGAGATGTTTTATACCTTGGGTCGGACATCCATGAGTCCGATCATCTATGAAGTATTGGACTACGCGTGCGGTTTGACGGATGCCCATGGTCAGCTATTGACACAAGGGCACGGGGTGGCGGGATTTATCGGCAACCTGAGCTTCATGGTACGAGATACGGTGAAAAAATTTGCAGAGGGCAAGAATCTGTCTCCCGGAGACATCATCATCATCAACGATCCGTACAGCGGCGGCGGCTCTCATCTGTCTGACGTCGGGCTAGTCATGCCGATTTACTACGAAGGGGAAATCGTTGCGTTTTCAGCAAACAAAGCACACTGGACAGAAGTAGGAGGAAAAGATCCTGGTTCCTTTACTAACGATTCGACGGACATTTTCCAGGAAGGCCTTCAATTCCCTTGCATCAAGCTGTTTGATGAGGGAAAGGTCAATCAGGCTCTGGTGGAGATGATTCAAGCAAATGTCCGTTTTCCCGATCTGTCTCTCGGAGACATGTGGGCACAGGTAGCGGCACTGCGAACTGGGGAAAGACGTTTCCAGGAGCTGTGTGAAAAGCATGGAAAAGATGTGGTTCTGGCTTCGATCCAGAGCTTGCTCGACCACGGCGAACAGCTCGCCCGGAAAGAGCTGGCCTCCTTGCCAAACGGGGTCTATGAAGCGGTTGACTACATCGATTCAGATGGAATGGGCAATGGGCCGTTTCGGATTCAAGTGAAGGTCACGATCACGGACGATCAGTTCATTTGCGACTTCAGGGGAAGCCATCCGCAAGTACTGGGCCCCGTCAATTGCTCGTACACGACATTGGTATCGGATGTTCGCACGATCTACTTGGCGATCACCAACCCCTCTCACGATATTAACGATGGCGTATTTCGTCCGTTGGAGATTATAGCCGATCCAGGCACGATCTTCTCCGCAGAGCGGCCAGCACCCGTCTCTGTTTATTGGGAAAGTGGATCTGCAGGGGGAGACCTGGTATGGAAAGCACTGGCTCCCATCCTGCCGAACCGTTTGACAGCTGGCCATTTCCTGTCCGTCTCCGCTGTGACTTTGTCCGGCAAGCATCATGTGTCGGACGAGCCCTTTTTGATCGTCGAACCTTCCGTTGGCGGATGGGGAGCAGGGGAAGGTCAGGATGGCGCCCGTGGTCAGTTTTGCATTGGGGATGGAGAGACGTACAATATGCCCGTGGAGATCGCAGAAGCACGATACGGAGTCATGGTTGACGAGTACAGCCTGCGATGCGATGGTGCAGGAGCGGGTGAATTTATGGGTGGATCCGGTGTTGTTCGCTCTTATCGTGCTATGACGGACAAGCAAGCAGTGACCGTTACCTTTGGCCGCAACAAGTTCTTGCCGTGGGGAGTCAATGGCGGGGAATCCGGTTCTCCCAATGAGTTTTTTATTGAGAAAGCCAATGGGGAAACGGATGGGCCGTTTGGAATCTATGCGCGCTACCCCCTGAATAAGGGAGATGTCGTGAAGCTGATGACCGGTACAGGAGGCGGCTATGGACATCCTTTCCATCGGCCGGCGGAGCAGGTCGCGAAGGATGCGAAGAACGGATACGTGACCATTGAGCAAGCCGAGCAAAAGTACGGAGTCATACTGAACCCCGAGTCTTACGAAGTGCGGGGGGAAACGGCCGAGCGCAGAGACTATCGGCAATAAGCTCCATCGATCCAACCGTAGACATGTGACGGGGGCCTTGCTCCCTCGCATGTCTACTCCAAAAGGGGATTCCTGAGAGCAAGGAAAAGGTGCGGATTCGCCTGGCATCCGTGGAATATCCGGAATTTTTCGCAAATATCAAACGGAAATTGAATCGGAGTCAAAGCAAAAAGGTCGGTTACCAGTACCGCCCGAATGGGAAGTCAAAGCGTTTCATTTGTTTCGTAACCGTTTGAAGCGGCACACGTTTATGAAAAGCGACGACATGCTTTTCACAAAAAAAGGGGCGACGACACATGGAGGTCTCCAAAAACAAAAAACAGATCGTTAAAGTAGGGGAACTGTTTGAACGGATGCCGTTCACGAAAATGCACTTGTTTGTCGGAATCGTCTTATTCATCGTTTCCGTCATCGAGGCCTGGGAGATGATGTTGATTATCTTCCTGAGCAGCTCCATCGCGGCAGATTTTCAATTGTCTCCCCTCGAGGAAGGCTCGTTGATCGGGTCCATCTATTTGGGAATGATTCCCGGCACTTATATCTGGGCGATTATCGCAGACAGGGTAGGCCGCAGAAAAACATTGATGTACAGCTTGATTAGTTTTAGTCTCATCTCCTTGCTGACACCGTTTTCCACCAGCTTTCTGATGCTGTATACCGTCCGGCTGCTTGCAGGGGTAGCACTCGGAGGAGTGATGATCTCCGGTTATCCCTACTTTGAGGAAATGCTCCCCGTCAAGCAACGCGGCAAAGGCGTCGTGTATCTCTCGGCGGGATGGCCCCTCGGGATGCTGCTCGCGCTCGGCGTGACCGCCTTCTTTTTGCAAGGGGACGGACTTTTGGGCGGATGGCGCGGGATCATTGTGCTCAGCTCTCTGGTAGGGTTGTGGGCCCTGATGATTCGAAACATACCGGAATCCCCTTATTGGCTCGCAAGCAAAGGGAAGCAGGCAGAAGCGAAGGAAGCCATCCGTTATCTGAGCCAAGGCAAGCTGACGATCGGGGAGCATGAAGAGCTGTGGGTCGAACCGATGACAAAAGGGAATTATTTTACGATATTTACCAAGCGGTTCCGCAAGCTGACGGCATTTCAAACCATCGTGAACTTTGCGTTTGCTTTCGGTTATTGGGGTCTTTACACGTGGATTCCGACACTGCTGGCGCAAAAAGGGTTGTCCATGTCGCAAAGCTTGACCTTTCTGGCGTTGTCGACGCTGTTCCAGGTTCCCAGCTACATGGTAGCTGCTTGGCTAACGGGTAAGTATGGACGCAAGAAAGTGATGGTAGCGTTTGTTGCACTTGCGGTAGTCAGCGGCTTTGGCTTTGCGTATGCAGGTGACATGACGCAGCTGTATATCTGCAATTTTGCATTGGCTTTCTTCAGCCTGGGTGCGTGGGGCGTCTGGAATACATGGTTTGGCGAAATCTATCCGACAAACGGCCGGGTCGCCGGCTACAGCTTCGGGGCAGGTGCTCAGCGCTGGGCGAATACGCTCGCTCCCTCGATAATCGGGATGGTGATCGGTTGGGGATGGGCATTTAATACGACGGTGTCGTTTATCCAGATTTTCATGGTCATGACGCTCTGCATTATTCTGTTCTTGCCGGAAACGGAAGGACAAATCTTGGAGTAGCGGATAGAAATAGCATGTAGGAGAAGGGAGTTTGCCACATTTTGAGACAGCTAACGTTGCAGGAAACGGAGGACATGCTCTACGGAGCGTGCATCTTTGGAACAGGGGGAGGAGGAAGCCTCACGGATGGACTGTCGCTCGTCCGCAAATTGTACGCAAGCGGCAAGGCGGTAATGATGATTTCCGTGGAGGAGGTCGAGGATGACTGGCTGATTGCCTCACCCTACTACGTAGGTTCCGTAGCTCCGCCACCCGAGGAAGTGAGAAAACGTCTCGAGGGATTGCCGATTCTGCCGGATGAAGTGTCGACGCTTGCTGCTAGAGCCTTGCAGAAATATTTGGGCAAGGAAATCAAGGCAGTGATCGCCACCGAGCTTGGAGGAAACACGGCATGTGCAATCGAGACCGCCATTCAATTAGGCGTTCCTTTGATCGATGCGGATCCGGCCGGTCGCGCTGTTCCCGATTTGGCCCATACGACCTTCCATATTTATGATGTATCCATCTCTCCCTTTGCGCTTGCCAACCGTTTTGGGGATACCTTGATCGTCCAGCACGCCGTCAATCATGACCGCGCGGAGCAAATTGCTCGTGCTTTTGCCGGAACGTCAGGCAATTTGGCCGGGGTATGCGATCATCCCGTAGATGGAAAGCGACTGAAAGAAACGGTCATCATCGGGACGTTGTCCAAGGCCGAGCAGGTCGGTCGAGCCATGCGGCTGGCGAGCGAGCAGGGAAGCATTCCTGCCCACGCCATAGCAAAGGCGGGCGGCGGCCAGCATCTCTGTCATGGCATCATTCGCTCGGCTTCCTGGCAGGATGTCGGCGGTTTCATCGAGGGAGAGGTGACGATCGAGGCGTACGGACAGAAACAGGATGACCTGGTTCGTGTCTGGTTTCGCAATGAATTTATGATGGCAACGCAGCAGGACGAAATCCTTTCGATTATTCCGGAGCTTTTGTCGATCTTGGATCACAAGACGGGAGAGCCGATCTTAAATCCCTCTTGCCAGCCGGGAATGATCGTCGATGTAGTGACTTTCCCCGCGCCTGCTGCTTGGGAGACGGAGAGGGGCCTGTCCATTTTTGGACCGGAGTATATCGGGATGGATCGTGAAACGTATGCCCGGCTGAAAACAGGAAATGCGCCAGCTTCCAAGTAGGGGTCTACGAGAAACACGAACGGTCCGCGCGTGGTGTACACAGAGCATAAAAAAAGAACCTGGGCGGATGACCAGGTTCTTTTCTATTGCAAATAAAAAGGCACAATGATACAATCGGTTTACGACTGTTCAGCCTCATAAGGTCAAAGTTATCTTATTTTACAATTTAATTGTACCATGCCGGTAAACTCATGTCAAATGGTTTTTCTCAATTTACTTGTTAGGGGAGAGGTTGAATGAGCTCTTTGGTTCTCGGTTTTCAGGAAATGGAAAAAACGCAGCTTTCGCTCGTTGGCGGGAAAGGGTTGCACTTGGGGGAATTATCCAGCATTCAAGGAATCCAAGGAATCCAAGTACCAGAAGGCTTTTGTGTTACAACCGTGGGATATCAAAAAGCGATCGAGCAAAACGAAGCGTACCATGCTTTGCTGGATCGACTCACCTTGCTAAAAGTAGAGGATCGGGAACAAATCGGTGAAATCAGCAGGAAGATCCGACAAACGATTTTGGAAGCAGGCATCCCTTCCGATGTCGCGTCCGCAGTCGCTCACTATCTCTCCCTGTTTGGAGAAGAACATGCTTATGCCGTGCGTTCGAGTGCGACAGCTGAAGATTTACCGCATGCCTCTTTTGCTGGCCAACAAGACACCTATCTAAATATCATCGGCGTCGATTCCATCTTGCAGCATATCAGCAAATGCTGGGCCTCCCTCTTTACGGATCGTGCGGTCATCTACCGCATGCAAAATGGTTTTGACCACAGCCAAGTTTTATTATCCGTAATCGTTCAAAGGATGGTTTTCCCACAGGCTTCAGGGGTATTGTTTACCGCGGATCCCATTACAGCCAACCGGAAGCAGCTGTCCATCGATGCCAGCTTTGGACTTGGAGAAGCATTGGTCTCAGGCATCGTATCTGCGGATTGTTATAAAGTGCGGGAAGGGGAAATCGTCAGCAAGAGGATCGCAACAAAGAAACTAGCGGTATATGGGCGAAAAGAAGGCGGAACGAAGACACAGCAGCTCGAACTTGACCGGCAAAAGGCGCAGACCCTTTCGGACCCACAAATCTTACAGCTGGCAGGCATCGGAAGACAGATCGAAGCTTATTTTGGACAGCCGCAAGATATTGAGTGGTGTTTGGCCAACGATACGTTTTATATTGTCCAGAGTCGACCGATCACGACGTTATACCCCATCCCCGAAGCAAATGATCAGGAAAATCGCGTCTATATATCCGTCGGTCATCAGCAAATGATGACCGACCCCATTAAACCATTGGGGCTGTCTTTTTTCCTGCTAACGACTGCCGCACCCATGCGCACGGCTGGAGGAAGGTTGTTTGTTGATGTTACAAATAGGCTGGCTTCGCCTGACGGCAGACAAATGTTGGTAAATACCCTGGGACAATCCGAACCGCTCGTAAAAGACGCACTGATGACCATCATCGAGCGAGGGGATTTTATCCAGTCGTTGCCCAACGATCCAAACGGACAGAGTTCTGATATCAGCAAAAAAGGAACGCCGCCTTGGGGAGCTCAAGTACAAATCGAAAACGATCCGACAATCGTCTCGGATTTGATGAAGCGTAGTCAAACATCGATCGAAGAGCTAAAGCAGAGCATCCAAACGAAATCGGGACCGGATTTGTTTGAGTTCATTCGGGAAGATATTCAGCAATTAAAGAAGATTTTATTTGATCCACAAAGTTCGGCTTTGATTATGGCTGCGATGAATGCTTCGTCATGGATCAATGAAAAAATGAACGAATGGTTAGGTGAGAAAAACGCGGCAGATACGCTTTCTCAATCGGTACCAAACAATATTACTTCGGAAATGGGTTTGGCGTTAATGGATGTCGCAGATGTGATTCGTCCTTATCCGGAAGTCATAAAATATTTACAGCAGGTAAAAGATGATAGCTTTTTGGAGGGACTGATTGCGTTTGATGGTGGACAGGAAACCCGGGACGCTATCACAGCATTTCTCGATCAATACGGAATGCGATGTGCCGGGGAGATCGATATCACGAGGACGCGTTGGAGTGAAAAACCAACGGCTCTTGTTCCTCTGATTCTAGGCAACATCAAAAACTTTGAGCCAAATGCGGGCAAGCGGAAATTTGAGCAGGGGCGCAAGGAAGCTTTGGAAAAGGAACAAGAGCTGATCGAACGATTGAAGCAGTTACCGGATGGCGAACAAAAAGCCAAAGAGACAAAACAAAAGATCGACCTCATCCGCAATTTCAGCGGATATCGGGAATATCCAAAATACGGCATGATCCATCGCTACTTCGTTTACAAGCAGGCTTTGCTGAAGGAAGCCGAACAGCTCGCAGCGAACGGCGTTATTCATGAAAAAGAAGATATCTACTATCTCACGTTTGAAGAACTTCACGAAGTCGTACGCACAAACAAACTGGATGAACAGATCATCCGCAATCGAAAAGACGAGTACAAGTACTTTGAAAAACTGACTCCACCCCGTGTAATCACGTCTGATGGCGAAATCATTACAGGTGAGTACAAACGGGAAAATCTGCCGGCAAGTGCAATGGTGGGCCTGCCAGTTTCTTCCGGAGTGATAGAGGGCCGGGCTCGTGTCATCTTAGACATGGAAGATGCCGAACTGGAAGAGGGAGATATATTAGTCACTTCCTTTACGGACCCAGGGTGGACCCCATTGTTTGTCTCCGTAAAAGGTCTAGTCACCGAAGTGGGAGGACTGATGACCCATGGAGCCGTGATCGCCCGTGAATATGGCCTGCCAGCAGTTGTCGGGGTGGAAAATGCGACGAAGCTGATTCAAGACGGGCAACGTATTCGGGTGAATGGGACAGAAGGGTATATTGAAATATTGTAAGGACGGATGAAAGAAACGGAGTCTTCGATCAGAAAGCTGACGATTTGAGCAACGGGGATGTGCGGAGTTCAAGGAACGTTTTTGGGGCGGTCCGCGTACGTGACTTTGCACCAGACTGCCGACAATCGCTCGCATGATAGCGCCGTTCGGGCCGCTCCTAGCGGAAGATCTCTACGGAAACCTGACAGGGGATATGAGCGTCCATCTGAGAAATCACCCACAGCCAAACCCGGATGCTATCGACAAACAGCTGGAACTCGTCAGTCTCTATAGAAGCAGCAAAAAACCTCGTGAGCGAAGCGTTCACGAGGTTTTCGCTTTCACAAGCTCCCGCAATTGCTCGTCGGTGAAGGATTCCAGCCGAAGCAAAGACAGGTAGGGATCTTCCCCCGGAATGCCGAAGTAGCGGGCAAAAGCGGGTTCGGTTTTGATGCCTTGTTTCTTCAGCAAATGGATCTCCCGACGGGCTTCTGGCCCACCCAGCTCTAGCAGCCTGGCTTCGAGAACCATATGACGGTAGGCGTTTTGACGTTCGACCGGGATCGGCTGGGCGAACAGCTCGAACCAGAAGCCATCACTGAAAAAGCGAATGATGCCCGTCTCCACACCGCCCACGAAGTGACGCTCTTCAACGTAGCCGTCTTTTCTTTCATAGGCAGCTCGCACGCTGGCCTCAAATTGGTCCAGCTCCTGACATTCGCAAATAATGTCCAGGTCGCTGTCATCCACATCGATCTGAAGAGGGAGCGTTCCTGCGAGAACGGGATCGTACGATTGCAAAACAGCCATCACCCCGGTCCGGAAAAGAGCCTGCCAGGCTGCCTGTTGTCTGGACGTTCCTGTCTGCAAATAAGAAAGATCGCGCCAATCGAACATCGAAAAATACCTCCGTTTCAAACCAATGCGTTTGGGTAACCCTCGTAAAGTAGGTGGCAGACAAGGAGATTGGTAACCCGAAAGGTAGGGCAATCACCTGCAACGGAATGCCTATTGGCACGTATATCCTTAGAGAGAGGAGTGGAACTGATGGAAATCATCCTGTGGATTGTCGTGGTGGCGCTGTTCGCACTCAGCATCGCCGGAATCTTCTTGCCGGTACTGCCTGATACGATCCTCCTTTGGGCGGGATTTTTGCTCTATCATTTCTTTATTGCCGAGCCGGGAGCGGGGCTGCCGGCATCGTTCTGGTGGGGGATGGTCGGCCTCAGCATTCTTTTGTATGGAGCAGACGTGCTGACGAATATGTACTTCGTTAAAAAATACGGCGGTTCAAAATGGTCCTCGGCAGCAGCAGTAGTCGGAATTTTTGTCGGGATCTTCGTGTTCCCGCCGATCGGAATGATTGTGCTGCCTTTTGTTTTTGTCGTTCTGGTAGAGCTGTTCGTTCAAAATCAGACGATGGAGCGGGCAGTCAAGGCCGGCTTCGGATCGCTGATCGGCTTTCTCGGCAGCGCCATAGTGAAAGTCGTGCTGCAGCTGGTGATGATGATCTGGTTTTTCCTCGCAGCGTAATCAAACAGGAAAAAGGGACAGCCGCGGCTGTCCTTTTTGTTGATTCTACTTCATGATTAGTGAATCAGGCGGTAGACGCCGATGACTTTGCCGAGAACGGTAACCGTGTCGAGAATGATCGGCTCCATCGTCGCGTTTTCCGGCTGCAAGCGGAAGTGGTTTTTTTCTTTAAAGAATCGTTTGACGGTCGCTTCGTCTTCTTCGGTCATGGCGACGACGATATCCCCGTTGTTGGCGACGTGCTGCTGGCGCACGATGACGTAATCCCCGTCGAGAATTCCCGCGTCAATCATACTGTTCCCGGAGACGCGCAGCATGTACACCTTGTCCGATGTCACGATGTTTTCCGGCAGAGGGAAGTATTCCTCCACATCCTCAATTGCGGTAATCGGCTGACCGGCCGTGACTTTCCCGATGACAGGGACGCGAACTACGGAATCTTCAAAATCGTCTTGAAAGCGATCTTCCTCGGACAGCAGCTCGATTGCACGAGGCTTGGTAGGGTCGCGGCGGATCAAGCCTTTCTTTTCCAGACGGGCCAAGTGTCCGTGGACAGTAGAGCTGGAGGCAAGGCCGACGGCTTCTCCGATTTCCCGAACAGAGGGAGGGTAACCCTTGTCGCGGACTTCTTTGCGGATGAAGTCGATGATGGCTTGCTGTCGATTGGATAGTTTAGACATAAAAGACACCTCGGATTTCTCGAACATATTTTCCTATATTATACCATGGGATCTTGCGTTCGACAAACGTAAGTTCGATTCTTTTTTTATTGACATGAACATATGTTCTCGTTTATGATGAATCCAAGAAAACAGAACAAGTGTTTGGGGGAATTGAGATGTCGACCATTTCGATACAGAACCGTTGGAATAAAGGAGAAGTCCGCCGCTCTCGCTTTGGGATTACAAGAGGTCAGGCGCTACTGTTTCTCATTAGCTTCTCTCTCTTTTTTTACCTCTTGACCGAACTGGTGTTTGCCTCTGGTGCAGAAGAGACTCTTCCTGTGAAAGAAGTAACGGTGCGAGCAGGCGATAGTATTTGGAAGCTGGCTGTTCGCTACCAGGAGGAAGCACAGATGGACGTGAAAGAGCTGGTGGCGGCCATTCAAGAAGTGAACGATCTCGACAGTGTCGTGATTTACCCGGGGCAGACACTGCGAATACCTGTTGCGCAGTAAGATGCGGGGGAGCATTCTAGACGGTACTGCCAGTCCAGCAAGACTACACCACATGATCTTGCTCCTGTGAAAGCTGCCGATTTGTTTGCGCGGTGCGTCCATTGTGGTATAATAAAGCGGCATTACTCAATGGTGGGGGGAGAAGCAGTGGTATCCGAAGCAGAAATTAAACGCATTAATGAACTGGTGAAAAAATCCCGTGAAGTTGGACTGTCCGAGGAAGAGAAGCTCGAACAAAAACAGCTTCGTCAAAAATACATCGATGCGGTAAGGCTTTCGCTGAAAGCAAACCTCGATTCGATCCGTTATGTGGAAGACCTTGAAGAAAATGGGCCGAAACAGTAAGATAACAGATATGTATGGATAGCAAAGACATCCTTGCTTTATTGCCGGGGTGTCTTTTTGTTCCGAATCGGTAAGCAAGGGCGTGAACATGATGATGGCATGGATTGCGGTAGCGGCAGGGGGTGCGGTTGGTTCGATCCTGCGTTACGGGCTCTCTCTGGCAGCGAACAGCCCCGGGCTGCCGGCGGGCACCTGGCTCGCGAACATAATCGGTTCGTTTTTGATCGGCATGCTGTCGGTCTGGGGCAAAGAACAGGGGATTCTTCCGCCTCAAGTGTACTTGTTGTTCGCGACAGGAGTGATGGGAGGGTTTACGACCTTCTCGACTTTTTCCCTGGAGGTCATTTCTTTTTGGGGCGATGGCCAGATTCTCCGTGGTACGGTATACGCGTTGCTTAGTTTGGCGGCAGGTCTATTGGCATGCGCAGCGGGTGTCTGGATGGCTCGTCATTGGTCATGAAGTAGCGTCTTATCGAGAATGAGTGAATGAGAGGGGGGATGGGTATGAGTACCCAGCACCGGGAGTATGAACTGGAACAAAAGAAGCTCGACGAGACGATTGCCATTATCGATCAGGAAATCGCGCAGCTTCGCGAAGATATTCGGGAAGCGACCGACGATTATGTGAAACAGGTCGTGAATTCCAAGAAGGCGAAAGACCTTCGTTATCTGGAGGACCATGGCCGTGAAAAGCCGTATTTTGGCCGCGTCGATTTCATCAAGGACGAGGTGTACGAGCGCGATCAGGTGTACATCGGGAAACGTGGGATTGTCCGTGGAGATACTTTTGACTCCGTCGTGGTGGACTGGCGGGCGCCGATTGCAAGCCTGTACTACTCCGGGGAGAGCAAAGATGCGTTCTACCGGATGGGACGGGAAATTGTTCGCGGGGAAGTGGCGTTGAAGCGAAATTTTGCCATAGAGAACGGGAAAATCACCGGGATCTACGATGGAGCGGTAAAAGAGACGATTCATCGGGAAATGGGCGATCCGGACGACTTTTTGCAGGAAGGCTTTATCGACGAATTTTTGGCGGCCAATCTCAATCAGGCCAACGACAGCAGATTGAAAGACATCGTCGCCACGATTCAGTCCGAGCAGAACGATATCATCCGGGCCGAAAAAGAGCGTCCGATTGTCGTCCAAGGGGTGGCAGGCAGCGGGAAGACCACCATTGCGCTGCACCGGCTTTCCTACCTGATTTACAACTACCAGGATTCGATGCAATCCAAAAAATTCATGGTGTTTGCTCCGAACCGGATGTTCCTTACATACATTTCCGATGTGCTGCCCGAGTTGGGCGTGGATGACGTCCAGCAATCGACCTTTGTGGATTGGGCTGCCAGGCTCGTCAAGCCATTGATTCCGAAAGGGTGGAGAATCACTAGCCCGGATAAGCCGCTTCAGTTGTTCTTTGAGGAAGGGCAAGACGAGAGGGAGCAGGAAGCGACTCGCAATCGACTGCGCTTCAAGGGCTCGCTTGCGTGCAGGGACGTACTGGAGCAGTACATCCGCTTCGTCATTGAGACGAGAATCCCGTTCAAAAAACTGAGTTTTCAATACAACAAAACGAAGCACGTCTTTACCATCAGTGGCGACTTCATTCGCCAAAGCTTTTTGGAGCAGTTCGCGCAGCTGCCGTATCATCGCCGTTTGGACGCTTTGCGCAAGCATTTGAAGCAGGAAATGAGCAAGCAAATGTTCGCTCATCTGCGCGAATTGAAGATCGATCTGGACAAGCAAGGGTTGACGAGATTCGAAAAGATGCTGGAACAGATTCTGGATACGTACATGACTTCCTTTCCACGGTTGGACGTATTCGAAGCATACCGGGAAGTAGTGACCGATGAGAGCCTATTGCGGAGGCTGGCCTTTGACGATGTGAACGATACCGTCATCAGGGACGTGTGCCAGTCATCGGGCGCCTTGTTTGCAGACGGGCGATTGGAGGTCGAGGATATTGCGCCGCTGCTCTATTTACAGCACATCATCGAGGGCATGAGCAAGGCCGAACACTTCGATCATACGGTAGTGGACGAGGCGCAAGATTTGAGCGCACTGGAGATCGCCGTAGTGTCTCTCGCTACGAAAAACCAGTCGCTAACCGTCGTGGGCGATATCGCACAAGGGATTCATTCCTACCGTGGCATTCATACGTGGGAGGAATTGACCGAGGGCGTCTTCCAAAAGATCCGGTCCGCTTACTATACGCTGTCGCAGAGCTATCGCTCCACGATTGAGATCATGAAATGCGCAAACGAAGTATTGCGGCAGATCGAGCTACCGGAGACGGTTTTGGCCAAACCGGTACTTAGGCACGGCGAAAAGCCGGTCATGGTGACCTCGACCTCTCGAGTGGAGCTGTGGGCGGATATATCCCGGCGCGTCGCTTCCTTTTTGGAGGAGGGCTTCCAGACCATCGCGATCGTGACGAAGACGATCGGGGGCAGCAAAAAGGCGCACAAAAGCTTGCAGGATAAAATTCCGAACGTGACTCTTCTCGGCAGCAAAGACAGCCAGTTTCCCGGCGGCGTCACCGTGATGCCCGCATTCTTGACCAAAGGCCTGCAGTTTGACGTCGTCATTCTATTGGATGTCGAACAGTACGCCGATACGGAATGGGACGCCAAGCTGCTTTACGTCGCGATGACGCGTCCGGTGCACCGCCTGGTCATGACCGTCGGCGAGGGAACGAAAGCGCCGCTGCTACTTGATTTACCAGCCGAGCTCTATACGACTGCCTAGCGCTTACCCGTCGGGACAAACAAAAATCCCCTTGCTGCATTCAGCGGCAGGGGGATTTGTGCTGTTTCTTTTAGTGATCTCCGGTGTTGCCTTTCGAAGGATTCGTAATGACGAAGCCTTCTTCCGGCAGATACAAGTAATCGAGGATGATCCCGTCCAGCAGAGACTCGTCCTTTTTCACGATCACATCGATTTCTTTGTCGGTGGAAATGACCTCATCTTCTTCAGTAGGCTTGTCCAGAGCGAGACCGTAGTGAGCGTGGTCGCCGTGCGCGTGGGTGATGTAGACGCGAAGCTTGAGATCCTTGTCTTCTTCTTGCTCCATAATGGTTTTCAGCTGCTTCGCCGCATTGCGCGTGATTTTCACTTTCATGGGACAGGTCTCCTAACTGTATGTAAGTTCTCTTCCATAGTAACAAAGAGGGAATTGCCGATGCAATGTGGAAAGTGTTACGAAATGAAGAATGCAGGAGGAGGGGGAGGCCATGAGAAAAATTGATTTGCGCAGCGACACCGTCACCAAACCGACGGACGCGATGATTCGTGCGATGGCGGATGCGGAAGTCGGCGACGATGTATACCGCGAGGATCCAACGGTCAATCGCCTGGAGGAGCTCGCGGCAGAGAAGCTGGGCAAGGAAGCCGCTCTGTTTGTCACGAGCGGGACGCAGGGCAATCAAGTGGCGGTACTGACGCATTGCGTAAACGGAGACGAGGTCATCGTGGAGGCCGACTCTCATATCTTCTACTACGAAGGAGGGGCGATGTCGGCTCTCGCTGGGGTACAAACGCGGACCTTGAATGGCGAGCGGGGGGCGCTCCGGGCCGAAGATGTGGAAAAAGCGATTCGCTCTACCACCAACATCCACTTTCCGCGAACGAAGCTGATTTGTCTGGAGAATACGCACAATCGAGCAGGCGGGGCTGTCGTTTCTCCCGCGCAGATGAAGAGCGTATATGATGTCGGGCAGAAGCATGGGATTCCCGTTCACCTGGACGGAGCGCGCCTGTTCAACGCAGCCGCAGCCTTGGGCGTAGACGTGCGTGAGCTCACCCGTTTTACGGATTCCGTGCAGGTTTGTCTGTCCAAAGGCCTCAGCGCTCCTGTCGGTTCGATCTTGGCCGGTGACAGGGACTTCATCGAAGCGGCGAGATGGTGGCGCAAAAAGCTGGGAGGCGGCTTGCGTCAGGTCGGGTATTTGGCTGCGCCAGGCATTCTCGCCCTCACAGAAATGACGGAGAGGCTTGCGGAAGACCATGCGCGAGCCAAACTGCTGGCGGATGGTTTTCGCGAGCTTTCCCTTGCGGTCGAGCCGGTCGAGACGAATATCGTTCTGGTAAAAACCGATGGGATCCAGCTGACGGCCGTGGATTTCCTCCGTTCTTTGGCCGAACACGGCGTGTATGCGGTAGACTTTGACGAGTATGTCACCCGTTTTACGACGCATCGCCATATTACCGACGATGATGTCCGTCACGTGCTGGAAGTGGTGGAAACGCTGATCTCAGGTGTGTCTGCACCACGATAAATGCTGGAGCGGACGAAGTGACATTGCTTGAGGAAACAGCCCGGCATCGCCTTTGTGCGAGGTTCGGGCTGTTTTTTGTTGTGTAAATCCATAACGCCAATGAAATACTATACCTATCCAATCGCAGGGAAAAGAGGGGATAGACATGATATCGGCCAAGGATCGCCAACGAATCCAGGGGCAAATGCAGCGCGACGAGAGCAAAATCGTAAATATCGTGCTGAGCGATGAGCAGCAGGTGGCGGGAGAAATTGAAAAAGCCACCCACGAAGGCATTTACTTGGTGGATGGCCGCTACTACGGATACGACGACATCAGAGAAATCAACGGATTGTAAGGTCTGCGGAACCGCCCCTCACAGTTTTGGGGCGGGAAAGAAGTGACGCAATCCGTCCGGCAGCTCTTTTTGCCACAGTCCCCAGACGTGATTTCCCGGTTTTTCGCGGTAGGACAGGTTTGCTTGCTTCGCCTCCAGCACTTCTTTGGCAGTCCGATTCCATTGGACAAAGTCGAAAGTGCCCATGTGCGTCTCCACTGCGAGCTCATCTGTGCCGACGACCATCCATAGCGAAAGCCAGGACAGGCTGGGAGCACTTTGCAGCTGGTCCAGGGTCGGCTGAAAAAAAGCGCCGGACAAAGCGAGGACGCGCTGAAACAGATCCGGCCGATCCAATGCGAGGTGCAGGGAGACCGCTCCCCCTAGCGAATCGCCGGCCAAAACCCGGGAAGCCGGGTCCCGGCGCACAGGGTAACGCTCCTCGATGTATGGCACCAGTTCGTCTGTGAAAAAATGTTTGTATGCCGTGTTGCGGGAACCGATCGGCGAATACTCGCTGGTCCGTTTGCTTCGCTCTACCGAGACTCCGACGATCAGGAAGGGATCGATTCCCTCCTCGAGAATGAGCTGGTTTGCGATTGTGGCGATCCGGCCCATCGTGAAAAAGTCATTTCCATCCTGGCAATAGACGACAGGATAGGACAAAAGCTCATTGTAGCCAGGCGGCACATACACTTTGACGGAGCGGGGAGTGTCCACATGGATGCTGGGCACTTCTTCTTTTATGATTGTTCGTTTTACATATTCGGACATGATTCTCACCACCAAAATTTGCTTTTTTGCAAATAAGTCCTTGAAATAAACTGATACAGCTTATATAGTAAATGATAACAGAGAGGAAATAAACCCTGTAATATCAATACTATAACACTTTAAACAGATATTTTGTCTGAGGTATAACAGGGTGGCGCAGGAGGATCTGTAAGCCTTTTCCTGTAAGTTCCAACTGTTCTTTTGCTTTACTTTCAGGGTATCCAGAGCCAGCATTCGCGATTCTTGACTGAACGGACACTCGTCGGTTTTGTCGAAAAGCGTATTGCAGACTACGGATCCTTTAATCCAGTGAAGAGGTGAATGTGATGAGCGTAACCACTGCTGTTGAACAAACAGAGAACAACGCCCCGCTGCAAATTCTTGCTCCGGACGGAACGGTTGTTCGCCCTGACTTGATGCCAAAGCTCTCCGATGATGAATTGCGTGAACTGATGCGCCGAATGGTGTTTACCCGCGTATGGGACCAACGTGCGATCAGCTTGAACCGCCAAGGCCGCCTGGGCTTCTACGCACCTGTTGCAGGTCAAGAAGCGAGCATGATCGGGTCCGAGGCTGCTCTTTCCAAAGAAGATTTCATTCTGCCTAGCTACCGCGACATCCCGCAAATGGTATGGCATGGTTTCCCGATGCACCAGGCATTCCTGTATTCCCGCGGACACGTGGAGGGCGGACGTATTCCTGAAGGCGTAAACGTGCTGATGCCGCAAATCATCATCGCAGCTCAATGTACCCAAGCTACAGGTGTTGCAATGGGTTACAAACTGCGCGGCGAAAAGCGTGTCGCTATCAACTACTTCGGTGACGGCGCGACTTCCCAAGGGGACTTCTACGAAGGCATGAACTATGCAGGGGTTTACAAGCTGCCTGTGATCTTCTTCTCCCAAAACAACGGATATGCGATCTCCCTTCCATTCGAGAAGCAGACCGCTTCCGAAAACATTGCGATCAAAGCGACTGCAGCAGGTATCGCGAGCGAGCGCATTGACGGGATGGATATCCTGGCTGTGTACTACGCAGTCCAAAAAGCGAAAGAGCGCGGCGTAAACGGCGAAGGCGCTACCTTGATCGAAGCACTGACGTACCGCTACGGTCCGCACACCATGGCTGGTGACGATCCGACCCGTTACCGTACAGGTGAAGAGCAAAGCGAATGGGAGCTGCGCGATCCGCTGATCCGCTTCCGCAAGTTCCTCGAAGCAAAAGGCCTGTGGAGCGAAAAAGACGAAGAAGCTGTCATTGAAGAAGCGAAAAAAGCAGTTGCAGATGCGATCAAAAAAGCGGACGAGACTCCGAAAATGAAAGTATCTGAGCTGATCGATGTAATGTTCGAGACACTGCCGCCTGCATTGGAAGAGCAAAAGGCAGAATACCTGGCGAAGGAGTCGAAGTAAGCCATGGCACAAATGACAATGGTTCAAGCCATTACGGATGCAATGCGCGTCGAGTTGAAACGCGACGAGACCGTGCTTGTCTTTGGGGAAGACGTAGGGAAAAACGGCGGGGTGTTCCGTGCGACGGAAGGGCTGCAGGCTGAATTCGGCGAGCAGCGCGTATTTGATACCCCGCTGGCTGAGTCCGGTATCGGCGGTTTGGCTGTTGGTCTCTCGATCAACGGCTTCCGCCCTGTAGCGGAAATCCAGTTCTTCGGGTTCGTATTCGAAACCTTCGATGCGATCGCTTCCCAAGCGACTCGCATGCGCTATCGTTCCGGCGGTCGCTTTCACAGCCCGGTCACGTTCCGTTCGCCATTCGGTGGCGGCGTAAAGACGCCTGAGCTGCACGCTGACTCTCTGGAAGGTCTGATGCTGCAAACGCCGGGTCTGAAGGTCGTCATCCCTTCCAACCCGTATGATGCAAAAGGACTCTTGATCTCCGCGATTCGCGACAACGATCCGGTCGTGTTCCTGGAGCATATGAAGCTGTACCGCTCCTTCCGTCAAGAAGTGCCAGAAGGCGAATACACCATTCCGCTCGGCAAGGCCAACGTAGTGAAAGAAGGTACGGATGCTACCATCATCACGTACGGCGCAATGGTGCACACAAGCCTGAAAGCGGCGGAAGAAATCGAAAAAGCTCGCGGAGCGAAGGTGGAAGTGATCGACCTGCGTACGATCAGCCCGCTGGACATCGACACCATCGTCGAATCCGTGAAGAAAACCAACCGTGCGATCGTCGTTCAGGAAGCGCAAAGAACGTCCGGTGTCGCTGCGGAAATCATCGCGCAAATCAACGAGCGTGCGATTCTTCACCTGGAAGCGCCGGTTCTGCGCATCACCGCGCCGGATACCGTCTATCCGTTTGCACAGGCGGAAGACATCTGGCTTCCGGATGTAAAACGCGTCGTAGATGGCTTGACTCAAGTTTTGGACTTCTAATAAGAAGCTGACATAATCGGCGGAAAGATGAGAGCTTTCCGCCTTCTTTTGGCAATTTTAGGTAAAAATACGGCGAACTGTTTATAAGGAGGAGATATCGTGAGTCGTTTTACATTCAGACTCCCGGAGCTCGGCGAGGGCATCCACGAAGGCGAAATCGTCAAATGGCACGTACAGCCGGGGGATACCGTAGAAGAAGACCAGGTCATTATGGAAGTGCAAAATGACAAGGCGGTTGTGGAAGTACCATCGCCTGTAAAAGGGAAAGTGCTCGAACTGAAAGTGACAGAGGGGACCGTTTCCGTCGTAGGAGACCCGCTGATCGAGTTCGAAGTGGAAGGCGAAGTTCCAAACCTGCCGGACCACGGCCACGGCGATGCGCCTGCTGCTGAAGCTCCAGCAGCTGCGGAAAAAATGGAGCCAGGCTGCGATATCGGTTCTCAAGTAAGCGCCAATGCCAACCAAGCGCTTGAAACGCCAATGGCGCAAGCAACTGCGACAGCGGTGGCGGCACCAATCGACCGCAAGCATGTACTCGCGACTCCTTCCGTGCGCAAATACGCACGTGAAAAAGGCGTGCAGCTGGCGAATGTGCCTGGCACAGGCAAACTGGGCCGCATCACTCGAGAAGACATCGATCGTTTCGTAGCGGGCGGCGCAGCACCTGCAGCGGCAGCTCCGGCTCAAGCAGCAGCTGAAGCAGCGGCAGCACCGACAGGTATCGCACAAGCGGCAGCAGCGCCAACTGTGCACTACACGCCTGCCCAAGCTGGCGAATTGGAAGAGCGCGTACCGCTCAAAGGCATGCGCAAAGCGATCGCGAAAGCAATGGTGAAATCTGCTTACACCGCACCGCACGTTACCATTTTCGACGAGGTGGACGTAACGGCGCTCGTAAATATGCGCAAGGAAGCGAAACCACTGGCGGAAGAGCGCGGCGTGAAGCTGACGTACCTGCCAATGATCGTGAAGGCAGTCGTAGCAGGGCTGAAAAAATTCCCTGAGCTGAACGCTTCCATCGACGACGAAAAACAAGAAGTGATCTATAAAAAGTACTACAACATCGGGATCGCGACTTCGACCGAAGACGGCCTGCTCGTGCCGGTCGTAAAAGCGGCTGACAGAAAATCCATCTTCGAGATTGCCGGTGAGATCAGTGAGCTAGCGAAAAAAGCTCGCGATCGCAAGGCGACTACGGATGAACTGAAAGGGTCCACCTTCAGCATCACAAACATCGGATCCGCTGGCGGCATGTTCTTCACCCCGATCATCAACCACCCGGATGTGGCGATCTTGGGCGTAGGACGCATCAGCGAAAAACCGATCGTGAAAAACGGAGAAATCGTGGTTGGCCAAATGCTGCATCTGTCTCTCAGCTTTGACCACCGTTTGGTTGATGGCGAACCGGCTCAACGTTTCGTCAACTACGTGAAGCAGCTGCTGGAAAATCCGACGCTGCTCGTCATGGAGGGATAATGCGCAATGGTAGTAGGTGAATTTACCACAGAAGTGGATGTGCTTGTAATCGGTGCGGGTCCAGGTGGATATGTGGCGGCTATTCGTGCCGCCCAACTGGGCAAAAACGTAGTCGTCGTGGAAAAAGCGGACGTAGGTGGCGTATGCCTGAACGTCGGCTGCATTCCATCCAAAGCGATGATTCACGCGGCACACACATACGAGCATGCACAGCATACAGAATCCATGGGGATCACCATGGAAAACGTCAAAGTGGATTTTGCCAAAGTACAAGAGTGGAAAAGCGGCATCGTCAAACAATTGACCGGCGGCGTAAGCTCTTTGTTCAAAGGCCACAAAATCCAGGTAATCCCGGGTGAAGCATTGTTCGTCAGCGAAAACGAAGTACGTGTATTCCACGGCTACGATGTGAACCGTTACCGTTTCGAGCATTGCATCATCGCGACAGGTTCCCGTCCGATCGAGCTTCCTGCGTTCCCGTTTGGCAAGCGCGTCCTGTCTTCCACGGAAGCACTTAGCTTGACTGAGCTGCCGAAGAGCCTGGTTGTCATCGGCGGAGGCTATATCGGTATCGAATTGGGTACCGTGTTCGCGAAATTCGGCACCCAGGTCACCATCCTGGAAGGCTCCGATCAAATTCTTCCTGGCTTCGAGCCGGATATGCCTCGTCTGGTCGAGCGCAAGCTGAAAAAGCTCGGCGTGACGATCCATACGAAAGCACTGGCTCAAGGCATGGAAGAAACCGAAAACGGCGTTGTTGTTACGGCTGAAGTGAAAGGCGAGCAGAAGCAGATCGAGGCAGAATACGTCCTCGTGACGGTAGGTCGCCGTCCGAATACCGACGAATTGGGAGTACGCGATATCGGCATGAACTTGACCGATCGCGGTCTGATCGTCGTAGACAAACAAGGCCGTACGAACATCCCGAACGTGTACGCGATCGGCGACATCGTTGCCGGCCCAGCCCTGGCTCACAAAGCATCCTACGAAGGCAAGGTGGCTGCGGAAGCAATCGCTGGACATCCTGCTGAGGTGGATTACAAAGCCATTCCTGCAGTTGTGTTCTGCGATCCGGAAATCGCAAGTGTCGGGATCAACGAAAAAGAAGCAAAAGAAAAAGGCATCGATTACATTGTCGGCCGTTTCCCATTTGCAGCAAATGGCCGTGCGCTGTCTGTCAATGCGGGCGAAGGCTATGTGAAGCTGATTGGCGAGAAAGGAACCAACCTGGTTCTCGGCGCGCAAATCGTCGGTCCGGAAGCATCCAACATCATCGCCGAGATCGGACTCGCGATCGAAATGGGAGCGACACTCGAAGATATCGAGCTGACCATCCACGCTCACCCTACGCTGGGTGAAGTGACAATGGAAGCTGCTGAGCTGGCTTTGGGTCATCCGATTCACGTCATGAAGTAAGATGGCTGGTCAATAACAAAAGCCTTGCACACACAAACGTGCAAGGCTTTTTTCTTCCACATCTTACCCTTTCCACCGTTTCTTATATAATGTAAAATAGTGGGAGACACAAGTTGGGTGGGGGTCGGCAGCATGGAAACTACGAATCAGATGATTGATGACTTGCGCCGCAAACTGGAACGAGCAGCCAAGGACGCGGGTTACAATTTTCTTGACCCTGAAATCGTCAGGATTAGCCAGCAATTGGACAAATTGATTGTCGCCCATATGTTGCATGAAAAACGCCCTTCATAGGGCGTTTTTGGTGGAATCGGCCAGTGCGGTAAATGAATAGAGCAGATGTCCATTGACACCTTTCTTCGTGAGCAGCGGTTCCGCAAAATAGTAGTGGCTTGGGTATAGGACCAGATGCTGCACCTCATAGGAAGGTCCATCGGTGGGACAGGCTATCCGATGAGTGTCCGGATCGTAATAACAGGCGGGCAGAATCGATTGCAACAGAGCTACCAGCGACTGCGGGGAGTCAAGTGAAGCGTGGATACGCTCGGCTTCATTTACGAATAAGGGAGCGATCCCTTCCCAGTTGGTTTCAAAGGAAAGCTGCCAGTACGAAGAGACGAAAAGGCTGAATCGGCCTTTCACGTAGTCGGAATCCTCGCGCAAGTCACTGAAAATAGGCGGCTCTGCGTGACGCTGATTCCACTGTTCCAGGAGGGGATGCAGGCTTGTCACGAATTGCTCGGTTGGAAGCGTGAAGAAGTAGTCGTATAGATCGTTGATCGACATGACCCCCTTGGTCTGAAAGGGATCGAATGTATCCGGTATTCCGTAGCGGAAGAGGGGGAGCACATACTCCCAATCTTTTGTCATACGCGCGACTTGAATGTGCGATAGCTTTTCGCCGGCCCAATGGGAAAAACGCTCGGGCGGGTTCGGCTGCGCCAAAGTGTGCAGACTGGCAGCCAGCTCGTACAATGGCGAGACGCTGTAACTGAACGTGTCGGAAAGAGGGCGCGTGCCCGGAAGCGGAATGGTGAACATAGATACTTACCTCCAACAAGGATACTTCATCCATCATAGTTCATCCTTGTGGGACAATTCAATCTTTTTGGTGTAAAAAAAAGGAAAACCGAACACCCGACTCCATTTCGCAGCCGGGTGGATCCTTTTATCCTTCGCGCGTTTTGATCGCGCGGCTGTGGTTTTCCTGCTTCACTTTTTTGGAGCCAGGCATCGGCTCACCTGTTTGCTCCAAGCTTCTTGCTTCGTTATTATACGTTTGATGGGGGTTTTCATCCAGGATATGGTCTTTCTCCATACGATCAGCTCCTTTCTGTCTTGCACTTTTTGTAGTTTGTCGCAAGAGAAGGATGACGAACCATAGGAAATGCTGGTATTCTATAAGGAAGCATGTCCGCAGGTCGTACGATTGGCAATAATACGAGGTTGGCAGGAGCAACTTTGTTCAACATAATATTTATTATGTAAACCATTGTTCGCCCCATCTAGATGCACCAATCAAAAGGAGAAAGCATATGCCACTTTTGATCGCACCTGTGTTCAACACGACGACGCCAGAGCCGCTCCGGATCGATATGCCGAATTCCTATACGCTGGTTTCCGGTGCTGAAAATCCATATAAGATTGCATCCCGTTATTTGCGGAATGAAATGGATGAAAACAGACGGATGTTTGACAAGCGGGTCGACATGAGCAGCCTGTTCCTTGTCGGCGAATACCCGGAAATGCGGTTGACTGACGAGCGGGACTGGATCGAGGAAATTGAGAACAAGCTGAACCTTTCCAACGTAGACGGGATCTGTTCGATACCGTATGTCATTACGGCGAAAGGGAATTTGTTCGGAATCACTTATTTGAAGCGTTCCCTGGACGGAGCCAAATACGTGTTTGACGAACAGGCAAGGAAGATCTTCCTGTCGCTGCTGGATCGGGATCTGCCGACGCTGGCATTTCGCAGGTACGCTCTTTCTCTTGAAAAAAAACGCTACGAAGATCAGCTGCTGGACTTGTGGATCGGATTGGAGTCGCTGTTTGTTCCGGACGGGAAAAAAGGCGAAATCACATACAAGCTGAGGCTGCGAATGGCGTATTACTTTGGGGAAACCTTGCAGCAGCGGGAAAAGATTGCGCAGTTTATCAAAAAATCGTACAATCATCGTTCGGAGATCGTACACAGCGGAAAAGTGTTTGGCGACGCAATCAAGACGGAAGTCAGCATTTTGCGCCTGATGGCCCGTGCGGCGATCTTGAACGTAGCCATGGAAGGGATCAGCCTCCAAGATTTGCGCGTTCGCCTGGATCAGTTGATTTTGACCGGGGATAGCTATTTCACACGCTATGATCCGTCATTCTTTGAGAGAATTATTTTGTAAGCCTCTTCCGAGGAAACGAAAAGCAGGAGGAAAAACATGAGTGTTTTGATTGTGGAAAATTTGTCCCATGGATTTGGGGACCGCGTTTTGTTTCGCGATGTGTCATTCCGCTTGCAGCCTGGAGATCATGTAGGCCTCGTCGGCGCGAACGGCACAGGAAAGTCGACCATGATGAGTATCTTGACCGGGCAAAATATGCCGGATAACGGACGGATCGAATGGATGCCAAAAATCCAGTACGGTTACCTCGATCAGCATACCAAGCTGGAAGCGGGCAAAACCATCCGCGATGTGCTCAAGGACGCTTTTCTCCCGCTTCTGGAGCAGGAAGCCGAGCTGATGGCGATCGGGGAAAAGATGGCGGATGCCTCGCCGGAGGAGCTCGAAGAATTGCTGGAGCGCATGGGAGAAATTCAGGACCGTCTGGAGACCAGCGGATTTTACCTGATTGATGCCAAGGTGGAAGAGATCGCCAATGCACTCGGTCTGAGTGCAATCGGCCTGGATCGGGACGTCGCTGCTCTCTCCGGCGGACAGCGTACCAAGGTGCTCCTGGCGAAGCTGCTGTTGGAGAAGCCAACCGTGCTTCTGCTGGATGAGCCGACCAACTACCTGGATGAAGAACACATCGTCTGGCTAAAGAACTACCTGAAAGAGTATCCGTATGCGTTCATCCTCATTTCTCACGACACGACATTCATGAATGAAGTCGTCAACGTGATTTACCACCTGGAGTTTACCAAACTGAACCGTTATACCGGAAACTATGAATCGTTCCTCGCCCAGTCCGAAATGAAGCGTAACCAGCATCTTGATGCGTTTGAAAAGCAGCAGGAGGAAATTGCGCGCATGGAAGACTTCATCGCGCGCAATAAGGCTCGTGCTTCAACGACTGGCCGCGCCAAGAGCCGGCAGAAACAACTGGAACGGATGGAGCGGATCGACAAGCCGGAGTCGGCAGCCAAACCGACCTTCACTTTCAAGGAAGCCCGTGCGAGCAGCCGTTTTGTCGTGGAAGCGGAAGACTTGGAAATTGGTTACACCCATCCCCTTTTGCCAAAGCTGAGCGTGAAGCTGGAGCGCGGCGAAAAGGTCGCGATCGTCGGGATGAACGGGGTAGGGAAATCCACGCTGCTCAAGACTTTGCTCGGTGTGATCAAACCATTGAACGGGAAGCTGGACCAGGGCGATTTCCTGCATCCCGCGTATTTCGAGCAGGAAGTCAAAGCGAAGCCGATTACGGCCTTGGAAGAGGTATGGAACGAGTTTCCTTCGATGAATAACCATGAGGTACGCGGAGCTCTTGCCCGCTGCGGATTGAAAAACGAGCATATCAACCGCAATATGAACGCGCTCTCCGGGGGCGAGCAGGCGAAAGTGCGCCTGTGCAAACTTCTGCAGCGGGAGAGCAACTGGCTTGTCTTTGACGAACCGACCAACCACTTGGACGTCGTAGCGAAAGAGGAGCTCAAACGGGCCTTGAAGGAGTTTAAAGGCACGGTCCTTCTCGTATGCCATGAGCCGGAGTTCTACGAAGATTGGGTCACCCAGGTTTGGGACGTGGAAAAGTGGAGCCTGGAGCAAGCGAAGACTCCCATCAAACTGTAAAGGCAAAATCGAGGAAAAATGCCAACAGGCAGCCCTGTATAAAGCGGGGCTGCCTGTTTTTTGTGGCTAGGATCGCTTTGCATTTCGCATTCGAATCATCGACACGTGCGTGCCCTCCTGCCTCTCACTACTTAAATGACAGCCCAGGCGTTTGGCAGGTAGCGCCCCCGGTAATACGGACAGGATGTCTTGGTGATCGCCTCGCCATTGTGCAGCATCATCGAGCTCGAACCGCCGTCCATGGCCATCGCCGTGACGACTCCTTTTTCCTGCAAAAGCTCGGCCAAATCATTCATACTCGCGCCGATGGAATGGCCGGGCTGCCGTCCGTCGATAACGACAAACACGATCGTGCCGTCCGCCGTTTGCCCGATGGCAGTACGCGGCTGGATGCCCCAGCTGCGGGCCGGCTTCCCTTCGAACAGGTTTTTGCCGTTCACGATCAGCTGAGGGCGGAAGCTCATGGCATCCCGCACCCCCATCTTCACCAGCTGTTCGGCCGAGTAGCTTCCGGTGACCAGCTTGCCGTCATAGGTGATGCCGAGCGCCGTTTCTCCGCTCCGCGGATTGTACCCCTGCAGGATCTTTCCGTCGTGAATCACGAGCCCGTACGCTTTGGCCCCTTGCCCGTAACCGTCTGGGTCTGCAAAACCGCTGGCGTTTACAATGCCGATCGCGTTGGTTTTTTTGACGAACTCGTCCAGCAGATCTCCGCGTTCTTTGCGGTTTGTCACGAGCAGATGGACGCGGTCAGGATCGTGGATGTACATGATCTTTCCTTTGAAATAGTAATTGTCCTTCTTTTCGTTGATTTCTTCGACCTCGACCAGTTCTTTCGGCTTCTCCGGGACCGGTACGACAGCGGACTTGGTAGTGGGAAGCTCCGTTTCGGTGGTTTCCGGCTCGGAATTGATGACCTGCGGATGCCTGATCTGCTCTTTCAAGGCGTTCAGGCGCTCCTCGGGAATGAAGGTATAAGGGGCCCAGTAATCGTGCTGGGTCGTCAGCAGTGTACCGGCAGCCCATTCTCGCAGATCCTCTCCTGTCTGTGTGCCAAATAAAAAGATGATTCCCCCCAGTGCCAATGTTGTGAAGGTCAAGGCACTGACCAAGACCAGGCGCTTGACCCAGCGCAAAGGTCGGCGGGCAGTTCGTTTGTAGGAGCGAGTGCGGGATAGTGTTTGCATGTGTGGTTCACCTGTCCGTCAGAAAATAATCATTCTACAAGAATGGACGTATCAGTAGGTAAAAAGTTTCAGGGAAATAACAGAAGCGGCCAGTGGGCACACTACCGGCAGGAGGTGAGCCGCGTGCGAGGCTACGATGAAGAGTTTCAGAAAGAAGTAGAGGCTTACCAACAGGGGCCAAAAGGTACCCGGAACCAAACCACCAGCCGGGATCGCCAGGACCAGGGAGAAATGCAGGAGACCCGCATGGACACGAACAACGGGTAATGGGTCGCCGGGCGAAGTCGCAGAGGCTTTCGCCTGGTTTTGCTTTGGCGGCAAATCCTCTGTTCCCCTCGGGCAAAGTGTGGTAAGCTTACCCAATGCAACATTTTTCATGCCAGGAGGGTTTTTGTGAGTACCACGTTTGCTGATTTGCACATTAGCGCGCCGCTGCTCCACGTATTGCGCGAAAGAAATATGGAAAAACCGACTCCCGTCCAAGAGCAGGCCATTCCGCTGATCTTGGAAGGAAGAGATGCATTGGTGGAATCCCCGACAGGAACGGGCAAGACGTACGCCTATTTGCTGCCGATCCTGTCCAAAGTGAATCCGGAACAAAAAGACGTCCAGGCACTGGTACTGGCTCCTACCCATGAGCTGGTCATGCAGATCGCACAGGAAGCGGATCGGCTGCTTGCCGGGCAGGAACTCGCTGTGCTGCCAATCATCGGCGGCGTGGACGTCAAGCGCCAGGTAGAACGGCTGAAAAAAATGAAGCCGGTGCTCGTGGTTGCTACACCGGGAAGACTGCTCGAGCTCCTCGAGCAGCGCAAGCTCAAGGTACACGAGGTCAAAACGGTCGTGGTCGATGAGGCGGATCGGATGCTGGACGCCGGCTTCGGGAAGCCGGTCGGCGAAGTCATGAAGCGCACCTTGCGGGATACACAGCGTTTGCTGTTTTCCGCTACGCTTCCAGCAGGCGTCATCGGGGCTTCGCAAGCGTTTACGAAAGACCCGGTCGTGATTCGCGCCGCTGCGCCTGAGGGTGCGGCAGGCGTCGCACACATGTATCTGGTGAGCGACCCCCGCAAAAAAGTGGATACGCTGAGGCGGCTGCTGCGGCTGGTCAACGTCCGGTCTTCCATCGTTTTCGTCAACCAGATCGAGAAAGTCGATGAAATCGTCTCCAAGCTCAATTTCCACCACCTCCCTTGCAGGCTGCTGCACCGGGATGCGACGAAAGAAGAGCGCGCCCTTACCTTGAGGCAATTCCGGGAAGGAGTTTTTCCCGTGCTGATCACCACGGATGTGTCTGCTCGTGGCATCGATATTCCGGAAGTGGAGTGTATCGTTCATTACGATCCTGCCCCTGATGCTGATACGTATGTTCACCGCAGCGGGCGCACCGGTCGGATGGGAAGAGCGGGGCTTGTGTTTTCCATCATCAGCAGCCAGGAGCGGTTTATCGTCCAAAAGTTTTCCAAGCAGACCGGATTGCCGATCGACGAGAAGGTCATGTCGCACGGTGCCTTGGAAGATCCGCGGCCGTACCAAAAGGCACCGGGTGCAAAACCAAGGACCGGGGGAGCGCCAAAGTCCAAGCCGGAAGCGGCAAGACCCGCGAAAGATGCAAACCGCGTACATAAGAAAGGCGGCTTTGGAACAAAGTAGGACGAGAGAAGCATACTCTTGTCTCTAGGAGGTTTCCATGCGCAAAGATCGTTTGTACGAAGAAGACTTGCTGGTAAACGGCACGGTCGGCGGCGAGGTCTTGTCCAAGCATGAAAGGCAGACGCTGCGGCGGGAAGCGGGCGAACTCAAGGAAAAGATCGAGCAAGCCAAGAACGAGCAGATCGCGGAGTAAAAGAAAAAGAGCAGAGCCGCTGCAAGTGGGACTCCACTTCAGGCTGCATCTGCTCTTTTTACATGGAGAGGCCGGCGACTGACGCGCCTTCGTCCCTGTTCAGGTAACGCTCAAGGTCGGACAGGAGCTGCCGGACGTTTTCGTACGGGGCATCGATCTGAAGCAAGCGCCTGATTATTCCGTGAACATCTTCGGACAAGTTCAATTCTTCTTCCCAGCTGCGCTCCGGTGCATGGTCGTCCGCGTCGTAGCCGGAGTAGAGCAAGAACAGGAAAAAATGCCCCAATGCATACAAATCGCTGGTCGGAGCGACTGCCCTCTTCAGTTGTTTCTCGGAAGGATAGTCGCTGAGCGCGTCGGCTGTGTAGGTCGGACTGTCGCCGACAAATCGGGCGAGGCCGAAGTCGATCAGGTATGGCGCGTCATCGTGCCAAATGACATTGGGAATGCGCACGTCACGGTGAATGATCCCGTGGTCGTGCAAATGAGCGACGATCTCTCCGATTTGCTGCATCAAGCGAGCCGCTGAGCGCTCGTCCAGGATCACCAGCTGCTCGAACAAGGCCTCCTCCAGTGTGGGTCCCTCGATGAACGTCATACAAAGAAAAGAGTCTCCACGGTAGGTGAAGGAGTTCAAATAACGGGGAATTCGGGGATGGGAGAGCGTTGCTAGCACCTTCTTTTCGTAGTCCTGCATGGCTTCTCCTTTCGGGGAGCGACGAAGGCTGGGCTTTACCTGTTTGAGAACGACCTGTGTGCGGTTCGTCAAATCGGCTGCGAGATAGGCAATCCCGTAGCTGCCCATTCCCAGCACGTTTGATATCCGGTATTGATGGATCCGGCGTCCTGGGGAATACGGACGGTCTCGGACGTGATCGTTCCACCAATTCATGAGTTTGTTCCACATGTGCGTTCCATCCCCCCTCCTTTCTATCATACCATGCGGAAGAAAAATGACTGACCGCTTTTTGCTCAGGTTTGCTATAATCATCTCGTTACATGCAGACAGGAGCGGAAATGAGATGAATTTTACGGTTGATTGGCTTGCCTTTTTCCTGATTGAACAGCCGCAGGATGAGGAAGCCCCAAAAACAGTGAGAATGGCCCGTTACTTGAGCCATGACGACTACCAAAAAAGCGAGCTGCGAGACTTTTTGGAAGGGGAATACGCACGTATCGCCAAGCGAAAGGTCGAATTGAATCCAAAGACGGAAGGGACGCCGACGAAGCTGGGACAATTCGTACTGGAACCGGGACACCCGCTGGAATCGAACCCGAACTACGCTCTGCTGTCGCGGCTGCTGCAGGCGGACACCGCAGGAGAGAGCCAGGCGCCATGCCAGGAGCTGATCCAGTCGTATTTGCGGACGTCTCAGGTGCGCGGCGGCGTCATGATCGTGGCCAGAACGAGACTGGAGCTGCTCGACGAACGGTATGTATTTATCCTGAAGTGCGACTTCGAGCAAAAGACAGCGGTCATCACCGACGAAAAAAGCCTGATCTCGAATGTGCAGATGGCGATCAACGCGAAAAACATGAAATCGCTGATGTATCCACACATGATCGAGTCGGGCATGAACGATCCGTACCATGTGAAAATTCACCAGTTTTCCCATGCACGGTACTTTGAAGAGTTTTTGCGGTTTATCGAATATCCGCAGACGGTGACGCAGATCGTGTCCGATGAAGTGATTTCGCTTGCCCGGCAGCATATCGAGTACACCTATCCGGAGGAAACGGAGGAGCGGCTTCGGGAGGAGGAAGCGATCGAGCTTATCGCCGCCAGCCCGAAGCGCGAATTGGCGGAGAAGTGGGAGCATGAGACAGTGATGGAGGCGATGCAGATCATCACCGATCGCCAGCCTGAAGTGGAGCTGAAATTCAAGCTGGATCACATGCAGATCCGCACGCTTCTGGCCGACTACGGGACGAATCTTCACATCGCGAAAGTGAACGGCAGATACTTGGTGTTGCTCGAAGGCGAACAGCTTCAGTTCGAACGTGGAGTGTCGCCGGTTGAATTTGTCAAACCGAAGGCATTGGCAGACCTCGTCCGGGAAATCGAGTCGCGAAGCTTGGCGGAGCGCGAAGCAGCGCCTGCGCTTGCGCCGTCCGAGGAGGAACGGCCGCCTTGGGAGTAAAGGAGGAAGTATTTTGATATGAGTGGGAATGAGCCAGCATCGCCAAACCGTTCTGCCAAAAGGAGCTTGTCGGGTCAGGAGAACAACATCTATCCGGTTCTCCGTCACGTTTCCATGATCCAGAAATATCCGGACCGCTGGGTGACAAACCCGCATACTGCCGATACGGCGATCCTGTACGCCCTGGATGAAGGGGAAGGATACAGTCTGATCGAGACGAGCATGCTGAAGGAGGCCGGCTGGAGTAACGAACAGCTGCATGACTATGCCCTGGCGAATTTGCAGGCTCTCTCCTTTACGGTCAAGACCCAGGAGGTGGGCGACAGCCGTATCCATTTCATCAGTCCACCGGATGGCTACGCGGCCAGCCGGATTTTGCTGACATCGCTCTTGCAGGATTTTGACCGCAACAAGCGAACGAGTCAGCTCGGAGTGGCGATTCCCCATCAGGATGTTTTGATTGTGGCTGAGCTTGATTCCGATACGGGCGCCCATTTGCTGGCCCGCTTGACCTTCGACTTCGCCTCCAAAGGCCAGGTGCCAATCTCGGTGCTGCCTTTTTTCTGGGAAGACGGAGAGCTGACGCCGTATCTGGTCGTGTCGCGCGGGGGGAACACTACGATCGAGCGGGGCACGCGCCCGCCTCAAAAATGAATCATGTACTCCGAATGCTGCCGTACGTCCAGTCGGCAGCTTTTTTTCTCCCCCTTTTCCAGTTTGTGGTATGATAAACAGCTAGGAGGAGAGGGTGGTTCCGATGCACACATTTATCATAGGACTGTACGGCGGGTTCGATGAAAAAAAGTACGAGAGGGACTTTCGGCAGGGCTTTTACGGGATCGAGGCTTGCCTGTTTGAGACGGAAGCGGACATTTCGAGATTGTCGGCTGCCTCCAAAGAACGCCACTTTCAGATCGGGATTCACTTTCCCCTACGGAAGGATGCCGCCAGACTGCGCGATGCCCTTTTCCTCGCGAAGGAGGAGCACGTGCGTCAGGACGCGCTGGACTACATTGATCGAGAATTGGCTGCAGTGGCTGAGATTCAGCCTGCGTACATGCTTTTCCATTATCCGAAACCAGTGATTCTGGACGATCGAGTCGACTGGAGCCGGTGGAATTTCACGGATCCACGGGAATACGTGTACGAAAGCGAGTACGGTCAAGAAGAATGGGCGGACAAAACCGAACGGCTGTTTTCGTGGCTGGCGGTCAAGGCGAGGGAATACCGCGTTACGCCGGTTTTGGAGTTTGACGCGTTGAACCGGTATGTGTATGAGTCGCCATTTCTGGCATCCCTGCTCGACCGATACCCCGAGATCCGGCTGTGCCTGGATGTGGGAAGGCTTTACGTGCAGGAGCGAATCGACCCATTCTTTGATGCGAAAAAAGTACTGGAGATGTACGGGAAATACGCGTTGACCGTCCATCTTTGGAATATGAAGATCACAGACGCGTTCGAGTACAACCATCATCCCGCTCTGCCCTCTTGCAAGCCGGAGGATGGCTGGGCGCCGATCGAAGAGTATTTGCGGATCATCAAAAGGGAAAATCCCCGAGTGAAGATCGTATTTGAGCATCGCTCGGACCGGATTTCGGACGAACAGCTGGATGACTGTTACAGATGGATCGATCGCATCATGAACCAGCCATAGCGCCCGCCGGCCAAAAGCACCAGTATTCCTTCGGGGAGACGATCTAGACCCGCTCCAGAGGTTGGTGAGGCTCCGGCGGAAGCTCGACGAGGATGGGATCCCCGGGGCGAACGATACCGCCGGCAACGACGATACCCATCACTCCGGCCTTGCGAACAAGTTGGCCGTGTTCGTCATGGTCCAGCAGGGCGTTCATCAATCCCGGCTGAAACTGGTTCAATTGCTGGCAAGGATTGCGCAAGCCTGTAATCTGGACGACAGCGTCTTCCCCGATGCGCAGGATCGTTCCTCTCGGCAGTCTCAATAATTCGAGACCGCTCGTCGTTATATTTTCTCCGATCTGGCCGGCAGAGACAGAAAAGCCCGAATCCCGCAGTTCCTCGAACACCTCGGAATGAATGAGATGCACCTGCCGCAGGTTCGGCTGGGTCGGGTCCTGTGCGACCCTCGAGCGGTGCTTGACTGTCTCTCCCAAGTGAGCGTCGCCCTCCACGCCCAGTCCCGCGAGCAAACGGATGGCGTCTGTGTTCGTTTTGCTGAACGAGTGAGTCCCACTGACACTTACGGCTACTACCTGTGCTGGATGTTTGGTCATGCCAAAAAGCACCTCCTTTACGCAATTGTAAGCGATTGCCCGAAGCGGCGGGGGGGAAAATTTCTGACTCAACGAAAAAAACAGGAGGAATGTGTATGAGAATCCTTTCCGTTGCATGGCTCATTTCAGGTGCGGTGGCTGCGGTGATGGGAACCTTGCCGCTGCTCTTTTCCTATCCATACTGTCAGGACTGTGCGCATTCAGGCCCGTCCAATAGTTGGGAGCTCTTGCTGATGATCTCATACGAGGGTAAGGGATGGTATTTGGGTATCGGTCTCGTGCTGCTGCTGCTCTCCATCCGTTCGATGATTAGACAGCGCCGCTTGTCGCAGTAGCCCAATCGCTTGGCTCGCATTTGGCAAATGGCATTGTACGTGAGCAGGCTAAACATATCCCTACTTGATCTGTAGGTTTTGTTGGTTTAAACTATTGGGTAACAGAGGAACCAGAATGGTCAAGCCGATCAGTAAACTGAAGGCTCCTTCACGCATGTGTCAGATGCAGGCGGGATGGAGTCTTTTTCGTATTCAGAATGTTGAAGGGGATGAGCGCATGGAATATTTTTGTCAGACCTGTCAGCATGTTTTTGAGACGGAAGCGGAGCTGTGTCCGCACCTCTCCCAGTTTTTTACCCGCTTGCACGGACAGAAACTCTGGCGGATCCGCTTTCTCCATCGTTACGCGTACGAGTTTTACAGTGACTCACAATTGCAGGAGCTTCTTTCCAACCGGCCTTTGATGGTTTCGGAAGTACTATGTGTCGATCAATTCGATTCTCGCACGTTTTCCGGTCGAAATGCTCTGGGAGCTCGCGTATCAATCTTTGATTAGCCTGCAAAGCGAGAAGTGGTGTGATCGACGGCAGCATCGAAGAAAGCGTCCGTGCCAAGACAGGGAGGAATAGGGAATCATCCGAGAGCCAAGAAATTGTTCTTGGCTCTCTTTGCTGTCACCATTTGTCGGAATAGGCGAATAGGAAAAAAGATTCACGGACCAATCGACAAAAGTTATGTAAAATGAAGGGATCGAAGAATGATTTTACCATGGTAGAGGAGAACCACCGCAATGGAGAGAAAAGTCAAAATCCTGGGAACAGGAAAATACTTGCCCAAGCAGCAAGTAACCGCTGAGGAACTCGAGAAAAAGCTGCGTCTTCCCCCAGGCTGGGTTGCGAAAAAATCAGGCGTCCGCGTGAGACATTTCGTGACGGACGAGACTTCAGCCAAAATGGGAGCCATCGCCGCACAACGGGCACTGGAGGACGCGGGCCTTTCTTTTTCCGATGTCGATTGCCTCGTATGTGCCAGCGGAACGTCTCAACAAGAGATTCCCTGTACAGCAGCATTGATCCAGGAAGAGATGAGACAGTCGAAGTCAGGGGTTCCCTGCTTTGATATAAACTCCACGTGCCTGAGCTTTGTCACGGCGATGGATGTATTATCTGCATCTTTGGCGATGGGATGCTACCAGCGCATTTTAATCGTCTCTACGGAAATTTCCTCCGTAGGGTTGAACTGGGGGCAGAAGGAGAGCTGCGTACTCTTTGGAGATGGGGCGGCAGCCGTCGTCATTGGCCGTACTCCGGAAGCGGAAACATCCCGCATTCTCGCTTCCCGTATGCAGACCTACAGTGACGGGGCCCATTACTCCGAGATCAGAGGAGGAGGGACCCTGATTCATCCGGGTGAATACGCGAAGGGGAGAGAAGCGGACTTCCAATTTGACATGGATGGACGAAAAATCTTTCGCCTGACGTCCCAGTTGATCACCGGATTCGTGGAGCGGCTGCTGGATGCCGCTTCGATAACCAGACAAGAGATCGGTTTGGTTGTCCCTCATCAGGCAAGCGGGATGGCCATGCGCATCATGGGAAATAAACTCGGTTTTGCCGGCAGTCACATGATGAATATTATCGAGAACCACGGAAATGTGATCGCCGCCTCCATCCCTATGGCTCTGCATGAAGCGATCGTGCAAAAGAGGGTCAATCGCGGAGATATCATGCTGCTGTTGGGTACCTCGGCGGGCCTTTCGCTCGGAGGGCTGCTGCTTGAATACTAGAAAAAACGTCGTGCTGACGGGGGGGAGAGCGCCAGCCACGCTGGAACTGGCTCGTCTCATGAACCAGGCGGGACATCGTGTCGTCGTGGCCGAGAGTTCGCGCCATCACCTTTGCAAAGGATCAAGGGCCGTTTCACGCTGCTATCCGGTTCCCCCTCCCCGGCAGCAGCCGGATGCGTATATTCGGTCCCTGATGCGGATCATGGAACAGGAGAAATCAGACCTGTTGATCCCCACTTGCGAGGAAATCTTCCACGTCTCCCATGGACTTGATCGCCTGGGCTGCGTCGGGCGAGTCCTCGCGGAGGGAATCGAGAGCTTGCGGCCTCTTCATGACAAATGGATGTTTGGAAAACTGGCGAGCGAGGCGGGAGCGACCGTGCCGCGTACGATCTGGGCAGAGACGGAGGAGCAGATGCGGGAAGCACTGAAAAACGCGAGCGGACCGCTGGTGTTGAAGCCCGTATATTCCCGTTTCGCCTCACGCGTACGTATCGAGCAAGATCCGGCATCAGCAGCGAAGGGAGCTTTGCCGGCCATCTCACGTCAGCAGCCGTGGCTTGTTCAGGAATTCATCCGGGGGCGGCAGCTGTGCAGCTATGCTGTGGCTCACCAGGGCCAGCTCGCGCTTTATGCCGACTACGAAACCATCCATACAGCGGGGAAAGGTGCATCCATTTTCTTTTCGTATGCCAATCACCCGGGAGTGAGGGAATTTGTCAGCCGCTTTGTGAAGCTCCGGGGCATCTCGGGTCAAGTCGCTTTCGATTTCATCGAGGATAAGGCAGGCAGGCTGTACGTCCTGGAGTGCAATCCGCGCCTCACAAGCGGCATCCATCTGTTTTCTGGCCAACCGGAAGCGGCGGAGGCATTTTTTGGAGAAAGTGGCGAGGTCGTCGTTCCCCGCGGCAACCGATCCTTCATGTTGGGATTGGCCATGGTGGGGTTCGGACTCCCCGCTGTTCGAAATGCGGCTGAGGGGAGGCGCTGGCTGCGCGACTTTCGGAGGTCCCGGGATGTCGTGTGGCACAGCTCGGACCCGCTTCCTTTTTTTCAACAGGCTCGCATGCTTGCCGATTTGGCCATGATGAGCTTCCGTACAGGCATGAGCATGGCGGAATGCAGCACAAGCGATATCGAATGGAATGGTGAAGAATGAAGAAACGTGTACTAGTGACGGGAGGGACGGGCTTCCTGGGGCGAAAGCTGGCTGCCCGTTTGCAGGAAAACGGCTACCTGGTGACAGCCTTAGGGCGGAACGAAGAGGTGGGGCTCCTGCTATCCAAGCGCGGGATCGGATTCGTGCAAGCGGACATCACGGACAAGGAAGCCGTTCGGAGGGCGTGCCGAGATCAGGAGATCGTCTTTCATGCCGCTGCCTTTTCGTCACCGTGGGGGAAATACAAAGACATGTATGCTGCAAATGTAGCGGGAACAGCCCACGTGATCGCTGGCTGCAAGTCACAGGGAGTCCACAGGCTGATCCACGTGTCGACGCCCAGCATCTATTTCGGCTTTGAAGACCGTCTGGGCATCAAAGAATCCGATCCTCTGCCAAGGCGCTTTGCCAATACATACGCCCAGACGAAGTATCTGGCCGAACTACTGGTAGACAAAGCCTTCAAAGAAGGGCTGGCGACGGTTACGATTCGTCCGAGAGCGCTGTTTGGACCGGGGGACAATGCGATCCTCCCGCGCCTGATCCGGGCGAATGAAGAAAAGTTCGTACCGCTGATAGGCGGAGGACGGGCGACGGTCGATCTGACGTATGTGGAAAATGTCGTTGACGCCTTGCTGCTCTGTATCGATTCGCCTTCCAGCACGTGGGGACAAGCGTACAACATTACAAACGGAGAGCCAGTGACCATGATCGAGGTGCTCAAAGAGGTGTTTCGGCGCCTGGGTATGCCGCTTCGGACCAGGCAGATTTCGTACCGCCGGGCGTACGCGGCTGCATGGGTGATGGAGCTGGCCTCCAAAGCGGTACTGAACTACAAAGAGCCTATACTGACGAGATACTCGGTGGGCGTGCTGGCGAAAAGCCAAACGCTGGATATCACCCGGGCAAAAGAGAAGCTCGGCTACAAGCCCAGGGTGAGCATCGCGGAAGGAATCGAGGCTTTTACGAAATGGTGGCGGATGCAGCATGAAGATTAAGCTTACCCTGCTGGATACGGGGTATTGCCGGCAACTGGAGATGTTTTCGATCCGGGGAGGCAGGCCGCGCAGCATTTCATTCCATGCCATTGCAGCGTTGATCGAGCATCCCGTCCACGGCCTGTTCCTGTTCGATACCGGCTATTCGCCTCGCTTCTTCGAGGCTACGCGCTCGTTTCCATATCGGCTGTACGCCACCATCACACCTGTCGTGACGAGACCGGAACAGAGTGTAAAGGCTCAATTGGAAGCCCACGGTATCCGGGCGGATCAAATCGGCGGAGTGTTGCTCTCCCACTTTCATGCGGATCATATCGGAGGCTTGCGGGATTTCCCCGACTCCCGGTTGTACTGCTTTTCTTCGGCTTATGCACACGTACGGGGGAAAAGAGGCCTGCAGGCGTTGCGGGAAGGCTTTCTGCCTGACTTGATGCCGAACGATTTTGAAGAGCGGGCGATTTTCGTCGACCGGGCTTTGCCAGTCGAGCTTCTTGAGAGATACCGTCCGTTCGGGGAAGCCTACGACTTGCTCGGAGACGGGAGCATGCTCTTGGTCGAGCTGGGTGGACATGCAATCGGGCAGTTTGGGATGTTCGTGCGTGACGAGGAGCATGGCGACGTCTTTCTTTGCGCGGACGCCGCCTGGTCGAGCGAAGCGTACAGGCGTCATGTCCTGCCGCACCCGCTTGCACAGTCCATCATGGCAGACGGCCCCGCCTATCGGGACAATCTGCTACGGCTGCACGAGCTCTTCGGCCATTGGCCAAGCCTGAAGATTTTGCCGACCCATTGTCCGGAAGTATGGAAGATGAGCCAAGGAGAGTTTGCATGGAGATCCTGAGAATATTGTGGCAATACTGGACGACCAAGCGTCTGGGAAAGAAATGGAAAACACGCGCCCAGCTGGAGCGATGGCAAGAGCGGCAAGTGCAAAAGCTCCTTCGCTGCGTGCTTCCTCGCTCCCCATTCTATCGAGAGCGCTTCGGGACGCTTCGGCCGGATGAGTGGAGAAAGCTGGAGCCCATCGACAAGCAGCTCATGATGGAGTCCTTCAGCGAGCTTAACACTCTGGGCATCGACAAAGAACAGGCTTTCCACGTGGCCTTTCTGGCAGAGGAATCGCGGGATTTCACACCAGCGATCGGTAACGTGACGGTTGGATTGTCGTCGGGAACTTCGGGAAACCGGGGGATATTTTTGGTCGGGCCAGCGGAGCGGGCGAGATGGGCGGGCGTGATTTTGGCCAAGGCTTTGCCGGGACGGCTGCGGGATGAACATCGGATCGCGTTTTTCCTGCGTGCCAACAGCAATCTCTACACCTCCGTGGACCGGAGGCGGATCCGTTTTTCTTTTTTTGACTTGCTGATCCCTTTGGCCGAGCATCTTGACAGGTTGAACGTGTTTTCCCCCACCATTCTCGTCGCTCCTCCTTCCATGCTCAGGCTGCTGGCGGAGGCGAAGGAAAAAGGGAGCTTGCAGATTTCTCCCGGCAAAGTGATCTCCGTCGCGGAAGTGTTGGACCCGTTGGACCAGGTGTACATCAGCCAGGCATTTCAACAGGAGGTTCACCAGATCTATCAGTGCACGGAGGGCTTTCTGGCTGTGACTTGTCCGCATGGCACGCTTCACGTAAACGAAGACATCGTGGTGATGGAAAAGGAATACCTGGACGAGAAGCGGGAGCGCTTTTACCCGATTATCACGGATTTTTCCCGAACGACGCAGCCGATCATACGCTATCGGTTGAATGACATCCTGTCGGAAAAAAAGACGCCTTGCCCGTGCGGTTCCGTCTACACCGCGCTGGAGACGATCGAAGGAAGAGCGGATGACGTGTTTTTGTTCCATCAGGTGGATGGGAATGGGTGGGTGCCTGTTTTCCCTGACTTCATTCGCAGGGCAGTGATGGCGGCTTCCGACGAGATCCGGGAATATCGAGTTCGGCAAATCGCCCCATGGCTGTTGGAGGTATCTGTGTGGACCGATCCAGATTCCAGTATGGATGCATGGCAGAAGCAGATCACCAGCCATCTGCACGCAATCGTGAGGCAGCATGGAGGCCAGCTCCCGGAAATTCGCTTTACGCCGTACGAGCGGGTATCCGGCGGGAGAAAATTGAGGCGTGTGGAAAGGGTGTTTACCCCAAGTGAGCAAGAGTGATCTCGTAACCGTGTACGAAGCGAGCGAAAGCCGCACACTGCCATGGGAGAGCATGAAGGATGGGGAATATGCCAAAGCGTATTTGTCTGCCTTCATGCAAGAAGCATCCGATCGTTATGTCAAAAATGTGCGAACCCGGTTCCTGGCGATTACGGTTGACGATCTCGTCATGCCCTTGACCGTCAATGAAACGGGATACGACAATTCCTATGTATGCTCACCCTATACGCACTACATCTCGTACGCAAAAGAGGAGCTGCGCATGCTGCAAACGCCATTCTGGGAAGGGACGATAGCAAAGGGGTTGGACGTGCTCGGCTGGATGATGAAGAAGAGCGGCGTCAACCAGATCGCCTGTATTAACAATTGGCTCTTGTCCACCAATCTGTATCCGGATGTGACGCCTTGGCAGGTTTGTCGTATCACACGGTTTTGCACGGAGCGATTTCCCCGTCATGCCATTGCCTTTCGCTCGGTTTGCCCCAGGCTGCAGCCCTCCATGTACGAAGGCTTGAGAGCCGCCGGATATATCATGGTCCCGAGCCGTTACGTCTACCTGTTTCATCCTGACTGGCCAAAGCAGGGAGGGTGGCGAGTCCGCAACACTCTAAAGCGCGACCGCCGCATGCTGGAGAAGTCCGGATACCGAGTCGTGGTACACGACGAACTGAAGAAAGAGCAGGTACCGCGGATCATCGAATTGTACAATGCCTTGTATCTGGACAAATACTCGCGGCATAATCCGCAGTTTACCCCTGCCTTTATCAGGCTGGCCATGGAGCAGCGGACGCTGAATCTGATCGGTTTGGAAAAGGAAGGGCGGCTCGACGGCATTCTGGGGTACTTTCAGCGAAACGGCGTGATGACGACCCCTCTGTTTGGCTATGATGTCACGCTGCCCAAGGAAACCGGACTGTATCGGATGCTGTCCAGCCTACTGGTTCAAGAGGCGGAAAGGCAGGGGCTATTGCTCCATCAAAGCGCAGGAGTCGGAGCTTTCAAAGCAGATAGAGGCGCGGTAGGGGAGGTAGAGTACACGGCGGTGTACCTGGGACATCTGCCAAAATCCCGGAGCGTGATCTGGCAGGCGCTGTCATTCCTGCTGAACCGATTTGGGATCCCGCTGGTCGAAAAGTACAGATTGTGAGCAGAGGAATGCGGGGAGCTGCTTTGTCTAGGATGGCGAACCGTAGAAGAGGGACAGCTCCACGTATCGTCCCGCCTCATGAATGAGCCAGTACGACGATCGTGGCCCGAATATGTAAAGGTCGGCGGCAGTAGCGATCATCGATTCGACCCGGCGAGAGTCTCCCATTATCCTCGCGCATTCCCCCATTGCCATCCAGGGGTACAAATCACCCGTCTGGAACGTATCAAAATGCGGGAAGGCCCGTGTGATCTGCTCGTAAAGCGATAGATCTTCCCCGGGACGGGTCATCCCGTACAAGATGGGAAAGGCCTGGGAGGTGACATCCGGGTACCATTTGCGCCAACCGGGATAGGACCTGTCATACATCGCGTAAGACTTGCGAAGTCCGCTGTACATCGAGGAAATGCCGGCCCGGCAGGCAGCAGCACGCCTGCCGGCTTCCCGCGCAGCTTCATCGTCACCCAGCTCGTAGAAGATGGAAGCAGCATCTTCAAATCCTTTCGCTACCTCGCAATTGTCCATGAGGTATTTCACCCTCCAGGAACGCTTAGCCCATGTCAGTCCGTCCTTTTGCTGCAGCCTACCTACCGCTTCCATCAAAAAGACGAGCTCGTCCTTTCGCTGAGCAATCCAGTCGGTTTCCCCCGTCGCACGCATGAGCTCGGCAATCAGACTAAACAAAGTGGTATGGTAGCTGTCTTCGCTGTCCGCCTTGCCTGTATCGATTTCGGCATTTCCTTCCAACCGGTAGTCGTTTACATATCCGTTTTGATCGACGTGGTGCAGGTACCAGTCGACATGGCTGCGAACGGATTCCCACTCCTGCAAGCGGACAAGTGAAATCAATGCCAGATTGGTAAAGTACGGGTTGATCTGGTCGCTCCGTGGAGAAAGCCTGAACGTTCCGCTTGGCAGCCTGCATGAAAGAAGATACGCTCTCTGGTTTTCCACCATCGCATTCATCGGCGTGCTCTTCCTTTCTTATGAAAATAAAGTCACGAACTTGACTCCGTACTCCGTCCACCGCAATGCTCGTGCGTAGTCATCCTCGTCGATCAGGGACAAATCGGCGGATTGGTCGACTACATCAAGCCATTTTTCATCGCGAAACCAGTCCACGCCATCTGCTGCATCATGCACGATATCGGGCCAAGCGGCAGCCAGGGGAGGACTGTACAGCTTTTTCTGTCCATGCCGCAGTTCCATGCCGTCCAGACGCAAGCGGTATTCTGCAGAGGCAGGGGCATCGGGAGGGCGCGGCGTGAAAAGATGCGGCCAGTAATCGGCTCTGGAGCCGGAGTGGGGGATACGGTTAGCATAACGCCGGATTTGCTCGAATCTGTGCGGATCGGCGTACAGCAGCCTGTACAAAGTCTTGCCCGTGGCAATTCGCTGTTGGACTTCCGGGAATTCCTGCACATTGACCCCTGTAAGGCTCAGCCTGCGATCAGTCGGATGCGCCTTGTACGGAAACAAAACCTGGTTGAGCGAAAATACCGATTGGGCCGCATAGGCGAATGTTGCGAAAACCCGATGGTACGCAAACCGTTTTTGGACGACTCGCTGTTCCACGTACTGCTGTTCGTTCACGATCAGCGCATGGGTCAAACGCCGGGAATCTCTCGTTTTAAGGAAATCCCTCCAGAACCGCATCATGAACGAGGAGACGCCAAGAGGGGGCAAAAGTGAGGTGAGATCCTGCCCGGTTCGCTTCATCTCTTCGTACAATAGCAACTGGGCGTAGGCGTCGTGAAAGATAAGCCAGTTGCTCCTTTCCAAAAACCAAAAAAACGGCTGAATCGCTTGCTCGTCCATAAGCAGCGGGAGCCATTCCCCTTTCAGGTCTGTCATGCTCCACCCGCCGTTGCGAGACACGAGATGCGCGAGCAAGGCCCAGTGAATTTCTTCATGCTTTTGGTAAAACCGGAGATACGCGTCTGTCCTTGTCACGTTGTTGCGATTGGCTTCCGCTGTCTTCCGGCGGATGCTGGCCACCAGCTCATGCTGACCTAGCGTGGAGAGAGTGTCTGTCATGGCAAAGCTCCTCGGCCTAGTATAGGAAGAAAAAAGCAGGTCTGGAGGCGACCCGCCTGTTTTCATCCGATCATTTCCAATACAAGAAGTCTGACGAACAGCTTTTCTTTCGCCTCTTCCCATGTATCTGCAAAAATGACCACATGCTCGGATTGGTATTCGGTTTCCGCGACAAAAATCCCGTCTCGTTCGTAAATGTTCATAGGTGATCGTCCTTTCTGCTGCCTTTCAAGCATTGTATGCTATCATGATAGGAATGATTCATACAAAATACAGGCAATTGTACCGACAGAAAGGATGAAAGACAGATGCAAGTCACAGTGACGAACGAAGCCAAGGAGCAGATCCACGCTGCGGCGGGTCACGAAGGTAAGCTGATTCGCATAAATGGAGAGCTGGTTGGCGGTTGCGGCATGAACGTGGAGTACGCCTTGTGGTGGGACGAAGCTCATCCCGCCGACGAGCTGCTGCAGGTCGATTCGCTGACCATGGCAATCGATCCGTCGACGAAGGAATATATCGATTCAGACCGACTGGTGATCGATTATCGACCGCAGCAAGGCTTTCGGCTTGTGACCCCGCAACAGATTTTGGCGTACGGCCTCAAGCTGAAAGAACGCTGGGGGTAAAGGGCCTCTCACCTTGGAACGAATTGCAGGATGAAGGCGAGGATACCTGCTGCGATGAGCGGGCCTACCGCCACCCCGCGGAAGAAAGTGACACCGATAATGGTTCCCAAGAGGAGTCCGGTGACGATTAGTGGGTTTTCCGACATAAGCGTCGTCCCCCTCCCGGCCAGGTAAGCGACAAAGACTCCGATGAGCACGGCGAGAAGGGATTGCCAATGGATAAAGAGCTGGTAAATCGATTCCGGTTTGATTTTTCCGCTCGCAAGCGGGGTAAGAATGCCGATCGTCAACACGATGATTCCGACATGAAGCCCGTACTGCTCGAAAAAGGGAAAGACCCTCTCGAGTGAAACCAGCCGCAGCAGCAGGAGAATTCCAACGGCGATCGAGACAGTCGAATTGTTACCAACAACGCCGAGCGCAAGCAGCGCAAGTAGTGTGACATTGATCCAGTCCATGGTTTGATGTGCTCGCTTTCTTTTTTCGTTAGTATATCCGCAGGGCGAAAGCCTCGTGACTGAGGCACCCCAAAACAGGAAGAGGGACGGGTAACCAGCTACCTGTCCCTCTTCTTCATGCGTGTGACTTAACCGAACCAGTCCTCCAGCATGCCGACGGGAAAACCGGTCGGTTCAGTGGAAGAGGGAAAACGCCCCCACGCAAAGACGCCGTTAAAATAGTCGATCGTAAACGGTTCATCATGGTCAGCAACGCTGTATGTACCCCCGATGCGAAACTCATCCGTACCGAGGTAATACGACTTGGCCATAAAGTATTTTTGCTGAAGAATGGCGAATTGGGACTCGTCCCCTGCCTTCTTTTTTTCTTCTGCCTGCAGGCGGAGACGTTCCATCTCTTCCTGTAATTCGGCTAGTGTCATTTGACTGTACAAACGCACGTTACATGCCTCCCTTCCTGACACGAATATTGTAACAAAAGACAAGGGAAATGGCGATGGATGCCGAATGATCTAGGGGACAGAAAGGGGACTGGAAAACATGACTCGTTTTGATCTGAGTGGAAAAACAGCCATTGTAACAGGAGCAGGGAGAGGAATCGGAAAAGCGCTGGCATTGGGGCTTGCAGAGGCAGGTGCCCAGGTAGCCGTAGTGGCGCGCACAGAGACGGATTTGCACGAGATCGTAGAGACGATCGAGGCAAACGGCGGAAAAGCGCACGCGATTGCCGCTGATTTGACGGAAGCCGAGGCGGCTGATAAAGTGGTTTCCCAAACAGTGGAAGCGTTGGGAGGCCTGCATATTTTGGTGAATAATGCAGGGATGAACCTGCGCAAAAAGGCGCATGAGGTGACGGAGGAAGACTGGGACCGCGTCGTGGATCTGAACTTGAAAGCGACCTTTTTCATGAGCCAGGCGGCCGGTAAAATCATGTGCGAGCAGCTCTACGGCCGAATCGTGAACATCGCCTCCGTGGCAGGACAGGTCGCGATGCGGACGGGAGTGGCGTATGGTTCCAGCAAGGCGGGAGTCATTCAGATGACTCGTGTGCTTGCGCTGGAATGGAGCAAATTCGGGGTTAACATCAATGCGATCGCTCCCTGGTATTTCCGTACCCCCTTGACGGAAGCATTGCTAAGCGACGAGGCGTATTTGCAGGAAATTTTACAGCGCACGCCTAGCGGTCGAATCGGCGATGTCGAGGACTTGGTAGGACCTGCTATTTTCCTGTCTTCCGATGCGGCAGCGTACATCACCGGACAGACCATCGCGGTGGACGGCGGTATGTCTGTATACGGATTTTAGCAGCAAGAGGTGAAAGACATGACAGACATTCGAGAAGCTGGCAAAAATGATGCCCCCATCCTTACTTCGCTGATGCACGCCGCTTTTCGCAACACGCAGCCGCCATCCAGCGCTCTTCTGGAAACGGAAGAGCTGGTAGCTGGGAAGCTGGAATCGGGAGAAGAGCAGGCAGCTGTCGCGACCGTCGAAGGACGAGCAGTCGGGATGGTGCGTTTTCATTGGGAAGAAGAGGCCCTGTACTTTTTTCGACTGTCCGTAAGCCCTGATGCTCAGGGACAAGGAATCGGACGGACGCTTCTCGCCTGGCTGGAGCAGCAGGCCCTCGAGCGTGGGAAAAGGGCGTTGACGTGCCGCGTTCGCATGGAAATGGAAAGGAATGTGAGGCTGTATCAAAAAGCGGGGTTTCAAATCGTGAAGCAGGAAATCGTCGAGCGCTCCGGCACGCAGGGAATACCGACGGCATATATGAGAAAGCAGCTGGTTTGAAGCTCCAGGCAAAAAAGAGGCCTTCCCATAATGGGAAGGCCTAAGTATTGGGGGCGATTGAGAAAAATACCGATCGGCTTTCGCTAAGGTCCGTTTTGCTCTCACCCAAAACAGGCCAGAAAGCCAACTAGATCAGGCAAGTACGGTAGTCGTGCTTGCACGGAGAAGTCATTCAAAATGAATATCGGACTTTTTCTCAATGCGTTGAAAAAGTGCTTACGATGACTAAGATAGCAAACAATAGTAAAATGCAGATAAAATAAAAATAAAGTATTATTAAATTTTTCTGCACGCACTGATTGCGATCTTCTTGGCATGGTCCACTGATTCAACATCCCGTTCTCTCTTGTTCGACCAGCTTTGCTAGCGCTAATTGGCGAACTGATGATGCCCGATCGCGACCGTTTTTTGTCTGGACAAGATCCAATCGGAAGTGGCTGTCTTCGGATTAAAAAAATAAAGGGAACCATTTGTCGGGTCCATTCCATTCACAGCATCCCGCACGGCTTTGCGGGTACTTTCGTTGGACTTGTGGGATAGTTTGCCGTTCTGTACCGGTGAGAAGGCATTCCGGGCAAATATGACTTCGGAAACCGTGTCCGGGAACTGAGGAGACGCTACCCGATTCAATACAACAGCGGCAATTGCCACTTGTCCCTCATACGGTTCACCCCGGCCTTCCGCGTAAACTAGCCGGGCAAGCAGTTCCATATCCCGCTCGGATACTTTTACTCTGCCATTGCGTATCACTTTTCGCCGCTCGTCTCGGCTAACCGAAACGGACTTGCGGACAGCGGTTGAATGTATGGTTTTCGGTTTTTCTTTTGCTTCCGTTTGAACAACTGGGCCAAGGGGGACTGGCTTAGAGGTAGGAATAGGCGTTGCTTCGTTGGAATGAGGCGCCGTAGCGCTTGTCGGTGTGACGAAGAGGCATAGTAACATCAAACCAAAGCTGTTCAACCAGAAAAAAAGGCGCATGCGCGCTTCTCGTGTCATCACGACAGGAACCACTCCTTTTCGCTCTTTGCGTCAATCTGCGGAAGCGAATCGGGTCTTTAGCAAGTCTATCGGCATTGTCCGGGTGGCGCAAGAGGAAATTGGTTCCACGGAACTATTTATCGTTCCTGCAAGAGAGTAGATCGGACTAAATAAGAAACACCACTGCAGAACATGCAGTGGTGTTTCTCGTGGGCATTACTTTTCGGTAATGGTGATGGTGTTGATTTTGATCGTCTGCTCCGGAACGCTCATTTCGCTGGTTTGCGGATTCTTCTTCACTTTGGTGCTGGCAATCTTTTGCACGACATCCATTCCTCCGACCACTTTCCCAAAGATTGTGTAGTTCGGGGAATTTTTCAGACCTTCCACATCTTTACCGGATCCGATGAAGAATTGGCTTCCGTTGGTGTTGGGACCGGCATTTGCCATGGCGACGACGCCCACTTCGTACTTGTGACCGTTGTTCAGCTCGTCCTCGAACGTATAGCCAGGCCCGCCAATACCGCTGCCAAGCGGATCGCCAGTCTGAATCATGAAGTCTTTGATGACGCGGTGGAACGTAATGCCGTCATAGAACTTGTCCTTCGCGAGGAACACGAAGTTATTCACTGCGATCGGCGCATCCTTCGCGAACAGTTCTACCGTGATGTCACCCATTGTTGTCGATATTTTCGCTTGATACGATTTCGATTTGTCAATTTGCATGGCTGGCGCTTTCTCATATTTTTTCGCGCCAGTAGGACCAGGCGGTTGAGCAGGCTCTTTGGATGCGGGCTTTTCAGCGGGAGCCGTAGGCTGAGTTGGTGGAGCCGTCTCGTTGCCGCCGCTGGAGCAGCCTGCAACCAATGCAAAAGCTGTCAGACAAGCGAAAATAGTAGGTATCAGTCTCTTCATCTCAAGCACCTTCCTTAGCTTCTTCCCAAAAAGGGGAGTTCGGTTCGGATTATAGCACAAGTCACTGGCGGAATGCCAATCCACTAGTCGCTGTCGCTTTGAGCGTGCTATGATGGTAGAAAAAGGTTGGGGTGATCAGCGTGGGAGAGAGATTCGAGACGAAAACCGTTCATATCGGCCATCAGCCTCTGCGCCAGGTGGCGAGCAAGTCGACTCCGATTTACCAAACGTCCGTCTTTGCCTTTCCAGGATTGGAAGAAGTTGAACAGTTTTATGCCGGAGAAGGGGAGTACCTGTATACGCGAAACGGTAATCCCAATCAGGCTGAGCTTTCCGATGCCATCGCAGCTCTGGAAGGGGCGGAAGCGGGAGTAAGCGCTGCGTCCGGAATGGGCGCCATCATGGCTGGACTCCTCGCTGTGCTGGAACCGGGAGACCATGTCCTGGCCTCCCACGAGATTTACGGCGGCACCTACGCCTTGCTGCACAAGGAGCTTTCCCGCTTCCGGATCGATCTGGAGTGCGTCAACTTGCAAGAGCTGCGTACTCTCGCGGACCATGTGAGGCCGACGACGAAGCTGTTTTTCATGGAAACCATCACGAATCCGCTCTTGACCGTCGCAGACATGCCATATTGGATCCGGGAAGCGAAAGAGCTCGGGCTCAAGGTGATGGTAGACAATACGTTCGCGACGCCTTACCTCGTGCAGCCGGTCACGCTCGGCGCCGATCTGGTCGTGCACAGCGCGACGAAATACATAGGCGGGCACAGCGATGTGACTGCCGGGGTGCTCGTGGGAGCGTCCGAACTGATCGGGAGAGCGCGAGAAATTGTCGTCAACTACGGCGCGTCACTCAGTCCGTTTGAAGCATGGCTCACCTCGCGCGGTTTGAAAACACTTGCGCTGCGGATGGACAGGCAATGTGACAACGCAAGGGAGGTCGCCGATTTCCTTTCGCAGCACCCGGCTGTCGGCACGGTATACTATCCCGCTAAGGAAGCGACTTCGTTTTTCTGTCGTCCAAAGCAGGGGGCGATGGTCTCGTTTACACTGGTGGACGAGAAGGCCATCTACGACTTTTATCGCAAACTGCAATGGATCAAATTCGCGCCTTCGCTGGCAGGAGTGGAAACGAGTGTCTCGCACCCGGTGACCACGTCGCACCGCGCGTTTACAGAGGAGCAAAGGCAAGCGACCGGCATTACCATGGGTTTGGTCCGTTTGTCTGTAGGAATCGAGTCGGCGGCAGACATTATCGCGGAACTGGATCGGGCGCTCGGAAAATAAATGGAACCATTTTCCCAAAAAAGCGTTACTTTCTTCCAGTTCCAATCGTAGTACTTAGTTAGAGTAGAACCAGACTGTCTAAACTGCTGGTTCGATCGAGTAAGAGATCTGGGCAGTCAGGCTGGAGGAAAACGATAGTGGGAATGGCAATCGAGCGTTCCGCGCAACCATCGGCCCAATCGAGTGGGGACTATTACGAATCGCGTCCGTTTACCGAACTGTATGACGAGTATTTTGACCGGGTCAACCGTTATTTGCGATGCCGTGTTCAAAATACGTGGGATGCAGACGATTTGACCACAGTGGTATTTTTAAAAGCGCTGGAAAAATTTGAACAATACAGTCGAACAAGTCCGTTCGCTTCCTGGATCTTTCGCATCGCGCACAATACGTATGTCGATTTCGTGCGGAAGAACAGGGAAGTGCCGGTAGATCAGGAAGATTTGCTGGGAGCAGAACCGGACGACACGTGGCAGCCGGAGAGGCAGGCGTTGACGAAGGAAGAAATTCGCCTGCTTCGTGACCGGCTCGATTTGTTGTCCCAGGATCAGAAAGACGTTCTGATGCTCCGCTACTTTGCCGATCTCAAAATCAGTCAGGTGGCCGAAGTTTTGGGCAAAACGGAGTCGAGTATAAAGATGATCTCATACCGTGGATTGCAAAAACTGCAAAAGATGTACGAGAAGGGGGGATCCGAATGAAAGAGGAGGATCAATACCCCCACGACCACCCGGAAGAGCAGACGATCGTGTCGCTCTTGAGCCACTTGCAGCACATGCGGCGGGCTGTCCCGGTAAACTACCAGCTCAAGGCGGATCTGAAAAAGCAGCTGCTCCAACGCATGAGTGAGCTGGAGCTGCAGAACAGGAAGATGGATGGCATCGCCCCTCAAAGCAAACGAAAAAAATGGGCGCGTATCGTTGTCGCCGCCGTGGCCGCGGTTGTGGTCGCCGGCAGCTTGGTTTGCCTGCAAAAGGACGTGCTGACGGTCGAAGCGAAGGGATTGCTGGCACTGCCGGCCCATGCCACGGAAGAACAGGTCGACATCGATTCCACAGGCAATACGGTAGCGTACCTGGCTCCCCAGTCCGTCATCCGAACGCTTTCCCTGGAAGAGAAAAAGCCGTTGTCCATCGCGCTGCCGCCTACCAAGGGGGAGTATAAAGCCCTCGCCTGGGCCAACCATTCCAAGCAGGTCGCTGTGGTGGAGCAAACGGCTCAGCAGTCGCGCATCTGGATCGTGGATATCCCCGATCAGACGGGTACGAGCAGCAGCCGGCTGCTCAAAGAGGAGCAAGGGGTTATGTACCGCTCTCCGACATGGTCGCCAACCGATGACACCGTCGCTTACACCCGGATCAAAAACGGGGTGGAGGAGATCTGGATGAGCAGCACCGTCTCTTTTCAGGAGTGGAAGATGGCGGAAGGCTCGCAGCCGGCGTGGTCGCCGAGCGGCCGATTCCTCGCGTTCACCAAGGAGGGGAACGTGCAGATCCTGGAGCTTCGGACAGGAAAAATGAAAGTCTTGGGAAAAGGGTCCTGGCCATCGTGGAGCAGCGATTCGAACCTTACGTATACGACGCCAAACGGGCATCTGGCGGAAGCTGAGCTGGACGAAGATCGTCTGGTGGCGGTAAAGGAACGCGATTTGATGAGCCCGACGGACGATCAGATTGTACGTGGAAACTGGGCGTCTGATGGCACGCAACTGCTCCTGGTCCATCATGACAGACAGCCGGATTCATTGGTCATTTCCTTGGCGTCACGATAATGAGCGGAGGAACAAGCATGAGATGGAAACGGATGTTGCTTTTCGCTGTGACCTGGCTTCTGGTAACTGTTCAGCCGGTCTCGGCCGAGAGCAACATAGAAATAAACGTGGATGTGCCGCTTGGCGGCATCATGAAATACGAGGCGTGGACTCGTTTGGAAGTGAGCGTGGCAGCACAGGAGCAGCCTTTTCATGGATTTGTCGAGATGTCCAAAAAAAAGACGGCTCGGGGCACGCATGATTCCGCGCTGCGCCAGGAGGTGGAGCTTGGGTCGGGGAAGAGCGCGGTTCTTCACTTCGACATGCCGACACAGCTTCTCATGGACGAGTGGTTCATCCGTCTGACTGAAAATGGACAAGTCGTGAAGACGGAGAAGGTTCGACTGCCTTACCCGAAGGATGGGAAAACCATCGGAGTGTTGCACGAGTCTCCCAGCGCCTACCATTTTTTGGCGAAACAGCAGTCGCAGATCGCTCCAGGTACGACGTATTCGATCCAGAGTCTGCCTGTACAGGCGCTGCCGGAAGAATCATGGATCTATCAAAGCCTCGATGTGCTCGCGCTGGGAAGCAGGCAAGTGACTCAGCTCTCCGTATCGCAAGTTCACGCGATTGAGGCGTGGATCAAAACGGGAGGCGTATTGATTTTGTCGGCAGGTCCCGGCCAGGATGGGATCGTACAGACTTTCAAGGATGTGTTGCCCGTCCAAGCAGGACACAGCGGTCAAGTAGAGCTGAGGGATGCCCTGCGGCCGTACGCGGGGGAAAAAGCGATTCCTGAGGGGAAGATCGGCGTCTACAATCAGGAACTGCCGTTGTTCACGTCCAAAGAGGTGGGGCAAGGGCGCGTGCTTTTCGTCAATTACGACGTGGCAGCTGAGCCCTTGGCGTCCTGGCAATACAATTCGCAGCTCTGGCAAACGGTGCTGATGAGGCACGGGGCCCAGGAAGTCTTGGAAGACCAGACGTACTGGGATCAGATGACCCGGCCTTTTCTGGAGCTGAGCAAACAAATTCCCGGCGTGCATACCCCTGCCCCGCTATGGATGGTCGTTCTTTGGACAGGTTATGTGGTGCTGATCGCTCCATTGACGTATTACATCCTCAAGCGAAGAGATAAGCGCCAATGGGCATGGGGGATCATACCCGGTACAGCGATTCTCCTGACATTGGGCACGATTGGCATTGGCAAACCGCTCGTGGTCAAAGAAAGCGCCAGCTACGCTGTTTCCGAGGTAAAAATTGTCGATAAGCAGCTCGCCCAAACGAGAACGGCCTCTACTTTTTTGGCCGTCGATCAAGATCAGTATGACGTCAAGGTCAATCATTCTTTCGTGGCGCTTCCGCTGACTACTGGCAGAAACGACTACGAACCGACTGGGATCACAGCGGATGATACGCTTCTGTCTTATAAAAACGTTCCTTACCTCACGCCGAAGCAAGCCATCGGATTCGGCATGCTCACAGATGTGGGCCAGTACTCCGCTGACCTGACGGTTACGGGCGATCACTTGCAGGGAACCGTAAAAAACAGCACGAGCTTCCCGCTGGATGCCGCATACATCGAAATCGGCCTGCAGAGGATTCCGCTTGGGGCTCTGGCAAAAGGAGCGGAGAAGTCGGTGGACGTCAGGCTGGATCCGCTATTGATGCCACGGCAGCCGGAATCGGGCAAAAGAGAGACGGAACAGGAGCGGATCAAGGAGCTGCAGGAGAACGTCTTGTCATACGGACGCGGACACGAGGTGCGCATCGTGGGGATCAGCACGGAACCGCTGCAGCTCCTGACTATGCAGGAACCTCACCAGGCACATTATTGGAACGTGGTTCATCAATCGATCCGGCTGAAGCCGGATGGGCAAGGGATTGTCACGTATCCATACGGACTGTTGGATGTCTCTGTTCAGGAAACTTCAGGTGACGTCGATGCCAAATCAGCCTATTTGTGGGAGCTGGGCAGAGGAAGCATCACCTTCGAACTCAATGCGGACGACGCTCGACTCGATCTCGAGCGATTGATCGTACCGCTGGAGCATAGTTCGTTTCGACCGTTCCAGATTGAAATTTTCCGGCAAAAATACGGAAAGTGGACGTCGCTGGGGCGGGGCGAAAAGCTGGTGCTGGACAAGGGACAGCTGGAGGACACGCTTACACCCAGAGGGACGGTTTTGCTGCGTTTTTCTCATAGTGGAACACCTCGGTTGACACTGCCGACGCCATTCTTCCAGGTAGAAGGGAGGGAGCGGACATGGTGATCGAAACCGTCCACCTAGGGAAACGATACGGACAACTCGAGGCATTGACTGACTTGAACCTATCCATTGAACAAGGAAAAGTGTTCGGCTTTATCGGACCGAACGGCGCAGGCAAGTCGACGACGATGCTCATTCTGTCCACGCTGCTGGAGCAGACGGAAGGCGAAGCTTTTGTATGCGGGTACAATGTGAGGAAAGATCCGAAGGCCGTCCGACAGTCTCTCGGTTACATGCCGGACTTTTTCGGGGTGTACGACAATCTCACGGCGGTCGAATATTTGGAGTTTTACGCAGGAGCATTCAAGATCCCTGCCAGAAAGAGGCCCGCACTGGTCGCCGATTTGCTGGAGCTGGTCAATCTCTCGCACAAAGCCGACACGTATGTGGATTCCTTGTCCCGCGGAATGCAGCAGCGTCTTGGATTGGCGCGTTGCCTGGTTCATGACCCTTCCGTGCTGATTCTCGATGAGCCTGCTTCCGGTCTGGATCCGCGGGCCCGCATCGAGCTGAGAGAAATCATCAAGCAGCTCCGCGGCATGGGGAAAACGATCCTGATCAGCTCGCATATTTTGCCGGAACTGGCCGAACTGTGCGACGAGATCGGAGTGATCGAGCGGGGACGTTTGATCGCCTGCGGCTCGGTTCGAGAGGTGAGCCATCGCGATCGGGGCCACTGCTCCATGCAAGTGAAGGCCGTAGCGAATGAAGAGATCGCTGCCTTTGTCCTCGAGAGCTCCCCATTTGTGAGCCAGCTGGAGGAGTACGTCGATGGCTTCCGTTTCCGCTTCGACGGGACGGATTCGCAAAAGGCGGAACTGCTTCAGCAGCTCATCAGCGAGGGCGTTTCCGTGGTTTTTTTCGGAGAAGCCAAAGAGAATTTGGAAGATGTGTTCTTGGCCATCACGGAAGGAGTGGGTGGCTGATGGAAAGCTTTTTTTTCAACCCGATTCTCGTCAAGGAAATGAGAGAGCGGTTTCGCTCAAAAAAAACGTTCTGGATCCTCGCGCTCTACCTGCTTGTCATGGGCGGGATTCCGCTCGGTTTTTTGCTGATGGACCCGATACGGGCGGAAGCGCTCGGTGAAAATCGCAATCTGTTTCTGATTTCCGCTGCCATCCACTACGCAATGGTCTGTTTTGTAGCGCCTGCACTGACAGCAGGAGCGATCAGCGGGGAGCGGGAGCGGCAGACGCTGCACATTTTGCTTACGACTCAGCTATCTCCCGGGACGATCGTACTGAGCAAGCTGATCACCTCCCTGGCCTTTTCGTCGCTGTTGCTGGTAGCTTCCATGCCTTTGTACAGCATCGTCATTCTGTACGGCAGCGTATCTCCGGAACAGATGGCGCAGCTGGTGGTGTTTCTCGCGGTCAACGTCCTGTTTCTGGGGGCACTGGGGCTCTTTTGTTCCACCTGGATCAAACGAACATCGGTCAGCACCATCACCGCCTACGGTATTGCCTTCTTTTTTGTCGTGGGTACAGGACTGCTTTTTTGGTTTATCGGGGAGTCTCTCCAGCAAGCGTATCCCGAAATGTTTCCGGAAGCAGCGGTGTGGAATCTGCCTCAGCTGCAAATGCTGGCTGGCATCAATCCGGTCATCGTCCTCTTCGGCATTCTAGGTGAATCGCTTGCCGATGTCGATCAGATTGCGTTTTCCCCGTGGCTGTTTTTCTCTTGCTTCTACCTCGTGCTGACAGCTGTATTCGTAGGGTGGAGCTCCTATTTGCTGAGGCCGGTCCGCCGTAAATGGGTGAGTTGGAAGAAACGCCCGAATCATGTACAATAAGGACGTGTGAAAAGGGAGGTAATGTCGTGGGCGATCAAGAGGTACAAATCATCGACTTTGAAGAAATGCTGCGTTTTATTGAAAAACGTCTCGCTTCAGCCGGTACGTACGTCAAACGGGAAGCAATCATCACCATTTTGCAGGCGGAAGAAGCGTTCCTGCTGGAAAAAGGTGTATTGCAAGAGATGAGCGAGTAACCAAAGACAACCTGCCGGACGGTGGGTTGTTTTTTTTTTGTACAGACGCGGCTCCGCCCAAAAGGCATGGCGCAGCCAGGCTTTCTAATCACAACGGTTGCAGGGCATCCTGAAAAAGAGGGAATAGACAGAAAACGGTGAATTGTTTTCCCATAGACGCGCGACTAAAGAGGTGCATGCTGTTTGCAAATTCACTATGTGGGGCAATCGACGAATTCGCCAAGGCAAGGACCATTTCAAGCTGTGGAAAACGTACATAACCATGTTTTTGCTTATACCCAGGATCAGAACGGCGACCTCATCGCGATCATGTCGGAAGGAAAACTGGCGCACGAGTTTGGGTTGACTACCGATGCCGTCAAAGGAAAAAGGATTCAGGATGTGCTTCACCTCGAGAGGGTGGGTGCACTGCTCTTAGCCTATCACCAAGCCTGGCAGGGCAAAGCGATGGAAGTGGAGTCGACCATCGGAGATCGCACGTTTTGGACCACACTCTCTCCCATTTATTCAGGAGGTGTGGTCAGGGAAGTATTCGGAACCACGACGGAAATTACCGAGCGGAAGCAAATGGAGCTGCAACTCTTGGAGACGGAGGAACTGTACCGCAGTCTCGTCGAAGACACGCTCGTGGGAGTCTATATTGCCTATGTGGAAGAGGCGGGATTCGTTTACGTCAATCCCCGTCTGGCAGACATCTTCGGCTATACCCAAGAAGAAATGGTCAAGCTGACAGCCGCTGACCTGGTGGTTCCGGAAGAGCGGGAGGTGGTTCTCACCCACCAGGAGCGCCGTACAAAGGGCGATCGGTCGAACATCCGGCAGCAATTCCGCGGATTGTGCAAAAATATGAGCGTGATCGATGTGGAAGTCGTGCAAAAGACGACGACATACAAAGGGAAGCCCGCCGTGATCGGGATTCTGCAGGACGTGACAGAACGCAAGCAGGCGGAGGAAATGGTACGAAAGTCTGAATTGCTTTCCGTGGTCGGCCAGATGGCGGCAGGGGTCGCCCATGAAATCCGCAATCCGCTGACGTCGCTTAAAGGCTTTGTCCAGCTTCTGCAATCGGATGCGAACGGCAACGAAGAGTATTTCCGAATTATGCTTTCGGAGCTGAATCGCATCGAATTCATCATCAGCGAGTTTCTGGTGCTGGCCAAGCCGCAAGTCGTTTTCTACCAGAGACGGGAGATCCGGCCCTTGCTCGATGACATCATCATGCTGGCAAGGACCCAGGCGATTATGCACAACATCGAGATCGTGACGCTCTGCCCCCCTCAGCTTCCGGCGGTCATGTGCGACGAGAATCAGCTCAAGCAGGTCTTTCTCAATCTGATGAAAAATGCGATCGAATCGATGCCGGACGGCGGAGTGGTGACGGTTGCTGCGAGACAGGAGGGTGGCAGGCTCCACATCTGTTTCACCGACCAGGGCTGCGGAATTCCGGAGGAGCTGCTGGACAGGCTGGGAGAGCCGTTTTTTACCACCAAAAAAGCGGGAACAGGTCTAGGATTGATGGTGAGCTACAAGATCGTGGCCCAGCATGGCGGTGATATCAAGGTGAACAGCAGGATCGGAGAAGGCACATCGTTCGAGGTGCAGCTCCCGACCTGATCATGTTGTTCGCCTGTTTGCTTCCGCCGGAAAAAAACGGTATGATGGATACGAGTACCAATAACATCGTAAGGACGTGAACTCATTGACGGAAGAAAACAAAGACCTGGAACTGGGCGATATCATTACCCTGGATGACGAAAATGGAGAACCGTTGGGGGATTTTGAAGTAATCGCATTGTTCGACCTGAACGGTAAAGAATATATTGCCTTGACGGAAGCGCTTGAAGATGAGGAAAGCGAAGAAGAACTGGACGAAGAAGTGGATATTTTCGTGTTCCAAGTAGATGGCGGAGAAATGGTGCCTCTGGAAGAAGGCGAAGAGAGCGTCGTTTACGCAAAGCTGAATGAAGTCCTCGAAGGCATCGAACTGATCAAGGAAGACTGATTGCTTCCTCCTGCAAGACAAAGCCACCGCTTGGCATCCGCCAGGCAGTGGCTTTCGGCATTCTTGGGGTCAATCGTTCATCTTGATGATGTTGTCTTTCAGATCCCGCACGACAAGCAGACACGTGTAGTCGGTCTCTTGCAGCTCACGGACAAGCGAAGAGCATTCGTCTTTTGTCAGCCCGAGCTTTTCTAAGCGGGTGCGGAGTTCTTCAGCGCCGTTGTCAAAAAAATGGGCCTTGCTGTCGATGTCCCCTTTCGCGCTTTCGAAATGGGTGCTGTATTTATAAAAATTGTTCCGTTGATTGGAGTGATTTTTATCGGGATTCCACTTCAGGACCCAAATGTCATCCTTGTGGTAACCCGATGAGTTCAACGCTTGAATATCCGAAACGAGTTCACCGTCGTACCGATGGAATTTCACAAACGGCTTCGTTGCACTAATCACTCTTGATCCCCCCTTGTTCGCCTCAGGTATCGATGCCTTACTAGGTTGCCCAGCGGCTCAAGCGGGATGAATGGAAAAACTTGTGCTTTCTCTTTGACCTTTCTTTGCCAGAAATGCTAAACTTATATCTGCAAACTTTAGCGAAATCGGCCATCTCGCACGGGCGAGGTGGCTTTTTTGCTCCGATAGGATTTCCAGAGCGGGGATTGTCATATCCCGTATGCTTTCCCGTGCGAGTGCGCGAGACGAAGAGGCTTTGGAAAAGAAAGCGATACCATCTTTAGGCGAAAGCCTTTGCTCAACTAGGTGGCAAACGCCAAGTTTCAAGCTCATTTGGACGCCAGGATTGAATACATTGGGAATCATACGGTACAATAGCGATTAAGTGTTCGCTTTTTTGGGCACCCGAATGGAGAACAGGTATTTTGGCAATTTGGCCATCTTCTCAAGAAGGTAACCAGCTTCTTCGAGAGCACTTCGGTGAACAGAAGATTTTTGGGAAGTTGCTGAATGTAGAGGGGAGAACTCGATTGAAGGAAACAGACACACTCCATACGTTGACGTATACCGAAGAAGATATTCAGGTCCTCGAGGGCTTGATTGCCGTTCGCAAACGGCCAGGCATGTACATAGGCTCCACGGGCAGCAGAGGGCTGCATCATCTCCTGTGGGAGATCGTGGACAACGCGAAGGATGAGGCGCTGGCAGGCGTTAACGATACGATCATTGTCACGCTGTACAAGGACGGCAGTGTGAGCGTGGAAGACCACGGCCGGGGAATTCCGACCGGCATGCACAAAACAGGGCGTCCGGTACCGGAAGTGATATTTACGACCTTGCACGCAGGCGGCAAGTTTGGCGGAGGCGGGTACAAAAAAAGCGGTGGCTTGCACGGAGTAGGCTCCAGTGTCGTTGTCGCCCTGTCCAGATGGCTGGAAGTCGAGATTCACCGCGAAGGGAAAATACATAAGCAGCGGTTCGAATACGTGGTGGATGGAAAAGGAGTCGAGCACGTCGGGAAGCCGGTTACGGACCTCGAAATCGTCGGAAACACGAAGCGAACAGGGACAACGGTCCGTTTTCTGCCAGACGAAGCGGTATTTGGCAACGCCCGTTTCGACTATGAAACGATCCGCGACCGTTTCCGCGAAACCGCTTTTTTGTTGAAAAAGCTGAAGATGGTGCTGATTGACGAGCGCGGCCCCGAAAAGAAGCGCGATGAATTTTACTTCGAGGACGGCCTGAAGTCGTACGTCGCCTATTTGAACGAAGGAAAAAATACGCTCCATCCCATCGTCTACTTCGAGGGGGAGAAGGACAATGTCTACGTCGAGCTGGCTTTTCAATATAACGACGGCTACGCGGAAACGCTCGTCTCGTACGTAAACTCGATCGTGACGAGTGACGGCGGGACGCATGTCACGGGCTTCCGCAACGGCACGACCCGAATCTTCAACGAATTTGCCCGGAAAAAAGGGTATTTGAAAGACAAGGACCCCAACCTCACGGGAAACGATCTGCGCGAAGGCTTCCTCGGCGTGCTGTCACTGCAAATGGCGGACGTCCAGTTCGAGTCGCAGACGAAGGACAAGCTGGGGAATGAAGAAGCGCGGACCATCGTCGAACAGATCGTGTCCGAGAAGCTGGGATTCTTTCTGGAGGAAAATCCGGAGATCGGCAAGCTGCTCATCGACAAAGCGGTGCGTTCCGCGGAAATTCGCGAGGAGCTGAGAAAGCAGCGGGAAGCGCTGCGCGGCGACAAGAAAGGCAAAACGGCCAAAAAGCGCAAGTCCATTTCCGAGAAGTTCACGCCGCCGCAATACAAGGACTCAAAGCGCAATGAGCTGTTCCTCGTCGAGGGGGACTCTGCGGGCGGATCCGCCAAGCAGGCGCGCAACTCCGAGTTTCAGGCTCTGTTCAGCCTGCGCGGAAAGCCGCTCAACACGGAAAAGGCAAAGCTCTCCGAAGTCCTGGCGAACGAAGAGTTCCGCACCATTCTGGAAGTGCTGGAGACGGATATCGGCGAAGAGTTTTCCATCGAAAACTGCGCCTTTGACAAAGTCATCATCATGTCCGACGCGGACGTGGACGGTTCTCATATTCAAACCTTGCTGCTGACGTTCTTCTTCCGCTACATGCGCCCGATGATTGCGGCGGGACACCTGTACATCGCCCAGCCGCCGCTTTATCAGGTGAGGAAGCAGGCGAAAGGAAGCAAGCAGCCGGAATCCATCTACTGCTGGAACGACCAGGAGCTGGAGCAGGCGTTGAAGCAGGCAGGCCGCGGAGCGGAAGTGCAGCGGTACAAAGGTTTGGGCGAGATGAACGCCGACCAGCTGTGGGAGACGACCATGAACCCCGAGACGCGAAAGCTGATCAAAGTGCAGCTCGAAGACCTGGCTCATTCGGAGAAGCTCGTCACCGTGCTGATGGGCGACAAAGTTCCCCCGAGACGCGAATGGATCGAAAGCCATGTCACCTTTGAAATGGGGGAGGATGAATAAGCATGCTGTCCAATCAAATTATCGAGCAAAGCTTTGCAGAAATCATGGGCAAGCGCTTTGGCGACTACGCCAACCTGGTCATCCTGTCCCGGGCCATTCCGGATGCCAGGGATGGACTCAAGCCGGTTCAGCGCCGCATTTTGTACGCGATGTACGAAGAAGGCAACACGAATGACAAGCCGTATCGCAAATCTGCGAAGACCGTCGGGTTTGTGATGGGGACATACCACCCGCACGGCGACACGGCCATCTATGAAACGATGGTACGGATGGCGCAATGGTGGAAAATGCGCCACGTCCTGATTCAGGGGCATGGGAACTTCGGCAGCCTGGACGCCGATCCGCCGGCGGCGATGCGCTATACGGAGTCCCGCCTGTCTGCGCTGGCAAACGAAATGACGCGCGATATCGAAAAAGATACGGTCACCTTTATCCCGAACTACGACAACTCGGCTCAGCAGCCTGCCGTTTTGCCATCGCGCTTTCCGAACCTGCTGGTAAACGGCGCATCGGGAATTGCCGTCGGGTTTGCCACAGACATCCCGACCCACAATCTGGGCGAGATCATAGACGCTGCTGTCGCCCAGATGAAGAATCCGCAGATAACGCTGGATCAGCTGATGACGTATGTAAAAGGCCCGGACTTTCCGACAGGCGCCATCGTTCAGGGCATTTCCGGCATCCGCAAGGCGTTTGAAACCGGGCGGGGCCAGTTTATCATTCGAGCGAAGACCCACATCGAGGAGCCGAAGGGCGGCAAGATCAAAAAGATCGTGATTTCCGAGCTTCCGTACGAAGTCGTCAAATCCAAGCTGGTGGGACAAATCGACGAGCTCGTGATGGAGCGGAAAATTGAGGGTGCTATCGCCGTCCGCGACGAAACCGGACGAAAAGAGGCGGAGCAGAAAAAAGTCCGAATCGTCATCGACATTCGCAAAGAGGCGGAAGAGCAGGCCATTCTCAACTACCTGTTCAAAAATACCGATCTGCAAATCTATTACAACTACAACATGAACGTGATCCACGAGGGAACGATCAAGCAATTGGGCCTCAAGGAGCTGCTCGGTGCTTACATCGACCATCAGAAAGAGGTTGTCACCCGTCGTTCCCAGTTCGATCTCGATAAAAAACAGAATCGGGAGCACATCGTTCAGGGTCTGATCCGCGCGAAATCCATTTTGCGCGAAATCGTGGAGACGATCATGGATTCCGAGGATCGAGCCGATGCAAAGCGCAACATCATGGAGAAGTACGGCTTTACCGATTTGCAGGCCGACGCGATTCTGGCCATTCAGCTCGCGTCCCTGACTCGCCTCGACATCGTCAAACTGGAGAAGGAATTGGCCGCTTTGGCGAAAGACATCGAAGAGCTCAAATCGATTCTGGCCAGCGAGAAAAAGCTGATCCAGGTGATCACGGGCGAACTGAACGAGATCAAGAAAAAGTACGCGGAGCCCCGTCTGACGGAGATTCAGGGCGAGATCGAGGAAATCAAGATCGACATTGCGATGCAGATCAATGCGGAAGATTGCATCGTGACGCTCACGAACGAAGGGTACATCAAGCGGACGAGCCCGCGCTCCTTCAAGTCGATGGGCGGTACCATCGAGACGTGCGGGGTAAAAGATGGGGACAGAGTCCGTCACTTCGTCGAGACCAACACATCGCACACGGCTCTGTTCTTTACCCAGGACGGAAAATATTTCGCGACGCTGGTGAATTCCTTCCCGGACGACAAGTGGAAGGATATCGGCTCCGCGCTCGTGAACGTAATTCCTCTGGAAAAACAGCAGAAGATCGTCGGCTTCGCGATCGTGGAGAGCTTCAAACAGCCGCTGTACGTGTATCACGTCAGCCGCTCGGGGCTGATCAAGAAGACGGCGCTCTCCGAATACGAGACGAATCGTTCGAATGCGCTGGTAGCTGCCAAGCTCAAGACTGATGACGATGAGTTCATTACGGCATTTCTGGGAGACGACGAAGGCTGCGTGCTGGGAGCGACACGCGATGGCATGGGAATTCGTTTTCCGCGAAACGAGGTCAGCCCGACCGGACGTGCTTCGAGTGGGGTTAAAGCCATTTCGCTGGCGGAAGGGGATGAGGTCATCGCCATGCTGCCGGTGGAAGCGGAGGATGCCCGGGCGTTCAGCTTGCTGACGACTGAAGGGGTAGTGAAACGGACGATCATTGCAGATATCCCGCTCCAAGGCCGGGCCGGAAAAGGCGTGCAATTGATCCGCAAGCGCAAAAACAACCCGCATCAACTGATCGCGATCAGCATCGATGAAACGATGTACGCGTGGACGCAGCATAGCGAGTGGAGTCTCGTTGCGACAGAGCAGGTGAACGTGAACGAGCAAGGCGGTATCGGCCGCTCCGTTGTGGAGGGCGGCGTGAAGGCTGTCGCTTTCGAAACCGTCTTGCCGACAGAGGAAGGGAAAGAGGAACCGTCTGGGAAAGGCTCTAGTGACGGCGCGGCTTCCTCCGCATCGAAGTCTTCAGAGGATCGGTACGGGCTCTTTGATGGCCACTCTGACGATGGGAAGGAGTGATACGGAAATGGCCCAAGCATTTGAACCGTTTGTTTCGCAATTGAGCTGGCAGCAAGTATCGCTTCTGCTGGATACGGTCCAATATTTCGAAGAAGCTCCGAAATGGCTGTCCATCCCAAGCGAACAGGGAGCGAGCGTACCCGTGCCGCTGACGGCGGACACCTTGCGGGCAATGCTCAGCCGCCTGCAGGAAGACGATGCCCATGCACGCGTGCCGTTTTCCCTGATGTGGGAGGATGGTGCAGAAGAAGGCATCGGCGTCCTCGTCGTGCATTTGCCTGATGGAGATACGGTGCGCCAAGAGACCATTCTCTCGCAGTTTTCTCCCGTATAAGCAAGACAGACTGGCAGCCCTGCGGTTGGGAATCACCGCAAGGCTGCCTTGTTTTCTTGGGTGAAGCTGTCATGGAAATGAGCAGACCCAAGGCTACACTAGGATCGAGCAAGCTAGAGAAAGAAGGTTTCAAGAATGGAGCGCATTTTGGCAATCAGCGATATTCACGGGGAACTGGAAAAGTGGGAATCGCTCTTGGCACAGGTGAAGTACGACCCAGCCAAGGATCAATTGATTCTGTTGGGAGACTACGTCGATCGCGGACCTTCCTCCAAAGGTGTACTGGAGAAAGTCATGCAGCTGCATGAAAAAGGGGCGATCGTCCTGTTGGGGAATCACGATCATATGATGATCAAGTCGTTTGAGCAGGATCCGGTGTTTATCGAGCGATGGTTTCGCAACGGGGGACAGAAGACACTCGCCAGCTACGGGCATCCGGCAAGCGAGCTTGCGAACGGTGCGCCGGAATCGTTGGAGCTGTCGCCGATACTGGAAGAACACATCGCTTTTTTGCGAAGGCTGAACTGCTACTACGAGACGGACGATTATATTTTTGTCCACGGTGGCGTACATCCGACGACCCCGGTTTGTGACACCGATCCGTATACGCTGATGTGGATCCGAAGCGAGTTTCACGATGGCTACCAAGGCGAAAAGACCGTTGTTTTCGGTCATACGCCGACGGAAAATTTCCATGGCGAAGGCAATCACGATGTTTATTTCGGCAGCAACAACATCATCGGAATTGATGGCGGCGCCGTTTTCGGCGGACGGCTGAACTGTCTGGAACTGCCGAGCAAAAAAGTCTATTCGGTGTAACCGAATAGACAAGGGGCGATCCCTGGTCGAGAGAGGCCTGGGGATCGCCCTTTGTCATGCCCACCACATTTCCTGCAGCGGCTCGCGAATCAGCACCTGCTGAAGGTGCCGCACAGCCCGGCCGAACCCTTCCTCGACAGACATCAATCCGTCTTCATGCTCGATGCTGACGACGTAATCATAGCCGACCAGTCGCAGGGCGCTCATGATGTCCGCCCACGTCTTGAGATCGTGCCCGTACCCCACCGTCCGGAATTGCCAAGCCCGTCCCAGCATGTTGGTGTAAGGCTGGGTATCCGTCACGCCGTGCATGGGCAGATTCATCGGGTCCATGGCGGTGTCTTTCGCATGAAAATGGTGGATGGCTCCTTCCCGCCCGAGAATGCGGATCGCTCCCACCGGATCGATGCCCTGCCACCACAGATGGCTCGGGTCGAGATTGGCCCCGATAGCTTCTCCCGCTCGTTCTCTAAGCCGCAGGAGCGTGCCGGGGGAATGGACGGAAAAGCCGCCGTGCAGCTCCAGGCCGATTTTGACCTGACGGGACTGTGCCAGCTGGGCGATCCTCGTCCAATACGGATAAACCTTTTCGTTCCATTGCCAGGCGAGCAGTTCCTGAAAGTCGTGGGGCCAGGGGACAACCGGCCAGTTCGGATAGCGTGCGTCATCAGAATCGCCGGGACAACCGGAAAACGTGTTGACGACGGGTACCTCGAGCAGCTCGGCCAATTGCATCGTCTTTTGTAGGAGCGCATCTGCCTCCTGGGCGATCCGTCTCTGGGGGTGGAGCGGGTTGCCGTGGCAACTGAGAGCACTGATACGCAGTCCCCTGGAGCAGACGGCGTCCAAGAGGCTTTTCCGCATCGCGCTGCTGGCCAAGAGCTCATCAAGCGGACAATGCGCGTCGCCGGGAAATCCGCCCGTTCCCAGCTCTACGGCGGAGAGGCCATGGGCGGCGACGGTATCCAGCATCTCTTCCAGCGGTTTTTGGGAGAAGAGGACGGTGAAAACTCCCAACTGCATGAAGAACACCTCCCGAGTCTATGAAATGAAATCGATTACATGAACCATAGTAGAGCACCTTTATTAGAATCGTCAATATCATAAAAATATTCGAAATTATTGTTGACAGCTAGTAGTCCCCTCCGCTACAGTAATTTTGTAATCGATTACAAATTGAAGGGAAAACCAAGACTCATGGCAACCATTCAAGAAGTAGCGAAGGAAGCGGGAGTCTCTGTTGCTACCGTATCCCGCGTATTGAATCATCATGCTTCGGTGTCCCCAAAGACGAGAGCAAAAGTCGAAGAGGTCATCGAGCGGCTCCAGTACAATCCCAACATGCTCGGACGCAACCTCCGCTGTGCGGAAAGCCGGATGCTGCTCGTCCTTGTCCCCAGTATTTCCAACCCATTCTACTCCAAAATCGTCCAGGGCATCGAAGACATCGCCAGGCGCCACCAGTACAATACGCTGCTTTGCACGACAGACTCCGATGTGGAGAGGGAAAACGTCTATCTGGACCTTTTGCGCAACCGCATGGCAGATGGCGTCATCTCGATGGATCCTGCCGTCGACCTGGCTCATATCAGGCAGCTCGGCGATGAGTATCCGGTCATCCAGTGCTGCGAGTACAGTGAAGTGGACGAAACGCCCTACGTGTCCATCGACAATCAGACGGCGGCTTACAAGGCCGTGAAGCACCTTTTGACGATGGGGCACAGGAAGGTGGCGATCATCAACTCGGACGAGCGTTTTCTGTACGCAAGGCTTCGCAAGGAAGGGTATTTGCGGGCACTTTCAGAGTTCGGCATACCTGCAGAGGATCGCTATATCCTTCATACCGATCTGCATTTTGAGAGCGGTCATCGCGCGATGAAGTCGCTTTTGGCCCAGGAAGGCCGCCCGACAGCCGTCTTTGCGGTGTCTGACACCCTCGCGATCGGCGCGCTGCGGAGCATCAAGGAAGCGGGACTGAAAGTGCCAGACGACATCGCTGTAGTCGGCTTTGACAACATTCCGTTTGCGAGCATGATGAATCCGAGTTTGACGACAGTAGCCCAGCCGATGTACGAAATGGGCTGCGAGGCGGCCCGGATGCTGATCAAGCGCATCGCGTCGCCGCAGGAGAGGGTTGAAAGCATTGTCATGGACTATGAACTGATTATCCGCGAGTCGACCATGGGCTGACCGGAAGATGTGGGAAAGGGCTTTTCCCGGATTTCTTGCAACCGCTTCCAACGTGGGCAAGCTGATCCGGGTTATCCATTCATACCATAAGGGGGAGAGTACATGAAACGTTTGGGGAGATGGGCCGCCTTCGCCTTGGCCGGTTTGCTGGCGCTGGCTGGATGCAGCGGCGGAGGGAGTTCGTCCGGGGGACAATCCGGGCAAGCGCCGCAGGGAGGCGGGAGTGCTCCGGCGGAAAAAGTAATCGGGATGTCTTTCCCGGCGGCCGACCACGGTTGGCTGGGAGCTGTCATCAAAAATGCGGAGGACGAAGCGAAAGCGGAAGGTCTCAAGTACGTGATCACCACGGCAGCTGATCCGAACAAGCAAACCAACGATATTGAAGATTTGATCTCCAAAAAGGTCTCCGCCATCGTCATGCTGCCGATCGAGTCCGCAGCGATGACGCCTGTCGCCAAGAAGGTGAAGGAAGCGGGCATCCCGCTGATCGTCGTGGACCGCGAGCTGGAAAGCGACGATTTCACGGCGCTCGTCAAAGGGGACAACAAGGGCATCGGAACACATGCGGGCCAATATTTGGCCGACAAGCTGGGCGGAAAAGGCAAGATCGTGGAAATCATCGGTGTGCCGAGCTCTGTCACGACGATGCGCAGCGATGGGTTCCGCGAAGCGATCAAAGATCACCCCGACATGCAGATCATTGTCAGTCAGTCTGGAGACTTCCAGAAGGAAAAGTCTTTGAATGTTATGCAGAATATTCTGCAATCTCAGCCGCAGATTGATGCCGTGTACACGCACGACGACGAGATGGCGCTGGGCGTGCTGCAGGCGATCAAGGAGGCGAAGCGAACAGACATCAAGGTAGTGACAGGGGCGGGCGGCCACAAGGATATTTACAAGCTGATCAAGGACAACGATCCGCTGATGCAGGCGACTTTCACCTACTCCCCTTTGATGGTCAAGGATGCGGTGAAGCTCGCAGCGGAGATCGTGGGCGGCAAGACCCCGGCGGAAAAGGTCAAGATGCTGGAAGCGACGCCGATCACGAAGGACAACATCGACAAGTTCTACGATCCGAACGCGAACTATTAAGCGCGAGGCATGCCTGAATGCGAAGAGGACGGCAGTGGATGGGATCAATCGTCCGAGAATGGCCGTCCTTTCTTCTAGGCATCAAAGCGGTTGGCAGGAGGAGCTCATGACGGAAAACGTACTGGTCATGAAGGGGATCCACAAAGCATTCAATGGAGTCCCGGTATTAAAAGGAGTGGACTTCTCCCTGCAAAAAGGGGAAATCCACGCGCTGCTGGGGGAAAACGGAGCGGGGAAGTCCACGCTGATGAACATCCTCGGAGGGGTCCTGCAGCCGGACGCAGGCGAAATGTACATCGAGGGACAGCGCACCCGCATGACAGACCCCAGAGCTTCCAAACAGGCGGGCATCCGTTTTATACACCAGGAGCTGAATGTCGTCGCAGACTTGACTGTCTATGAAAACATTTTTCTGGGAGCGGAATGGACGGATCGTTTTGGCTTCCTGCGCGTGGAAGACATGTGCAGGCGAACGGAAGAGCTGCTGAGTATGATGGGGGCATCTCTTCATCCGAAAACGCTCGTTCGCGATTTGGAACCGTCGTTCAAGCAAATGGTCGAGATCGCTAAAGCTTTGTTGACCGACGCCAAGCTGATCATCATGGATGAGCCGACAACAGCGCTCACCAACTACGAAATCGAACATCTCATGGACACGATGCGTACGCTGCGGGACAGCGGCGTCAGCATCATCTACATTTCGCACAAGCTGAAAGAGGTGCTTAGCGTCTGTGACCGCTACACGGTGCTTCGGGACGGGCAACTGGCAGGTACGGGGCGCGTGGCGGACACAGACGAGGAAGAGCTGACCCGCCTGATGGTTGGAAAAACAATCGACAGCACACAGCGGAATGGCTCCGGTCGGACGGAAGAAGTCTGTCTCGAGGTCAAGGGCCTAAGCAGCGGCAAATGGTTTCAAAACGTTGCGTTCACGGCCATGAAAGGAGAAGTCCTCGGATTTACGGGGCTTGCGGGTGACGGGCGTACGGAATTGTTCGAGGCCATCTTCGGGTGCCGCCCGTACGAAGGAGAAATACGCGTCAATGGACAAGTACGCAAGCTGACCCACCCTCGCCAAGCCTTGCAGGCAGGTATCGGTCTCGTACCCAAAAACCGCAAGGAAAACGCCATTATCAAGGACATGAGCATTTTGGAAAATTTGAGTTTGGCGTCTCTCTCGCAATTTGAACGAAATGGGTTGATCGACGGAAAACAGGAAGAGGCGGCGTATGAAAGGTATCGCCAAATGCTCTCGATCAAAGCGGTAGATCCGTACGCCCCCATCGTCAGTTTGAGCGGAGGGAACCAGCAAAAGGTCGTGCTGGCGAAATGGCTCCAGGCCGACCCGGACATCCTGATTTTCGACAATCCGACGCAAGGCATCGATGTGGGGGCCAAGAGCGAAATCTATCAGCTCATCGGGGAACTGGCGAGTCAAGGGAAGGCGATCATCGTCCTGTCTTCGGAGCTGCCGGAAATCTTGCGGCTGTGCGACCGGGTCATGGTGATGTACCAGGGGGAAATCGCTGCGACGCTGTTGCGCCAGCAGATGAACGAAGAGTCGATCATGCTCTATGCGACAGGCGCAAGAAACGCTGTAGCGAATCCGGTGCATGGTTGAACAGCTAAAATGGAAGTGGAACAAACGTAGTTGATACAAACGGATTCAGAAAAAAGGAGGATCAAGCCGTATGATAAACACGCCACCGACAGCCAAGGAAACGGGTGTTGCCTCGTGGAGAGCGCGCGGACATGCGGTCTGGTCGGAGTACAGCGTCGTCGTCGCTTTCGTGGCGATATTTCTGATCGCCTCTCTCGTGAACAGCCATTTCGCAAGCCTGGATAATTTCGCGAATATTTTGCGGCAGGTTTCGATCATCGGGATCATTTCGCTGGGCATGACGGTCGTGATGCTATCCGGGGGGATCGATTTGTCGGTAGGTGCGGTGCTCGCGCTTCTGGGCGCCCTCTCTGTCAGTGTCCTCAATGCGACGCAAAGCGTGCTTCTGGCCCTTTTGGCGGCATTGCTCGCCGGAGCCGGTGTGGGCGCTCTGAATGGCCTCATGGTGACGAGGGGGAAGATTCCCTCCTTCATCGCCACGCTGGGAATGATGGCATCCGCGAGATCGATCGTGCTCTACTTCGCAGAAGGCGGCAGCTTGTCGGGGAAAGCTGAAGCGTACACCGCCATCGCCAACACGGAGTGGCTGGGGCTTTCGGTACCGGTTTATATCTTTCTCGCCATGACGCTGCTTGTGTACGTTCTCATGCACAAGACCCGCTTTGGCCGCTACGTGTATGCCATTGGAAGCAACGAGAAGGCAGCGCTATTGTCGACGATCCGCGTAAATGGCGTCAAAATGGGCGTGTACATGCTGTGCAGCACGTTCGTTGCATTGGCGGCGGTCGTCGAGTCGTCGCGCCTGAACTCGATTTCCTCGGCCAGCTCAGGGCTTTCCTACGAGCTCGACGCGATCGCCGCTGTCATCATCGGCGGGACGCGGATGTCGGGAGGACGGGGAAAGGTAGTCGGGACGTTTTTCGGCGTGTTGATCCTCGGTGTGCTGAACAACATGCTGAACCTGATGAATATTTCCCCGTATTTGCAAGGCCTGGTGAAAGGGCTGATCATCATTATCGCGGTCCTGTTGCAAAAGAAGGAACAGCAATAGGCACGCATACTGGAGGTATGACCATGACAATCAGGGTGGGAATCATCGGCTGCGGCTCGATCGCAAACCAGCGTCATGCACCGGAGTACGCCGACAATCCGCATGTGACACTGACCCACGTCTACGACCCCAATCCGGACCGGGCGAAACGGCTGGCCGAGCGCTTCGGCGGCCAGGTGGCGGCGAGCTGGGAGGAGATCGTCGATCATCCCGAGGTAGATGCCATCAGCGACTGCTCGACCAATGAAATGCACCAGATCATTACGACACGGGCGCTGCGGGCGGGCAAGCACGTCCTGTGCGAGAAGCCGATTGCGACGACGCTGGAAGGAGCGAAGAGTATCGTAGCAGCGGCCGCAGAAGCAGGTACTGTGCTGATGATCGATCACAATCAGCGGTTGGTCGCCGCCCATCAGCTGGCACGCAAGATCGTGGAGGATGGAGAACTGGGCAAAATTCTCTCGTTTAAAACGACCTTTGGCCATAAAGGTCCCGAGTATTGGAGCATCAACGCTTCCAACTCGACATGGTTTTTCAAGAAGAGCCGCTCCGCACTGGGAGTCGCCGGAGATTTGGGAATCCATAAGGTCGATCTGCTGCGCTATTTACTGAATGAAGACATCATCGAAGTGAGCGCATTTGCGGGGGCCCTGGACAAAAAGGATGAAAACGGACAACCGATCGAGGTGTGCGACAACATGGTGTGCCTCCTGCGCACGCAGTCAGGAGCTATCGGGACCGCTGCCTTTAGCTGGAGCTATTACGGTGACGAAGACAACAGCACGGTCTTGTACGGGGAAAAAGGCGTTTTGAAAATCTTCGCCGATCCGGATGCGGCCCTTCAATTGATGACCTCTGCCGGAGAGCAGCGAAGCTATAACGTCGGCGCCATTCAGACGAATGACAATCAGACAAGCAGCGGTGTCATTGACGCCTTCGTCGAAGCGATCCGGATGAAAGAACGACCCCCTGTGACTGGCGAGGATGGGGTTCGCGCACTGGAGATCATACAGGCAGCCATCCGTTCGGCGGAGACGGGGAAAACCGTGTCGGTTCTTCCTAATCATGGATAAAGAGGGGGCGGATCGGTCACACTATGGCGGGAGGTGTGACCACGTTGGAACGAAACATGAACGTTAACGGCAGAGAGTACAACTTTGCCACCACGTATGACGGGGATTCGCAGTACAATGTGCAAGTGCGGAGCGGTAACAAAGTGGTGACGATGTTCAAAATAGCGGCTGACTCGGAGAGCGATGTGTTCGATGCCGCTGTTGCCCATTTCTCGGCAGACATCGAGATGGGCAACATCCGCGTTTGAGCATGAAGAATACCAGGAACGCAGCCTCAGCTATCGGGGCTGCGGTTTCTTTTCGTTTGCTATCGGGAAGAAGGACGTTGCAAATCCGGGAGAGAAGTGGTAAAGTAGCAATGTTTCCAAGGACACCAAAAGGGGCTGTACAAGAAAGTGGATCTCAAGCAGAAAGTCTGGAATCAATGGATCTTGATGCTGCACAAGCAAGAGGATCGGAGCAAACGGCGCGAATCCTTGCTTCTGGAGCAAATCAAGAAAAGCATGCCTGACTATGAAGGCGGTTTGAACCTTTCGATTACGGAGCTGCATGTCATACAGGCGATTGGTTCGCAGGAAAAAATGAATGTGACCTCTATCGCCAAGGAAATCGGCGTGACGAAGAGCGCCATATCCAAAATTACGGGCAAACTGCTGAAGAAAGAGCTGATCGAGCGCTATCAATTGGAAGACAACCAAAAAGAAGTGTTTTTTCGTTTGGCACCCGGCGGTGAGTCAGTGTTTGCGTTTCACGAGCGCTTTCACACACGCTTAGAGCGTCATATGCGCGAATTTTTGGGAAGGTATTCGGAAGCGGAGCTGGAGTTTTTGGAAAAAGTCATCCGCGAAGCGGCGATCGAATTGGAAAAGACGATGCCAGATCTATAATTTTCTTGTCTTCTCTAGTCATTTTTTATACCATGATTGTTTCCTTGGACACAAAACGTAAAATGAGAGGGGAAACTGGCGTGAACCCGAACAAGATCTTGTATTTGCTAGGGGCATCGATATTGGTGGGGACGTTTGCCCAAAATTTGTTTATGCCGATCCTGCCTTCTATGCAGGAAGAATTTCACACGACGGCGACGATTATCAACTGGACGGTGTCCGTCTTTACCATTGCCCTCGCGATCATGCAGGTCGTGTATGGGCCGCTGATCGACCAGTACGGGCGGCGCAAGGTATTGATTCCGGCCCTCGTTTTATATGTGCTCGCCTCTGTCGGCTGCTATCTCGTACAATCCATTGAATCGCTGCTATTTTTCCGGGCGCTGCAGGGCATCGGATTCGCGGCCATTCCCATCGTGGCTGCGACCGTGATCGGCGACGTTTTCACCGGAGTCAAACGAGCGGAGGCGATGGGAACGTACCAGATGATGCTGGGAATTGGCCCGGCGATCGGCCCGCTTCTCGGAGGCTGGATCGGAGGGGCAGGAGGGCATAGTGCCGTTTTCTTGTTCCTTGCCATCAGCGCCTTGTGTCTTCTGGGAGCCAATTCCTTCTGGCTACCCGAGACGAGAAACGAGCAAACGGCAGCAAAAAGGTTTGGGCTGGGAGCATTCCGGAATGTTCTCCTTCAGCCTTTGGGAGCCTCCGTCATTTTGACCGGCTTCACCCAGATGTTTGCCTACCATGCGTTTCTCCTCTTTTTGCCCGTGCAGCTGACACATCTATACCATTGGTCTGCGTCGCAGATCGGCCTCATGTACCTGCTCATCTCCGGCCTGTTTGTGGTCAGCAGCAAGCTCTCCGGGCGGCTGCAGCGGCGAGTGGGAACCCGGAGGTCATTGGTGCTTACAGCATGCGGTCATGCTGCGGCGACGTTTTTGTTCATGGCGGTGACGGACCTCTCGCTGCCCTCGATGATTGTTGCCAGCGCCCTGTTCGGATTCTCACTGGGAATCGGCATGCCCGTGCATACCACGCTGCTCTCCGAAGTGTTTGAGCAAGAGAGGGGCACCGCCATCGGTGTGTACAACTTCATTCGTTACTTCGGGATGGCAGCGGGCCCTGTCGGTGGAGCGGCCCTGTACAGCTTCGGGGGGAGCTGGCTTGAATTCGGCGTGGCAGGAGCGGTGATTGCCTGCGCAGGAGTGTTTGCGAACAGACAGATCCGAAAAGAGCAAAAATCGTCCGTTCAGGCGGCGTAAAACAGACGCGCTTCTTTTCTTGATCCGCCAAATATGCTACAACAGGAGAGATAGAATGGATCGGGAGGAGCATAACCGACATGCAGCATCAAGAAGAACGAGATCCGATGAAAATGATAGAAGAGTTGCGCAATCAGCCGACGGCGGGAACCGAATGGACCGAAGGCGAATGGATCACCCTGCTGCGGCAAATTGAGCAGCAGCGCACTGTGAATCCGGATAACCCTGCCCTGGATCCGGCAGAATCGATCGTACTTACGCGGATGGCCGAGCTGCGGATGGGCAAAAAGGGTGGGGAGACATTGGCGGAGGAATGGCTGAGAAGGGCGGAAGTACTGGATCCAGCCAACCGGCAGGCGTTCCAGCTTCATATCCGGATCTATTTTGCGAAGCTGCGGGAGCATGTACTCGCCGATGCCTTCCCGGCGATACGCGAGACCGACAACGTCGTTACCCGCAGAAGGACGGTGGAGGTCTTGTCGGCTCTTGCCGCATCAGAGCTGGCAGATATCGGAAACTGGCGGGGAATGGCCGCCGAGGCGACGACCATCGCGCAAACACTGGGGGACAGCAATCAGCTGCAAGCGGCGTTGGCGGTCGAACAGCTCTACGCGGAGCGAGAGAGGCTTTTGCATGAATTGACCGAGCGGGTCCAAGCCTACGCCGGTTCGCTGTCCGGCGTCTTTTTCTCGACCGAGCTGCTTACCCAGCTCCAGGAGACGATCCGTGCCCTTTCCCGTCAGCATGAGCAAAAGGCGCTGCTATTGCCTGCTCCTCCATCAGAGGAGAAAAAAGCAGACACTGACTGCGAGTGGAGCGCCCTGGAGCAGCTGGAAGAACTGATCGGGCTGTCTGAGATCAAACACCGCGTGCGGCAGTTCGCCCAGTTTTTGCAATACAGCCGTCAGCGGGAAGAAAAGGGGTGGCACATGCAGGATCAGCTGCCGCTGCATGTGGTTCTCATGGGCAACCCAGGGACGGGGAAAACCACGCTGGCGCGGCTCCTCGCCCGTTTGTACCACGAGCTGGGCCTGCTGCAGCGGGGCCAAATGATCGAAGTAGATCGCTCTCACCTGGTCGGTGCTTACGTCGGCCAGACCGAGCAGCGGGTCATGGAGGCGGTCAAGCAGGCGGACGGAGGCGTCTTGTTCATCGATGAGGCATATAGTCTGAAGCGTCCGGACAGCTCCGGGAGCGACTACGGACAGGTCGCGATCGACACGCTGGTCGCAGCGATGACCAGCGGTGAGTATGCAGGGCGATTCGTCGTCATTCTGGCTGGCTACCCCGAGGAAATGCGCCATTTCCTGCAGGCAAATCCCGGACTATACAGCCGGTTCCCGGAAACCGGTCACTTCCTCTTGCCCAATTACACGCCGGACGAGCTGCTGCAAATCGCCGAACACGTGGCCAGCCGCAACGACTTCTCCTTGACTGCTCCTGCCAAGCATGCCTTGCGGAAGAGGATCGAAAAAGCGCAGGTGGACGACACCTTCGGCAATGCTCGAACCGTCACGAATATCGTTCTGGACGCGATTTTCGCGAAAGGAAGGGCGACGGCTGGCAGAGAACTGCACTGGGAGGATTACACCGTCCTGTCTCCGGAAGATGTGGCCGAGGAAGAGACGGCTGCGGAAGGCCCGTCCGCTTCGCAGCGTCTGGAGAGGCTGATCGGACTGGATCAGGTCAAAGCGGAATTGAAGAAGATTGCCGCCTTCGTCGATGTGCAGCAAGAGCGGGGTGCCCGCAACTTGCCCACAAGTCCGGTCGAACTGCACGCCGTTTTTACCGGCAATCCGGGGACGGGCAAGACGACGGTCGCTGCGTTGTACGCCCAGATTTTACGAGAGATCGGCTACCTGAAGCGAGGACATCTGGTGCAGGCGAGCCGAGCAGACCTCGTGGCAGGCTACGTCGGGCAAACCGCTGCACTCACCCGGAGAAAGGTGCGGGAAGCGCTGGGGGGCGTCCTCTTTATCGATGAGGCATACGCCTTGCTCAGCCATGGCGACAATGATTTCGGACAAGAAGCCATCCATACGCTTGTGGAAGAGATGACGAGACACGAGGAGAACCTGGTCGTCGTACTAGCCGGGTATCCGCTTGAGATGAGCCAGCTTTTGACGAGCAATCCCGGCCTATTGTCCCGGTTTAAAAAATACATTCCATTCCCCGATTATTCGGTGGATGACCTGATCCTGATTCTGGAGGAGGCAGCCAAGGATGCCGGATATGTGCTGGCATCGGGCGTTTCGGACAGGATCAAGCAGAAGCTGCAGGAAGTGACAGCGTTGCAGTCATTGGAAGGCAATGCACGGTTTAGCCGCAACCTGCTTTCGGAAGCGATGCAGCAGCAGGCCATACGTTTGACGGCGGTCCCCAAGCAAGAATGGACCCGGGAAATGTTGACGACGCTCGAGTGGGCAGACTTTTCGCCGCTGCTTGACTGGAAGCGGGAAGAGAAGAGGACGGAGACATGATTTTTGTCTCATTCCTCTATCTTCCCGCTCTTTTTTTCTTTTCACTCTATCCCGTATAATGGAAACATTACGCCAATTTGGGAAAGGGTGTTGGGTTTGCGAAGTCGATGGCAAGCGGTCATTACCTCTACAGTCGTGCTTTCCCTGCTTTCCAGTGGCGTGCCTGTGTGGGCAAAGCAGGATGGCGAGCGGCGCGGACATATCCAGATCGAAGCACGGGAAGAGTTGTCGATAGACACCGCCTCTGCAAAACCGGGCAGATCGGAGCTGATGGTCATCCAGCTCAGCGGACCGGTGCGTCAGGAGTGGGTGGATGAAATCGAAGGGCTGGGAGTCACTTTGGGTGATTACCTACCGGATTACGCCTACATCGGCAAGCTGGACCGCTCGCAGGTGAAAAGGAAGCTGGAGAAGCTCGCGTATGTCACGAAAGTCACGCCGTTTCAGCCAGTGTCCAAAGTCGCTCCCGCGCTGCGCTCCACACTCGGCAAAAAAAGGGATGTCGAGGTGGCGGTGATCGGGTTCGACCGACGAGTGGACATGCGTCGAACCGTAA